>JBFHJA010000081.1:0-12270 GCA_041596165.1 Draconibacterium sp. | reverse complement strand
AGTTTTTAAAGATGAAAATGGCAAAATAAAATTTTCTGTAGTTGCCAATGATTTGCTTTTGCTTGAATCAACAGATAATTACGTTTCGGTTTTTTATATCCTGCAAAACAAAGTTCAGCGAAAACTTTTACGAAACACACTTAAAAATCTTGAAGAAATGCTGAAAGAAAATGCCATAATCCGCTGTCACCGCTCGTTTATGGTTAACCCGGCAAATGTTGAATTTATGCAAAAGGAAGGGAAAAAGCTCAATATCAAAATAAAACACTTTGAACAGTCGATTCCCGTTTCCGAGAAATATTCATCCCCGTTTCTCGACTTTTTATCCTGAAAGGTTTTCATTCATCCCAAAATATACCTTTTCACCCCCAATTTTTGGATACTAAAAATATCCGGCACAAATTTGCTTTCATAACATTAAAAAAATTAATCGAAATGAAAAAATTAATGATTCTTGCATTTGTTGTTGTGTCTGTAATTGGTAGTGTAAACGTTTCACTTGCTGCAGGAAATGAAGATGTAGTGGGTAGTTGGAAATACGAAGTTCCATCGGCACCATACGGATATGAAAAAGGCACTTTGATTTTTACTGAAAACGAAGGCAAATTAGTTGGCGAGGTAAAATTTGCTGATGGCTATAAAATTGAAATGAAAAATTTAACTTACGAAAACGGCGAGCTAAAAGGCGGTTTATATGTTGATTATGAATACATAAGTATTAATGCAAAAATAGAAGGCAATAAAATGACAGGTGCCGCAAAAACTCCTGAAGGTGAAATGAAATTAACAGCAGAAAAACAGAAATAATTTCTGAATCGTTAAGTATTGATAGGTTTAAAAAGCAAAAAGCCCCGGAAATCCGGGGCTTTTTGCTTTATCTATTTTTTCATTTCTGAAAATCTGTATTACATTTTAAATTACAATTATTTTCCGAGCTTAATTATTTCACTCCCGGCAAGTAAAAATGCTCCGGTACCATAAACCTCCCAACTTTCGGCATTAAAATTCTTTTTCGGATCGGCACCAATCGGCTGGCACCAGCCCACATGACCATCAGGTTGAATTAAACCATTTAAACCAACCCATGCCTTTTCCACTGCCGGCAAATAGGTTGCTTTATCTAAAATTCCATTGTTAATTCCCCATGCCAATGCGTAGCAATAAAATCCTGAACCACTCGCTTCACCTCCAGGATATGAATCAGGATCAAGCAAACTGGCGCGCCACAAACCATCTGCTTGTTGCAGCTTAATTATTTTTGCAGCCATTTCTTTAAAGTTCTGAACATAAAAATCACGGGTTGGATAATCTTTTGGCAACTCAGCAATAACGCGAACCAAACCACCCATTACCCAGCCATTTCCTCTCGACCAGAATATTTTTTTACCGTTTGCTTCTTTTATAGGTGTAATACTGGGTTCAGTCCATTTGTATTTCATATCGCGGGCATACAAATGCTCTTCTTTGTCATAAAGCAAATCGTAGCATTCTTTGAAAAGTTTATCGTTCAATTCCAGATAACTGTTGTCTTTTAAAGTAACACCTAATTTTATAAATGCCGCCGGTCCCATAAAAAGGGCATCACACCACCACCACGTTACAGGACGGATTTCGCCTGTTTCATAAGGAGTTACCATAAATTTATCCATGGTATCAACAAATGGCTGAATCATTTTGGATTCGGGTTTAACTCTGTACATATCAATATATGTTTGGCAAATGGCATGATCATCAGCATGGTGCAGGCGTGGGCCGGGTTTCCACTGGTTGGCTTCTCCCATTTCATACATGGCATTCCATATTTTTTTCGAACCCGTAGTTTCGTACGCGGCAAAAACACCAGCATAAAACGCACCGTTTGTCCAGTCGGTCAAGTTATGTTTCGGATTTTGTAACTGCCAGTCAAGTGCAGTAACCATGGCTTTTTTAATGGTTTTAGATTTGAATAGTTTTTCATTCCCCGACTTTTGCGCAGAAACTGAACTACTTAGCACAACCAATAAAATGAAGAGTGAGATGATTTTGTTCATTTGTTTTTAAAGTTTAATTTTTAAATTCAACATTACTGATATATTACAAATTAGTATCGGTTCAAATTTATGCAACCGATTGCAATTTTCAAAATAAAAGCTGAAATCAATTTTTTGTTATTAATAATAATTTAATCGTCAATGTTATTGTTGGATACTTTTTTATAATTATAATTGCAGTCTTAAAATAAAATAAAAAAAATGAATTTTAAACAATTACATCACGGCCATCATGGAATTAACCAATCGAAAGGTAGGCTGTAATTGTTTTGTTAAAATTAAAACGATATTATAAAAAAGGCTTGCCATGTGGTAAGCCTTTTTTGTTTAAAGTTCAGTGAAATATTATTTAATACCCCCCATTTCGGAAGTTCGCTTGACGAACTGAGGACGAAAACAGAGGGTAAGAAAAATAGATACAACAATAAAAATTTATAATTATGGAAAACAGACTAAAAATTGCTATTCAAACAAAAGGAAGATTAAACGAAGATTCGATGAAACTGATAAAGGAAGCAGGTATTGACCTTTCAATAGGAAGGCGGACACTTGTTGCCGAATCACGGAATTTCCCAATGGATGCATTATTCCTTAGAGATGACGATATTCCTCAAACTGTAGGAGATAGTGTTGCCGACATTGGTATTGTTGGCGAAAACGAAATGCTGGAAAAAGGCGAAAATGTGGTAGTCGCCAAACGACTGGGATTCAGCAAATGCCGCCTTTCACTGGCAATCCCAAAATCATTGGAATATACCGGAGTTGAATTTTTCAACGGTAAAAAAATTGCTACCTCCTACCCCGTTATTCTTAAAAAATTTTTAGCGGAAAATAATATAACAGCCGAAGTTCATGTCATTTCGGGTTCGGTTGAAATTGCGCCGGGAATTGGTTTGGCAGATGCAATTTTTGACATTGTAAGTTCAGGTTCAACTTTGGTTAGCAACCGATTAAAAGAGGTTGAAGTAGTGTTGAAATCAGAAGCATTGTTAATTGCCAACCCAAATTTATCGCCTGAAAAACAGGAAATTCTGGATGAATTAATTTTCAGGATAGAATCGGTGCAACGTACAAAAGGGAAGAAATATATTCTATTAAACGTTCCCAATCAAAAAATACAGGAAATCGCCAAACTTTTGCCAGGAATGAAAAGCCCGACAGTTGTGCCATTAGCGGAAGAAGGCTGGAGTTCAATGCATTCGGTAATCGATGAAAATGATTTCTGGATAAAAATCGGACTATTGAAAAAAGCAGGTGCAGAAGGAATTTTGATTATTCCGATTGAAAAAATGATATTCTAATCTCAGTATCGAGTATCAAATAAGAAAATTGGGAAAGTCGGAAGCACGAAAAATAAAATGGTAATTAAAGAGTTGAAATTAGTTTTTACTTTTTATAATACTCAAATCTATTCGTCTCATGTTTAAATTTCTAACAGTCTTTCAAAAATGAAAACATTTGTAAATCCTGAAAAAACAACCTGGCCACAAATTTTGAAACGTCCATTAATCGACATTTCTGAATTATATGGAAAAGTTCAAACCATTTTAGATGAAATCAGAAGAGATGGAGATAATGCATTGACCAAATTTACGTTGCAGTTCGATGGTATTAATCTGGATTCAATTTTAGTATCAAAAGAAGAAATTGAGGAAGCCGAAAAATTAGTTGACAGTGAGTTAAAAAATGCGATTGCCCAGGCTTCTAAAAATATTGAGGTTTTTCATTCATCTCAAAAATCAGAAATCAAAAAGATTGAAACAACACCGGGTGTTACTTGCTGGCAAAAACCTGTTGCAATAGATAAAGTTGGACTTTACATTCCCGGTGGTACAGCGCCATTGTTTTCAACGGTTTTGATGCTGGCAATTCCGGCACAGATTGCGGGTTGTAAAGAAATTGTATTGTGTTCGCCACCCAATAAACAAGGAAAAATCCATCCTGCAATTTTATATGCAGCAAAAATTTCGGGAGTTACCCAAATCTATAAACTCGGTGGCGTTCAAGCCATTGGTGCAATGGCGTTTGGGACCGAAACAGTTCCAAAAACTTTTAAAATTTTCGGTCCTGGAAATCAGTATGTAATGGCAGCAAAACAGTTGGTGAGTATGAACGATGTAGCAATTGACATGCCCGCTGGTCCGTCGGAAGTTTTGGTTATTGCCGATGACACTTCAAACCCGGCTTTTGTAGCTTCCGACTTGCTTTCACAGGCCGAACACGGAGCTGATAGCCAGGTAGTTTTGGTTGCCAACCGTTTGGATGTTGTTGAAAAAGTATTAACTGAAATCGAAAAACAAGTAATTGAATTACCACGTGGAAAAACTGCCTCAAAAACACTTGAACACAGCATTTTAATTGTTCAGGAAAACCTGAATGACCAAATTGAATTAATTAACGAATATGCCCCGGAACATTTAATAATCAGCACAAAAAACTATGCCGTAATTGCCGATAAAATTGTAAATGCAGGTTCAGTTTTTATGGGAGAATACACACCGGAAAGCGCGGGTGACTATGCATCTGGCACAAACCATACATTGCCAACAAATGGCTGGGCCAGATCGTACAGTGGCGTCAATCTCGACAGTTTTCTACGAAAAATTACATTTCAGGAAATTTCAAAAGATGGATTAAAAAATATAGGTCCGGCAATAGAAATAATGGCATCTGCCGAAGAACTGGAAGCACATAAAAATGCTGTAAGTTTGAGATTGAAAGAGATTTGATTATTTGGAAATTAATGGATAATTCTGAGGATTTTGAATCATGTTTAAAGTAAGGTCTATATCAAGCTTCTCCCAAAATAAATATTGGTCGTTCAATAATGACACATCCGATATTTCGGATATACGGGCATCTTTAAACCAAGGAAAATCAATAAAGGGAAGAAAATACTCTTTTTCCCCCAACAATAACCAAAATCCATGTACTGAAATGTTGGTAACCTCAACTTCCAAAGTGTTCTTTCCAGCTATTTCTGATTTCATTTTGCTTTTCATTTATCAATTTCAACAACAGATTAATCTGCTTTTTGCTGAGTCCTGTGCTTTTAACAAGTTCTATTTCAGGCTCTATCCAAAATTTAGCTTCTCCTTCTGGACTGACTACATGAACATGCATTCTTTCTTCCTGTCTCGAAAAAAAGAAAAACCTGTAGTTTTGTTCTCTGAAAATTGTTGGACTCTTATTACAAAGTTAAAAATATCATAAATAAATTAAATTATTCGTAATCAATATAAAATGAACATCAATAGCCTACTTCGAAAAAATATACAAAGTCTCAAACCCTATTCGTCTGCCCGCGATGAATATTCGGGTGATGCTATGGTTTTTCTCGATGCCAACGAAAACCCGTTTAACGAACCCTACAACCGTTATCCCGATCCTTTGCAAAAAGAGTTAAAACAAAAAATTTCTGGCATAAAAAATATTCCGGCAAATCAAATTTTCCTTGGAAATGGCAGCGACGAACCTATTGATTTATTGGTGCGTGCATTTTGCGAACCGGGTATCGACAATATCATTACAATTAATCCGACCTATGGAATGTACCAGGTTGCAGCCGATACAAATGATATTGAAGTGATAAAAGTTTCGTTAACCCAGGATTTTGAGTTGGATTCAAAACAAGTTTTGCAAGCAGTAAACGGCAACACGAAACTGATTTTCCTTTGTTCACCAAACAATCCAAGCGGAAATAGTTTGAATAAAGAGGCAATCCTTGA
Organism: Draconibacterium sp.; assembly: GCA_041596165.1. Taxonomy (GTDB): domain Bacteria; phylum Bacteroidota; class Bacteroidia; order Bacteroidales; family Prolixibacteraceae; genus Draconibacterium. The sequence continues at coordinate 6,512 of JBFHJA010000081.1, read as the reverse complement.
AATTATTCAAAATTTCAATGGAGTTGTAATAGTTGATGAAGCTTACATCGATTTTGCACCGGGAAAATCCCTGCTGCCTGAAATGGGAAAATACTCAAATCTTGTAATTCTTCAAACTTTTTCAAAAGCATGGGGAATGGCAGGAATCAGGCTGGGAATGGCATTCGCTGCATTGGAAATCATTCAGGTTCTAAATAAAATAAAGTATCCATACAACATCAATATTTTAACCCAGCAAAAGGCGCTGGAATTACTCGACAACAAAGAGCAAGTTGACGTTTGGGTTAAAAAGCTGGTTGAAGAGCGCGAGAAAATGGCTAAATACTTAGCCAAATTGCATTTCGTTACAAAGATTTATCCATCGGATGCAAACTTTTTACTTGTAACAATGACTGATGCTCGTGGAATATACAATTACCTTGTTGAAAATGGAATAATTGTCCGCGACCGCTCGAAAATACATTTGTGCGACAACAGTTTGCGCATTACAATCGGTACAATGGACGAAGACATAGTATTGCTTCAAGCCTTAAAAGATTATATTTGAACGTTTTTACCAAAGATTATATGAAGAAAAAAGCACTTTTCATCGACCGCGATGGTACACTGATTTTTGAACCGGAAGACGAACAAATTGATTCGCTGGAAAAACTTGAATTTCTGCCAAAAGTTTTCAGGAATATGTATTTCATTCAGAAGAACTTAGATTTTGAATTGGTAATGGTAACCAATCAGGATGGGCTGGGAACTGCATCTTATCCTGAAGAAACTTTTTGGCCGGCTCACAATAAAGTTCTTCAGTCCTTTGAAAACGAAGGAGTATCATTCGATGACATTTTAATTGACCGCAGTTTTCCGCATGAGAATTTACCCACAAGAAAACCGGGTATTGGAATGATGACAAAGTATTTAAGCGGCGATTACGACCTTGCAAACAGCTTTGTAATTGGCGATAGATTAACCGATATTCAATTGGCAAAAAACCTTGGTGCCAAAGGAATTTTAATCAACAATGGCGATTTGGTGGAAGAAATGGAGAAACAAGGATTGGCCAATCATTGTGTTTTGGTTTCTGAAGACTGGGATGATATTTACGCCTGTGTTGCAAGCACTGAAAGGACTGCCGAAGTTGTAAGAACAACAAAAGAAACAAGCATTTCAATCCAGCTAAATCTGGATGGTTCGGGAGTTTGTGAAATTTCCACAGGATTGCATTTTTTCGATCACATGCTCAATCAAATCGGTCGTCATGCAGGAATTAATCTAAAAATCAATGTAAAAGGCGATTTGGAAGTTGACGAACACCACACAATCGAAGACACAGCGCTTGCATTAGGCGAAGCTTTCAAAAAAGCTGTTGGCGATAAAATTGGCATGGAAAGATATGGATTTTGTTTACCGATGGATGATTGCCTCGCGCTTGCAGCCATTGATTTTGGTGGTCGGCCCTGGTTGGTTTGGGATGCCGAATTTAAACGCGAAAAAGTGGGAGACATGCCAACCGAAATGTTCCTGCACTTTTTCAAATCATTTTCAGATGCCGCAGCCTGCAACCTCAATATAAAAGCGGAAGGCACAAACGAACATCATAAAATTGAGGCGATTTTTAAAGCGCTTGCAAAAGCCATAAAAATGGCAATAAAACGAGATATTTTTAACTTTGAACTCCCCTCTACAAAAGGGGTGCTGTAAAAAGACTCCACCCGACCCCAAAAAAGGGATAGGTGAGAACAAAACAGGCAATAATAAAATGAATGAAATCATAAATAAACTATTTTTAAATTCTCCGAAAAATCCTGCTTTTTGCAGTGACAAAAAGTCTCCCTTTTGGAGATTTAGGGGGCTTTGCAATCCATTATGAAAACCATAAAACCACTTCGCGAAAAGAAAAACACGGCAATCTTGCTAATCCACTGCCCCGATAAACAGGGTATTTTAGCAACTGTTACCGAGTTCCTGAACAAAAACAAGGGGAACATCATTTATCTCGACCAACATGTTGACCGAAAAGAAGAAATATTTTACATGCGGGTTGAATGGGAATTGGACGGATTTGCAATTCCACACGAAAAAATTGGCGAATACTTTGAGACACTAATAGCCAACACTTTGAACATGAATTGGCGACTGTATTTTACTGAAGATATTCCGAAAATGGCATTGTTCGTGTCAAAAATGCCACATTGTTTATTCGATATTTTGGCTCGATATACTGCAGGTGAATGGGATGTAGAAATCCCCTTAATAATTAGTAACCATGAAACTTTAAAACCAGTTGCAGAGCGGTTTGGGATTGATTTCTATCATTTTCCGGTAACCAATCAAAACAAATCTGAACTGGAAGAAAAAGAAATTGAACTTCTAAAAGAAAAGAAAATCAATTTTGTTGTTTTGGCGAGATACATGCAAGTGCTTTCAGGCAATTTTGTAAATCATTTCCCAAACAAAATTATAAATATCCACCATTCGTTTTTACCAGCTTTTGCAGGTGCAAAACCTTATCATGCTGCACATGAGCGAGGAGTAAAAATTATTGGAGCAACAAGCCATTATGTTACCTCAGATTTAGATGCAGGACCAATCATTGAGCAGGATGTTACCCGTTGCAGCCACATTGATACAGTGGAAAAACTGATTCGCAAAGGACGTGATTTAGAAAAAATTGTACTTTCGCAAGCGGTTTATAAACACTTGCAGCGTAAAATTCTTGTTTATCAGAATCGAACGGTTGTGTTCAATTAAAAAAAATAACAAAATAAGAGAAATGAAATTCAAAATCAGGAAATAAAGAGTGGTTGCTAGAAATGGTTATACTTTCTATTTCCCTATTCCTTATTTTATATTAAAGAATTCAATGTTTATGAAATATCTGCTTAATGTTCTGCTTCTAACCTCTCTTGCTCTCTCAGCTTTTGCGCAGTTAACAAGTGTGCCAAAACAAGATATTCCGGCTGATTATGGTTATCTGGTAAAACAAGGAGATACAATGCCTGAAATTGAATTCAAACTTACCGATGGCAAGAAAATTAATACTGCTGAATTAAAAGGAAAAGTAGTCATGTTGCAATTCACTGCCAGTTGGTGTTCAGTTTGCCGAAAAGAAATGCCACATATCGAAAGTGAAATCTGGCAAAAACATAAAAACAATAAGAATTTTGCACTTTTTGGCGTTGACATGGATGAACCTGAGGAGAAAGTAAAAAAATTTGCCGCAGACATGAAAATTACATACCCGCTTGCTTTGGATCCAGGTGCTAAAATTTTCTATACTATTGCGGCAAAAGGTGCTGGTGTAACACGCAATATTATAATCGACAAAAGTGGCAAAATAGCATACATGACCCGACTTTACAAAGAAGATGAATTTAATGAAATGAAGGAAGTGATAGAGTTGTTGCTGAAAGAGTAGTTACATGTCACAGGATACTGACTCTTTGAACTCGGAACTTTGAAATCGAAATAAAAAAGAATGAACATCGTAATAATAAAATACAACGCCGGAAACATTGAATCGGTTAATAATGCTTTAAACCGATTAGGTGTGCAAGCGGAAATAACTGCTGATCACGAAAAAATCAGAAATGCAGACAAAGTAATTTTCCCCGGTGTTGGGGAAGCAAGCACTACAATGGAATATTTGCGCAACCAGGGCCTTGACAAAGTGATTATTTCACTGAAGCAGCCAGTGCTTGGTATTTGCCTTGGTTTGCAGCTTATGTGTTCACATTCCGAAGAAAATGACACCTTATGTTTGGGAATTTTTGATGAAAAAGTTACCCGTTTTATTCCCAAACATGGAGAAGAGTTTATTACAAAAGTACCTCACATGGGATGGAATGCGATAACCAATTTAAAAAGCAGAATTTTTTCAGCGGAAACCGAAAACCAATATGTTTATTTTGTGCACTCCTACTTTGCAGGCCTGGGAAAACATACAATAGCAACCTGTAATTACATTAACCCGTTTAGTGCAGCTCTGCAAAAAGACAACTTTTATGCTACCCAATTTCACCCGGAAAAAAGCGGATCGGTAGGTGCGAAAATCCTTGAAAACTTTATAAACCTTTAAAACGTATCAAAATTTATGGACAGGATTACAATTATAAAAGTAGGTGGGAAAGTAGTTGAAGACAGTCAATCATTAAATTCACTTTTGGATCAGTTCAGTAAAATATCGGGACATAAAATATTGATTCATGGTGGTGGCACAACCGCAACCGAAATAGCCACAAAATTAGGCATTGAAACCAAAATGGTTGATGGCCGGAGAATTACCGATGCTGCAATGTTGGATGTGGTTACAATGGTTTACGGTGGTTTGGTCAACAAAAAAATTGTTGCCGGGTTGCAAGCCAGGAATTGTAATGCATTAGGATTGACTGGAGCAGATTTAGGTTTAATAAAAGCAAAAAAACGTGGTGTTGGCGACATTGACTTTGGATTTGTTGGAGATGTTGACGATGTTAATTCACGTGAATTGCGGATACTGCTTAACGAAAATGTAATTCCTGTTATTGCACCGCTTACGCATGACGGAAATGGGCAGTTATTGAATACAAATGCCGATACAATAGCATCGGAAATTGCGACCGAATTGTCCAGGTATTTTAATGTGTACCTGTTTTTTTGTTTTGAAAAAAAGGGGGTGATGCTGGATCAAAATGATGAAACATCTGTAATTTACGAATTGGATTCAACCCTTTTTCAGGAATATAAAGAAGAAGGCGTAATTAATGCAGGTATGATTCCTAAACTTGAAAACGGATTCAATGCAAAAAAGAAAGGGGTAAAAGAAGTGCTGATTACAAATGCCCAAAACATAGCAAACGGCAGAGGAACAAGATTGATTTGAAAAAAACAGAATTAATTATCCTTTGTTTTTGGTCGAATTTGAAAGACTTTTCTTGCTGTTTATTGTTTTCAACTCCCTCAAATGAATCTTTTCAAACCCCAAAAAATATATCAATTGATTCATTGATATATGTCAAATTTTTATTAAGTTTCCATCGATTTTTACTGTTTAATTAATATAATGTTAAGTACATTCTATTTATTTCTCATTGATTTATATGACGAATTTAACTAATAAGGATTGTGTTGATTGTGAAAAAGGCAAAAGTTGCTGCAACATGAATTGTTTTGTCGAAAACGAATCAAATATTTTCAAATCATTGACAGAAAAAGAATTACACTTTTTGGTTGACAAAAAACAGCAGATAAAATATAGTGTAAGGGAAACAATTATCAAACAAAACACATCGTCAACTTTTGTTATTTGCATGAGAGATGGCTTGGCAAAAGTATTTATTGAAGGAGAAAAAGGAAAAAACCTGATTGTAAAAATAATTGGCAGAGGAGATTTTATAAGTGGGGGTGGACTCTTCAACGGAAATGTGCAACATTTTACAATTTCAGCACTCACGCCGGTTACTTGCTGTCTTATTGATGCAAGTAAACTTAGCAATCTTTTTGCAGAGAACAACAGTTTTGCTGTTGAATTACTCCGCAACCACACCAAACAAAACAACTACTTACTCTCGAAAATGGTAAGTTTAACGCAGAAATATATGCCAGGCCGTGTAGCTGAAACTTTACTCTATCTGCAAAACGAAATTTACAAGAAACCGAAGTTCACTATTGACCTTTCTCGTCAGGAACTTGCTGATATGTCGAACATGACAAAGGAGAGCCTTGTTAGAATACTTCAGCAATTTAAAGAATCCAATATCATTAAAACTCAGGGTAGTGAGATAGAAATAACGGACGAAAGTTCTCTCATTAACATAAGCAAAAATGGGTAAATTGATATTTGTCAATTCCTAAAAAATCATTTATCACTCCCCCGAAACTTATATATCACCATTAACACCGTTATTCATAAGGCTTTCGATTGTATTTTTATCTCCTGTAAAAAGCTCTATAACTAAAATTATTAATTAAATCTTATTGTTATGAAATACAACTCATTTTTAAAGCTCGTTTTTTTCGCATTTATCTGCGCATTTATCGCTACATCTTGCGTTAAGGAAGGACCGATGGGACCTGCAGGTGCCGATGGTACAGATGGAACCAACGGAACAGATGGGCGTCCTGGAGTTGATGGCCAGGTTACCTGTTTGGTTTGCCACGAAGGCACTAACATGGATTCAAAAGAAGCCGAGTTTGCAATGTCAGCGCATAGTGCAGGTGCAATTGCTGTTGATTACGCTGGTGGACGCCAATCTTGTGCCCGTTGTCATTCACATGAGGGTTTCACCCAATTTTCTGTATTTAACTCAGTTTTAGGCGATATTACGAATCCTTCAGCCTGGGAATGTGGAACTTGTCATGGATTACATAAATCTTTTGAAGGAACAGACTATGCCTTAAGGATGATTGACCCGGTTGTTCCTATTGCTCCAGCCAATGGCGTTATGGATTTAAAAGGAAACAGCAACTTATGTGCGACCTGCCACCAATCAAGAAGCGCAGAACCAGGTACAGATAAACCGGGAGAAACTTATGCCGTGGGT
>JBFHJA010000080.1:0-12276 GCA_041596165.1 Draconibacterium sp. | reverse complement strand
TTTCCGGAACTATTGAATCGAAACTTTCAGGGTATTTTTCAGCAAGATATTTAGCAAAAACATCGTGCCTTGCCGAAGTGAGACCGTTACTTCCCATTCCACCATTATATTCGGTTTCGTAGGTTGCCTGCCCCGAAGATGAAAGTCCTATAATTACATTGCCTGCAGTAATCTGGTCGGCTGAAATTACATTTTCACGTTTCATGCGGCAGGTAACTGTTGAATCAACAATGATTGTGCGCACCAAATCGCCTACATCGGCAGTTTCGCCTCCTGTTGAATAAATACTAATTCCAAGTTCGCGAAGTTTGGCAAGTAATTCTTCGGTGCCGTTAATAATTGTTGAAATTACTTCACCGGGAATATTGTTTTTATTCCGTCCAATAGTTGACGAAACTAGTATGTTTTCGGTTGCGCCCACGCAAAGCAAGTCGTCAACGTTCATTATCAGTGCGTCCTGGGCTATTCCTTTCCACACCGAAAGATCGCCGGTTTCTTTCCAATAAAGGTATGCAAGTGACGATTTTGTGCCGGCACCATCGGCATGCATTATGTTGCACCAATCGGGATCGCCACCCAAAATATCGGGAACAATTTTGCAAAATGCCTTTGGGAAAACCCCTTTGTCTACATTTTTAATTGCTTCATGTACATCTTCTTTCGATGCTGAAACTCCTCTTGCACTATATCTTGATTCAGTAACCATTAACAATTCACGTTTTTATCAGCGCAAAATTAACATTTTAAATTCAACTAAAATAAAAAAATGGAAAGCCAGTAAATCCGGCTTTCCATTTTTATCCGCTAAAACAACGATATTTCTTGTTTTCTGAATCCTTCTGTTTCTTGACTTTTCGTTTTGTGTTCTTAAATCTCCATACTTGTTACTGAATACTCACTGTTAATTCAGGCATACAAAAACCGCTTAATTTTCTTGGTTGGAGTTTTTTCAAAAGGATCGATTTGTAATATAACCTGTTGAATCCTTGAGAATTTGTTTACTTCTTCGTTCACTTTTTTATGAATTTCCTTTAAAATTTCCTCCGATTTGTCCTGAATAAATTGTTGTGCTTCTTCTTTCATGATTTTAAAATTGCTGTCAATTTCTTCCATGTTCAAATGAATCATTGCAACAAGTTTCCCTTTCTTTTCAACAACCAGTGATTCAAGCACGAAGCGCATTCTGTTTATTACCGACTCAATCTCTTCGGGATAGATATTTTCGCCGCTGGCTCCAACTATCATTGTTTTTATTCGGCCCTTTATATATAGCATGCTACGTTTGTCGAAACATCCCCGGTCGCCTGTCTTGAACCAACCGTCTTCTGTAAAAACTTCGCTTGTAATTTCGGGAGCTTTGTAATAACCACGCATTACATTTTCTCCTTTTGCCTGAATTTCGCCTTCTCCGGTTTCAGGGTCGGCATTAGCAATTCGCAGTTGAACTCCTTGCATCACGACTCCTGTTGAACCTATTTTGGTTTTAAATGGCACCGCTCCAGCTAAGAGTGGCGAAGTCTCAGTTAAGCCATAACCAATTGCGTATGGAAATCCACCTTCATTTAGAAACCGTTCAACCGTTGGGTCAAGTTTTGCACCTCCAATTCCAAAAAACCGGAGTTGGCCACCAAAAGTTTTGTAGAGCTTTTTAGCTGCAACTTTATTCAGTATTTTCCGGGTTGGAGCCACCGAATATAAAAATCGGGTGATGGGGCTTTTTTGAAAAACCGGATTTATTTTCGATCTGAAAACTTTCTCAATAATTAATGGGACAACCAGCATTATTGTTGGCTTTACAACTTTCAATGCAGGCAGTAAAACCGATGGAACGGGTGGTTTGCGAAGGTAATGAATTGATGCCCCGTATTTTATCGGGAGTAAAAAACCAACTGTGTTTTCCAATGTGTGTGATAGTGGAAGTAGTGAAATGAAACGGTCGCTGGGTTTAACATCCTGTAGCGTATATAATTGCTGAGCCATCCAGGCAAGGTTTTTATGCGACAACATTACACCTTTTGAACTGCCTGTAGTTCCCGAAGTATAAATTATGGACGCTAAATCATCTTCTTCAACTTCAATAAATACCGATTCTTTGATAGCGTTAGGCAGCGAAGGTTTTAATTCGGTAAATTCTTGTGTAGCTGCGTTTTTTGGTATAATCGAAAAGTTTTCAATCAAAATTATTTGGTCGAGAAGTCGTTTTGATTCATCGGTCAAGCAACTAAACAAACCAGTGGAAACAAATATTATTTTTGCTTCTGAATGTTCAATTATTGTTTTGATTTCATTGTCGTGAAAATCGGGCAAAATTGGTACAACAACGGCCCCGATTAATGAAACAGCAAAAAATGTTACGCCCCAGTTGGGCATGTTTGAGCTTAAAATGGCAACTTTATCGCCTTTGGAAATACCCAAATTTGAAAGTAAGGTAGCTACAAGTTTGGCATCAGTACCTAATTGCCGGTAAGTATAATTTTCTTCACCAACAAAAACCAACGATTTTTTGTCGGAAAAATTTTCTACAGATGCATTGAAAAGTGCAGGGATTGTAAGTTTTGAAGTTTTTGTCATTTTAATATTATCGATTTAGCATTTCAAATGGAAACAACAATAATTTTCTGTTTTTTACTTATGCAAAAGTAGAAAAAAAACGTTCTGTGCAATTATCATGAGTTGTGATCCCTTGATTGTATTGTGCTGTATGTCAGATATATGCGGTTTTGTTATTGTTCTGGATTAACTTTTTTTATACCTTGGCAAAGGTTAATAATGATTAATTTTAGACTTTTATGGTCAATATATCAGAAATACAAATGGTTACTGAAACTGAAAATTATGTAAAAAGCATTTTTGCAAATGAAGGTTCAGGACATGATTGGTGGCATATTCACCGGGTTCGGAATCTGGCTTTGAAGATTGCTGAAATTGAAGGTGGAACTCGCTTTATAATTGAGATGGCGGCGCTTTTACATGACGTAGATGACTGGAAAATAAACGACGATATGCAAACCTCGAAAGTAAAAACATGGTTAGAAAAGATGAATGTTGGAGGAACTGAAGCTGAGCAAATTCTTGAAATAATCGATCAGGTTTCGTTTAAGGGAGCTGGTGTTGAAACAGTTGCCACTTCAACCGAAGCAAAAATCGTACAGGATGCCGACCGTTTAGATGCCATTGGTGCCATTGGAATTGCGCGTACATTTGCTTACGGAGGAAGTAAAGGGCGGCCAATTTATCTGCCTGAAATTAAACCTGAGCAGCATGATGACTTTGAAAGTTATAAAAAAACGACTGCTCCAACCATCAATCATTTTTACGAAAAACTACTATTGTTAAGAAATCGGTTAAATACAAAAACAGCCATTGGAATAGCAGAAAATCGGCATATATTTATGGAACAGTTTTTAGAACAATTTTATAGAGAATGGAACAGTTTAGATTGAAAATAATTTTGTTTTAGAGTTTTGTTTTTTTTAATTTTTTATCTTACAATCTTTCACGAAAATTATGAAAATTGATCACATAGCCATTTGGACCCGCAATCTTGAAGGACTGCGCAACTTTTATGTCCACTATTTTGATGCTTCGAGCACCGAAATTTATTACAATCATTCAAAAGAATTCAGATCCTATTTTCTTTCTTTTGATACGGATTGCCGTTTGGAAATTATGGAAATGCCCCGTATTCCGGCATCTAAAAACGATATAATGAAACAAAATATCGGTATTATTCATTTTGCAATTAATGTTGGATCAAAAGGGAAAGTGGACCATCTCACAGATATTTTGAAAAAAGATGGTTACAGAATATTGAATGAACCACGCACCACCGGCGATGGTTATTACGAAAGTGTTATTCTTGATCCGGATGGGAACAGGGTTGAGATTATGAATTAATTCAACTGTAAATAAACTTACTCCGTACTTGTACTAAAACCAATTAAACCATAGTTTATGAAACGTAAAAATATTAATGATTTCCTCTTTTTGTTAGCTTTTGTTTTTTCATTCTCAATATTGTTTTCTGCTTGTAGTGAAAAAATCCCAGATGAACTGCCAAATATTTTGTGGCTCACAAGTGAAGACAACAGTCCGCTTTTGGGTTGTTATGGAGATGAATTTGCCACAACTCCCAACCTCGACAAGCTTGCATCGGAAGGGTTTTTATATACTCACGCTTATGCCAATGCCCCTGTTTGTGCGCCAACAAGAAATACAATTATTACCGGAGTTTATGCCTGTTCGGGTGGGAATGAAAACATGCGGAGCTTTTATCCAAAGTCAGATATTGTAAAAACCTACCCTGAGTATTTACGAAAGGCCGGTTACTATTGCACCAACAACGTAAAAACAGATTACAATCTGGGAAATTTTGATGATAAGGGCATTTGGGACGAATGCAGTAATTCAGCACATTACAAAAACCGACCTGAAGGAAAACCGTTTTTTGCTGTTTTTAATACAACTATTTCCCATGAAAGTTGCATACATAAATCTATACCAAATAACGAATTGAGGCACAGTCCCAATGAGGTTCCACTTCCACCATACCATCCTGCAACACCCGAAATGAAGCATGATTGGGCGCAATATTACGACAAAGTGGAAGATATGGATACGTGGGTAGGGGAGAAGCTCAAAGAATTGGAAGAAGCTGGTTTGCTGGAAAATACAATCGTTTTTTACTATGGCGACCATGGTGGTGTGCTTGCCCGAAGCAAACGATATGTTTATGAAACCGGTACACGAGTGCCGTTTATTGTTCGTATTCCGGAGAAATACAAATATCTTTTCCCCGAAGAAGAAATCGGGTCAAAAGTCAGTCGCCTTGTTAGTTTTGTCGATTTGGTGCCAACACTTCTGAGTATTACAGGAATTACAATTCCTGATTATTTACAAGGCAGTGCATTTCTTGGAAAACAAAAAACGCCTGATCCTGAATATGCTTACATGTTCAGGGGAAGAATGGATGAGCGTTTTGACATGAGCCGTGCCGTGCGCGACCAACGATTTCGCTATATACGGAATTATATGCCATATCGCGTTTATGGACAGCATTTGGAGTATTTGTGGAAAGCACCTTCGATTGGTTCGTGGGAACAGGCTTTTTTAAAGGGCGAATGTAATGAAATACAAAGTGCTTTCTGGAAAACAAAACCTGTGGAAGAATTGTACGACACCGAGAACGACCCCTGGGAGGTGAATAATCTGGCAGGAGATTTAAATTACATTGATGTTTTGGAACGAATGCGTGCTGCAAATAAAAATTGGGTTACTAAAATTTACGACACAGGTTTTTTACCTGAGGCCGACCGGGTTGATCGTGCAGGTGAAACACCAATTTACGATTATATGCGCTCAGGGAAATTAAATATTGAAGAGATAATTAATGCAGCAGAAATTGCTACACTTGGTGAAGTTGGAAATATAGAAATTGTAAAAAGCTATTTAAAGAACGAAGAAAGTGCCATTCGCTACTGGGGTGCATCAGGATTATTGATTTTGGGAGAGCAAGCAAAACCTGCAATGGATGAATTAAAAGCTGCAACGTCTGATAAATCAGCAAATGTTGTTGCAGTTGCAGCCGAAGCATTATACAATTTGGGAGAAAAAGAAATTGCGAAAAAAGCGTTGCTTACAGTTTTGGAGAACCCCAATGAATTTGCACGTTGCCATGCATTAAATGTAATTGATTGTGTTGACGAAAAAAGCCCGGAAATGGTTCAGGGAGTTGTAGAAATGGTTAAAAGAGCAGGGAAACTTACCCGCGAGCAGTACGATTTGCGGGCGGCTAAATGGTTAATAGAAAAATGGGGTCTAAATCCCACCGAACACAAAATAGAATTTGCGTGGTGAGGTAAAAATGAATATTTTTTTAAACAGACAATCTACAAATCGTCGTAAACCGTTAGCATAATATTTGTTTCAAAATCACGGGCACCCATAACAATGGAAAGGCCATTTAATTTTAGCTTGAGTGGAATATTTGCTACTTCGCTTTCACCTCTAAAAAAATAAATTGGATTATTTGATATACTCTGGTAGCTTGTTCCGTCATATATTTTAACCTTTCCTTTGCTGTTTAAGTTTTCGCCGTCCCCGTTTCTTTTTGTTGTGAGTGTTAGGTTTGTGTCCCAGATTAAATCAGACTTGTGAATTGAAACAGTCCAACTAACTTTTGGATTGCTTTTGCCTGACCAACTGTCGGAGAGCCTGATGGTTAAAAAGATAGATTTTTCCATGTTAGACGAAGAGGAATAATCTTCTCCGGCTTCGCTGACAGAAAAGTTTGAGCTGTCAAATATGGCGTCACCTGTTACATCAACCTGTAAATTCTGTGCTGAGATAGAAAATCCCAGTGAAACGATTATAATTGAAAGGATTATCTTTTTCATGTTAGAAATTAATTGTCGGAAATTGTGTAAAGTACAGTGAAAACTGATTCTTCAGATGAAAAAACTTTTGAATAATCAGAAATTTCAATAGAGAAGGAAAGTAAGTGTCCATTATTTGTCCCATCACTTGTATAGCAGCTCCCAATGTTTGAGATAATCGGTTTGGGTTGGTTTGAGAGAGATATTTTTCCTGCAGACTGCCCGGTTTCGCCTTCCCCGTTTCCGGAATAAGCCGAAGCCTCCAGAAAGATAGTGATTCCCTCGGTTAAGCTTCCATTGGCAATTTCAGCCAGAATAGAACGGTTTTTGTTTAAATCGGAAACAGCTGAAGAATAATTTACCCAAAGTGTTTCATTTGAAGTTTTTTGAATTGAAGAAGAAACTCCTGATTCACTGGCCGGAAGAACAGAAAAATTAATTGTGTTATTTTGGCTGGGCTCAATATCAACAAGGGCTATTTCAGGCACCGAAAACCTAACGTTAATTTGCCCTTCTTCCCACTGCGAAAAAGCCAAAGTTGAACATATCACTAAAAAAATGTTGAGCAGAACTAATCTTAGTATTATGAATTTCATATTAATTATTTTTTTTGATCTTGTTTAACAAACTCTCTTTTTCCGTTTTTGAAAACAACGATAAAAGCACCGCTGTATCTTTTTTTCAACTCATCAATTTCTTTTGTTGCTTCCTTGTAAGTCTCAAATTTACCAATAAAATATGTATGAAAATTATTGATTTGTTCCTGAAAAACTTCTTGATTACCTTTTAAAAATAAAGAATTGTCTTTTAAACATCTTTTGAAAGCACCTATTTGTATTGAATAAAAAATGGTATCAGTTTTTTCCGTAGAATTTACTTTAGTTTCAGTTGTCATTTTTATAGCCCCAAGATTTCCCGGTTTTGCTGTTGACAATGAAATATTCTGAGGTTTAAAAATAATGTTTCTTTTTTTGGGTTTCACTTCAATTTGCAAATCTATTTTATCGCCTGGGTTAAAGTCAAAATTGTATTGGTATTGGTCGATTTCAAAACCGGAGGGGATTGAATTTTCATAGATTTTAAAAATCCATGGGCCAGGTATAACTGCAGGAAAAGAGAATCTTCCGTCTGAATCAATTGCAATACGGTATTGTTTGAAATCGCTTTTAAGTTCCAGAATAATATTTGCGGGTAGGGCGACAGATTCATCATTCCCCGTAGATTTGTTTTCTGCGAAAGTAAATCTGCCGGTAAGCTTTGCTCCTTTTGTTATTTTAAAGTAAAGAGTAGATTCCTCGTCGGCAATTACTTCAATTTCAATCGGAGAGGGGATTCCGGGGATTTCGTCAATTCCTGAATTTGATTGGTCAACCGTAAGCAAGTGAACTCCGGGTTCAATGGTTCGGAAAGCAAAATCGCCGTTTTTATCGGTGATAATCGTTTTGTTAAACAATGAAAGTACAACTCCTTCAACAGGTTCATCGTTATCGTTTGTAATTCGACCGCTTATATCGCCGGCTTTTAACGTCTGTTTTAAAGGAATTCCAAATTTATATGCATAAGTTGCTGAAAATGTGAATTCAGGGTTCCCAACTTTTTTCTGAAAAATAGTATAATAGCTGCGCAAGGTAATGGAATGATTTTTTAGAAAACTGTAATCGAAATTTAGTTGCATCAAATTTCGATTACGGTAATAATCATCAATATCAAAAGCATTTTGAATGTGGAAATTTGCCTTTAAATTTTTTGCAATTTGACTGTTGGCCGTTAAACCCGCGGTAATATATCTTTTATCGCCCGACACAAAGCTGTTTATATTCGACCAGCTGCTAAAAACCCGAATGGAATTAAACGAGTTAAAGCGGTAGGATAAACTGGCTAAACCTCGGTAAGTATTTTGTTGAGTTTGAATAGAATCCGCTAAAAAATTGGTTGTTTTTCCGTATTCCCCAAGCAACGAATATTCAATTTTTTTGAATTTCTGATTAAACTGAGTGTTTATTGATTTCGTTTTGTAATGAAACTTATCTAAAGAAAGTCGATCTTGGCGTTCATTTTCTCGCCAGTAAAGTTTAAGGTGTGAACGTGATGCAATATTGTAATTAAGAAAAGATTGCCATGATTTTGAAAAGGGGGCAGTAACAAAGAATGTGTCGAGTTGGGCATTTCTGAAGTCCTGTCTGGCATTAATTCCTGCGCTTAATTTTGAAGTCAGCTGTGCAGACAAAGTACCCGAGAAAAAAGTTGAGTTTGAATAATATCCGGGATAATTTTTACCGGTATAAAAATAGTTTCCGGCTAACCTGAAAATAGAAATCTGGGTATTAAAATTTGTCCGGAAAGCGTTGTCCGCCAATCCTTGAAATGAGCCACGGGAAACTTCAAGGTCAACCGATGTTTTTTCAAAAACCTGAAATTTAGAGCTTAAACTTGTCAGAACGATTTGGTCTTCCGTGCCATCATCCTTTAGTACGTAATATACACTTAACGAATTGTTTTTATTTTTTTCAAACTGAGTGTAAAAAGCCATTTCGTTCATAATACTGCTGTAAAACCTGGGTTTTACATACATGTACCCAAAAGAGAGTCCGTTATTTAATATGATTTTATTTTCTAAGCCCATTCCAAAACGTGAAGATTCAGTTAAAGGTGTAAAACTGTATGATTTTTCGCCCAACGAAAGTTCCATGTTTTTATTTGAATACGAAATGTAGTATTGCTCATACATTCCGAGAAAACTCAGGTTTGTATTATTTGGTCCGCGTGCCAAAAACTCAAGTTGATGTTTGCCGGCCGGATCAATTGACCCACTTCCCGAAAGTTCAAATTGGTAGGATGATTTGTAACTGGTTTCCTGGTTTGTTGCCAGATAGGTGTAAGAAGCAGTTACAGGAAAGCGGAAAAAACGGTCGGTCTTTTTATTTTTTACAGGAAATATAATATATGAATTGGAAATGCTGTTCTTGATTTTGCCGGATAAATAAGTTCGTACAGTAAAATACTCTTTTCTTGTATCTTGTATATCATTGGAAGTGGCGCGGTAAACTTTTATTTTTGATGATTCCCCTGGCTCAAGTTTAATTTCTGCGTTTCCTTCTACATCACAATTTGATGTTTCAATAAAAACATTCTTTTCCGTATTTCCCAGATTTTGGAGCAAAAAGGTGGATTCGAAAACATCACCGGCAAAAATATGGCTGGGTGATTCAATCAATTGAATGGTAACATTTTCAATTTCCTTAACAATAATCTCAGTGTTTGACCTAATTGTGTCAACGGATAATGGGTTGTACACCGAAACTGAAACCGGATAATTTCCGACAGGAAAACCTGCGGGAATTTGTAAACTTAATATTGAAAATTTTTGTTCTTCGGGTTTAAGTTCCGAAGTGTTTAATTTTGTTATCAAAGACCAACCTTCAGGAGCTGATACTTTTGATATAATTTGAATTGTATTGGATGATTTGTTTTTAATAAAAAAGGGAATATTAATAATTTGCCCGGGGAGTGCAACATCTTGTTGCTTAATAAAATTTACAGTAATAATTTCTTGTATTTCACTTTTCCCTTCAAGTCCAAGTATGGGTACTAAAATAAATATAAAGAGAAACTGTTTTAGCATTATTTTATCTCCAGCGATAAATTTGTTCCATACATCCGGTCTTCACCGCAATCTGCAACCAACACTCCATTGTAAGTTCCAGGTTTTATTCCTTCCAGAAAAATAGTAGCTTTTGTTGAGGTTCCCGGAAATGTTTTCCTTCTCTCTGATTTAAGAATACCAGCCGAATTTCCTGATTGATCAAACAGTTCCAGACTCATTTCCGGTTTTAAAACACATTCTCCAATGTTTTCAATAGCAATATTTAAAACGTTTTGATCAATTTCCTTTTCCAGTTCCAGCCCCAAAAATTGTATGTCGCTAATTCCTGTATTGCCTACATTCGTAACAATTTGAATGGCATATCGAATGGCAGTGTTTATTTTTACACCGGTTTTTATATTTGTGGTATCAGGTGGGATTACACCTTCGACCATGATAACACTCCAGTATGTCCCTCTCAGGGAATCATTTTCAGGAATAGTTACTTCGTAATTTACGGTAACTGTTTCTCCTCCTTTTAGTGTTGCAAGTTCAGGATTAAAAGTTATCCAGTTTGCATTTGATCTTTCCAGTGTTCCTGCAGGGTCATGTTTGCTTTCGCCGGTATAGGAAAACCAGTAATCCCTGAGATATATTTTCGCACTCTTTTCGTTGTCTGCAGTATTTTGTAATACAATAGTTCCCCTGTATGTTTCGCCTTTTTGCGCAGTGTTTTCATGAGTTAATCCATTTAGCACTACAATGCTGGCCTTCAAATTCGAAATATTGAAAAATACAACAACTATCAATATTATAACCAATGTAATTTTATCACGTCTCATCTAATTTTTTTTATGTCCATTAAAACCAATGCAAGTAAATGCTAAAATATTAATCTTTACTATATAAAAAAAAGTTGTTGGTAAACTAATTTTGGTCGGTAAGTGTGTAGATTACATTAACCGAACTTTGTCCATGCGACAAAAGAGCATAATTTTCTGCTGATTCATCCAGTTGTAGTTTGTAGTTCAGGAGATGTCCGTTGTTAATTCCTTTGCCGGTATAACTGCTGCCAATTCCGGTAATTACATCTTTCGGCTGGTTTGAAAGTGCAATAACACCCGTGGGATCGCCAAGTTTTCCTTTTCCCGTTCCATCTGCATCAGTAGCCTCAACAAATAAGCTAATTCCATTGGGCAATTCACCCTGAATCATTGCAATAACTTTCCGTTGGTGATTTTTGTCCCGGTTAATTGATGAATAGTTAATCCAGATTCCACTGTTTTGTGCATTCTCGGAAAAATGAACTGAATTGCCAGCTTCATTTGGCGACAAAGAATTTACGTTTACGCTTCCCGGGTTTGTTGAAACTAATCCTAGAAGAGCAACATCAGGGATTTCAATATTGATTTTATGGTTACTTGAATTGTCTTGTGAATATACAATAGCCGAAAATCCGGTATAGATTAGAACGAGCAATATTGTTTTCATAGAATTCATGGCTAAATGTAGCCATTTATATTTTTTGAAACAACGAATAATTGCCGATTTAGGGGGGTGCAAAAGACTGAAGGCAAAGGTTCAAAAGACTGAGACGGGACAATGCTGGAGGTTTTGCCGGAAACAAAAAAAGGCTGCCAATTTTGACAGCCTTTTAGGTGTTACTGTATTTTCGATTATAATTCTTCTGTTATTGTGTAAGTTACAGTTACTGAGTAACTGTTGTTTTGGTACAAAGAACCATAGCTGTTGTCGTCCATGTTTAATTTGTAAGTTAAATTGCTTCCGTTGCTTGCACCGTCACCAGTATAACAACTACCGATTCCTGAAACTACTGTAACTCCGCCGGTAGAAAGTGTTTGTGGAGTGGTATTTGCAGTTCCACGATTTCCTTTTCCGCCTGTTGGTGCAGCAGCTGCAACTGTTATCGTTGTTCCTCCTGGTAAACCAGATGAGATTGAAGCAGTAATAGTTCTTGATTTAGTTGATGCACTTACGATTGAAGAATAATTCAACCATAAATTACTGTTGGTTGCATTTGTGAAATCCAGAGCATTTCCTGCTTCAGTTGGAACTACAGGAGAAAGGGTGATATTTTTTGTACCATCTGTGGCTTCTATATCAACCAGTGCAATACTTTTAATGTCGATACCAATTGTGTGAGAAGCAGTAGTTCCGTCCTGGGCGTTTGCAATTCCGATAAAAAATAAAAATGATGCGAATGTTAAAACTAAATTTTTCATGATCTTGTGTTTTATAAAATTTTTAAAAGTTTGTAAATAATCATCTTAAGCGTCGATGTGCCAAATGGTATTCAAT
>JBFHJA010000079.1:0-12288 GCA_041596165.1 Draconibacterium sp. | reverse complement strand
CTAAAATATTTTTTCTGCGCTGTATTTCTGCTTTAATTTCGGCGGGAGATTTATTGGGGAGCAAATCCTGAACGCAAACTCCGCCAAAGAAAATGACTTCATTTCCGAATTGTTTTTTTAATATTTCAGGCTCCATTCCGGTGGCCAGCGGTTGCAACGGATTTACAATGTCAAGCCCGATTTCGATAAAATCAGGAATAAACGGACTGAAAGCGCCGCAAGAATGCCAGGCCAGTTTTACATTTGGATTTACTTTTTTGTATTCAGCAAACATTTGTTTAAAGCGAGGTTTAAAGTATTTCCGGAAGGTTTCCATATCCATTATCTGGCTTTGCTGAGTTCCGAAATCATCACCACACCACAAAACGTCGGCACCCAATTCTATCATTTTTTTACCGTAATAGGTGTGTATTTCCTGAATTTTATCAAGCAGCGGATTGATGTATTCAGCTTCGAGCATCAAATCCATCAGAAATTTTTCGAGGCCAACCAAATACCATGCAGTTTCGAAAAGTGTGGTTTCCAGGTCGGCAATAATCCCGTGGGATTTGCCATATTTTGCAATCGTTTTTTCTGCTTCAATCCATCGGCCACCAGCAAAAGGATCGGGAAAATTATGGTTCGCAATATCCTCGGTGGTTTCGGCATTTGCCAGCGGGAAAATATGAAACTCATTGTACAATCCCAACGGTTTAAAAATCATTCCCCATTCATTTTCTATCAGACCGTTTTCAAGGGTTTTTGTTGGAAAACTGGTAGGTGCGCAGGTTGCAATTCCAACAGCATCGTTTCCTAGTTTCACAAGCAAATCCATGTGCGAGGCACGAGTTGAAAGCATCGAATCCAGCGGTTCTTCGTATGGAACTTGCAAATACTTTGACATTTTTTGTGCTACCTGTGGCGTAAAATTTGCAAAAACCGGGGCACGATCAGGTACTTCCCTGTTTATGGTTAGAAGAAATCTTTCTCTCGAATTCATTTATTCTGGTTTTTAGACTTATTGTTCAAACCCTAAAAATAGATATATTCCCTCGAAATGAAAAGAATTAAAACGTAAGCAAAACATTTATCAGTTGGGTTGGCAAAGGGTTATTTTCTTCTATTTTTGCAGCGTTTACAAAATTTATGAAAAAATATTTTCTCTTTTTTATCATACTTGGCTCAGCGCTAAATCTTTCGGCACAAAATGAGGTTGGACCTGATGGCGATAAACTAATTTGGTTATTGCTTGCTGTTTTGGCTCCAGTAATTGTATTTGTTGTTTTCAGGAAAAAAGGAAATAAAAAGCGACCATTGTTTGCACGCGAAAAAGTCAAAATTGAAATCGACAAAGATCGAATGTACTGCCCTGATTATCTTACCTTAAACGTTGTAAACACAGGAAATATTGATATCGATTTGGACAGGCCACTACTGGTTTTCGACAATTTCTGGCTGAAACGAAAATTCAGGTTAAGTGGAACCAATAACCGGGTTTTTTATCCGTTGTACATGTCGAAAGGTTATAAACACACGCTAAAAATCGATTTAAACCATTTTTATTCTTACGATAAAAAATTGAAAAGATACCCAAAAGTAAAAATTACAATTTTTAATATAAAAGGAAAGCGTTTGGGTAGTAGTTCGATACATTTACGAAAAACACTGATAAAATTTTAATGCGCAACTGGAAATTTAATCATATCGATTTTTCAACTTACCCTTTTTACAAGGGAAGTGATTTGGGCGTAACATGGTCTCCCGAAAAAACGATGGTGAAAATTTGGGCACCAACAGCCCAAACCGTAGAACTTCGTCTTTTTAAAGATGGGGAAATGAGTGAAGCTTATCATAAAACAAACCTGCAACCAGCAGGGAATGGAACATGGACAACTATCCTGAAGGGTGATTATGAAGGAAAGTTTTACACATTCAGAGTAAATGATGGTGACTGGCTTGCAGAAACACCTGATATTTATGCACAATGTGTTGGGGTAAATGGCAAGCGCGGAATGATTTTCGACCCGCAAAAAACCAACCCTGAAAACTGGAATGAAGACAAAGGACCTCGACTGAATAGTTTTACCGATGCAATCATTTATGAATCCCATGTGCGCGATTTTTCGATGTCGGAAAACTCGGGAATTCAAAACAAAGGAAAATATCTGGGCTTTACCGAAGAAGATACTAAAACAAAAAATGGTGTTTTAACAGGTCTGGCGCACCTCAAAGAACTTGGAATAACCCATGTTCATTTATTACCCGTTGCCGATTTTGTAACTGTTGACGAAGAAAAGCCATTTGAAAAATACAACTGGGGTTATGACCCACAGCATTTTAACGCACTTGAAGGTTCGTATGCTACAAATCCTTACGATGGAACTGTTCGGATAAAAGAGTTTAAAAAACTGGTTAAGTCATTGCACGAGAACGGAATAGGAATAATTCTCGACGTGGTTTACAATCACACTTATTTTGCAAAAGAATCGGTTTTTAACCAAACGGTGCCAGGATATTTTAACCGGCAAAAACGCGACGGTAGTTTTTCAAATGCCTCGGGTTGTGGTAACGAAATTGCTTCGGAACGTTCGATGGTGCGGAAATACATAATTGATTCGCTAAAATACTGGTCGCAGGAATTTCATATTGATGGGTTTAGATTCGATTTGATGGGAATTTACGACCTTGAAACGATGAAAATTATCAGAGCTGAACTGGATAAAACTATTCCCGGGTTACTTTTATACGGCGAAGGCTGGGCTGCAGATCAAAGTCCGATGCCCGAAAATATGCGTGCAGTAAAAAGCAACATACAGCAAATGCCCGGGATTGCAGGTTTTAACGATGACTTTCGGGATGCACTGAAAGGAAATCATGGACTGAAAAAAAGCAAAGGATTTGTAAGCGGACTTGAACTTCGCGAAGAGGCAGTGAAATTTGGTGTTATAGCTGCAACCAGCCATCCGCAGATTGTATATGATTATGTAGAAACCTCGAAAAAACCTTGGGCCGCTGAACCAACCCAGTGCATCAATTATGTTTCGTGCCACGATAATTATACGCTTTTTGACAAGTTAAAAATGAGCATGCCAAAAGCTTCGGATGAGGAGCTGCGAAAAATGGCGAAACTGGCCGGTGCATTAATTTTAACGTCGCAGGGAGTTCCGTTTTTACATGCCGGAGTTGATTTTTGCCGCACCAAAAACGGTGACGGTAATTCGTATAAATCACCCGATTCAGTAAACCAGATTCATTGGGAGCGAAAAGAACAATATCATGATGTTTTTGAATATTATCAAAAACTAATTCAGCTCCGTAAAAATCACCCGGCTTTCAGAATAAAAACAACAGGAGAAATACAAAAACATCTGAATTTTTGCACCCAATATCAACTTGGAATAGTTTCCTATTGTATTCAGGGAAAGGAAGTTGGAGACAGCTGGGGAAGAATAATAATGATTTTCAACAGTAGAAATCAACCTGCTACAATTGCACTTCCTGAAGGAAAATTTAAACAGCTTGCAAAAGGAGATGAAATAAATGAGCAAGGAATTGGTGATTTAATTTCAGATGAAGTAAATGTTGAAGGAATTTCGATGGCTATTATGATTGATGTTTAGCATATTACACCAAATTAGGGTTGAAAAACCGAAGATAATTTTAAACCTTGAATTAGCTAAAAACAACTTGAAACAACCCTAAAATTTTAATCGATTACAGGTATTGAAGATGAATTTTGCACATTTCCAACACCTATAATCGATATTCTGGAAAACTATTGTATCCGGCTATCAAAGGGAAATACTTCCGACTCTTTCCGAGCTGAATTCAGACGTTCAAGTAATTCTTTTACAATTTCCGGATTTTCGGCAGCTAAATTATTTTCTTCACCAATATCTTTTGATAAATCGTACAACTCGGTTGTAGTTTTTGCCGGATCAAACACATTGTACTGCACCAATTTCCAGTCGCCCCTGCGAAGTGCTTTTCTTCCGCCTTGTTCATGAAACTCCCAATACAAATAATCGTGCTGTTTTTGCCCTTCTTTTTTTAATAAAGAAGGAAGAAACGAGATGCCATCTATATTTTGAGGAACTTCAATACCGGCCAATTCTGCAACAGTTGGCATCACGTCCCAAAATGCCGAAATGTGGTCGTTTGTTGAACCGGCTTCAATTTTACCGGGCCACCATGCAATCATCGGTTCACGGATTCCACCTTCGTACAAATCGCGTTTGTAGCCTTTCAGTTTTCCATTTGAGTCGAAATAATCAGGGTCGGCGCCACCTTCCAAATGCGGGCCGTTATCGGAAGTAAACATTACAATTGTATTTTTCTCCAATCCCAATTCTTTCAACTTCGCCAGCACTTCGCCCACCTGTTTGTCTAGCAAAGTAACCATTGCTGCAAAAGCCGCATGACTTTCAGCTTGCGTTCCATACGGTCCTTCGCGAAAACCGGCATCACCTGGTTCGGCACCTTTATATTCTTTCTCGGGAAGAAATTTTCCACGAAACTCAGCCAGATTAGCTTCAGGAAGCAACAATTCGGCATGTGGAATTACATTTGGATAAAACAAAAAGAACGGTTTGTCTTTATTTTTTTCTATAAACTGCAAAGCCCGCTGATGAATTAATTCGGGGGCATAAGTTTCAAATTTATCTCCCGAATTTCCCTCCAGAATAATCATTTGTTCGTTGTCCCACAAATGACCGGGATAATAATTGTGTGCCAACCGTTGGCAATTGTAACCATAAAACTCATCAAATCCTTGTTTGTTGGGGCTGCCTTCTGTTTCAACAAATCCAAGCCCCCATTTCCCAAAAGCTCCGGTTGTGTAGCCGGCGTCTTTCAGCATTTCGGCAACTGTAAAAGTAGAATCGGCAATTGGCCACTGCCCTTCGGGTTCCCACTCTTTGTTACCACGAATGGGCGTGTGCCCGGTATGTAGCCCGGTCATCAGCGAAGAACGTGAAGGTGCACAAACAGTTGTTCCGGCGTAATGCTGTGTAAACAACATTCCTTCGGCAGCCATTTTGTCGATATTTGGTGTTTGGAAATGTGTTTGACCATAAACACTCAAATCGCCGTAACCAAGGTCGTCTGCCAGAATATAAACAATATTTGGTTTTTGCATTTCAACTTCGCTCGGATTGACACTTTTTTTAGTTTGATTTTGACATGAAAAAAGAGTGATTGCAATCGTTAAAAGGATAAGGATTTTTTTCATTTTGTTGTTTTATTGAGATTTACGGATGCCATTTCTCTATTTTCAATTAATAAGGTTAGCATCCTTTGGTTTTATTTAACTATTTTTTTTCAAATTTAAAATCTTCCGATGGTGTTCTTGCCGATTCCAGCAGTGTCAGCAATTTTGTTGTGATTTCAGGATTTTCTTTTGCAATATTTTTTTCTTCTCCCGGATCGTTAGGCAGATTATACAATTCGGTTGTTGTCTTTTCAGGGGTAAATACGTCATAACGAATTAGTTTCCAATCACCTTGCCGTATAGCCAGCCTGCCATTTTTTTCGTGAAATTCCCAATACAAATAATCATGTTCTTTTTGATTTTCCTTACCCATCAAACTTGGCAAAAATGAAATTCCATCAATATTTTCTGGACTTGATGCCCCTACAATATCTGCAATAGTGGGCAAAATATCCCAAAATGCTGAAACATGGCTGGTTTGAGTGGAAGCCTGTACTTTTCCAGGCCACCAAACAATCATAGGGGCATGAATTCCTCCTTCGTATAAATCGCGTTTATAACCTTTGTAAATTCCATTGCTGTCAAAATAATCGGGGTCGGCGCCGCCTTCAACATGAGGACCGTTATCAGACGAAAACATAATGATTGTGTTGTTTTCAATTCCCAATTGTTTCAGTTTGGCAACAATTTCTCCAACCTGATCATCGAGCAAATTTATCATTGCCGCAAAAGCTGCGTGTGATTCGGTTTGTGAACCGTATGGGCCTTTGCGAAAACGTTCTCCATCATCTACTCCTTTGAATTCTTTTTCAGGAAGAAATCTTCCGCGATATTTTTCCATGTATTCTTCGGGAGCAAACAACTCGGCATGTGGAATAACCGATGGATAGTACATAAAAAACGGCTTGTCTTTGTTATCCTCCATAAATTTTAAAGCCTGCTTGTGGATTGGGTTAGGGGCATAACTTCCGATTCCGCCATTGTTGTTATCGTTTAACCAGATTGTATCCTGGTTGTGATTTAAAAATCCGGGATAATAATTGTGTGCCAGCGTTTGGTCGTTATAACCAAAAAATTCATCAAAACCCTGTTTATTGGGGTCGCCTTCAGAACCGGGGTATCCCAGTCCCCATTTACCAAAAGCGCCGGTTGAGTAGCCGTTTTCTTTTAAAATTTCAGCAATTGTAATTGCATCGGCGGCCATTGGCCAGTTGCCAAATTCATCGCGTTTGTTACCGCGAATGGGGGTGTGCCCAGTATGTTGCCCTGTTAAAAGTACTGAACGCGATGGCGAGCAAACTGTTGACCCCGAATAATGTTGTGTAAAAATCATTCCCTCAACGGCGAGTTGGTCGATGTTTGGGGTTTGAAAATGGGTTTGTCCGTTGCAACTTAAATCGCCATAACCAAGATCATCAGCGAGAATATAAATGATGTTGGGTTTTTGCCCTTCGACTTCGCTCAGGTTAACTTTCTTTTTAGATTGATTTTCGCATGAAAACAAAAAAAGTAATGATAAAGTTAAGGAATAGGTTAATTTGTACATGACCAATATTTAAAAGATTTGTTGCTTTTTCAAGTTTATTAACAGATGATTGAAAAGCTAAAAATACATATTCATTTTATAACATTCGTTAGGATTTGCAAGAAAGGAGGGGTGTTTTTCCTTATAAACTACTACTTTCTCATGGGTGGCAGGAACCGTGGTAATTCGAATCTACAAAAATTGATGCTGGAACAGTTTGGTTTTCCTTCCCGTGATTGCCTTTGTTCAATTTAAAACCGATAGTAAACAGTACAGCTATTTTTAAAATACGCATTATTTTAATGATTCAAAATTGTATTTCTTCAAATCGATATCCAATGGATAATTTTCAAACCAATTTTGTAGTTCAGATTTTAATTCCCTTGCTTTTTCAGAATCTATTTTTGCCAGATTATCTGACTCAGATATGTCGTTTTCCAAATTATAGAGCTGAACATTGGAACCATCAAAATCCATCAACAATTTGTAATCTCCTTTTCGAATAGCCAAATCAGGGTCATTGTCGCCATTGTATCCCGGCCGATCAGGAGGGCGAATCCAAAAAATTGGTTTGCTCCTTATTTTCTGTTCTTTTCCGGAAATAGCGTCCAGCATATTTTCACCGTCGTATTGTATATTTTTATCAGGTTTCGCACCGGCAACTTCCATAAATATCAATGGCAAGTCGATTCCGGCCACTACGGTTTTTGTATTTTCAGTACCTGCCACTTTCTCCGGAATTTTACCCGGCCACCAGGCAATAAAAGGTTCGCGGAAACCACCTTCATACAAATTTGTTTTGTAACCTCGTAAAACTCCCGCATTGTTTACTGCTTTGTCGGGGCCATTATCGCTTGTGAAAACAATTAGTGTGTTTTCCCTGAGTTCAGGATTCTTTCTAATGAATTCGAACAAGCGGCCCATGTGTTTGTCCATTTCGTTCATTACTCCCTGAAATCGGGCTTGCACCGATAAATCGCCACGAAGATTTTCAGGAGGTTCAAGCGGGGTGTGTATGTCATCGGGCCACAGATTGATGTAAAAAGGTTTGTTTGCTTTTTGTGCCTTTTCGATGGCAGAGATTGTCCTGTCAACAAAAATTTGTGTAAAATTTTCGCGTTTCGCCCAGCTAATATTTCCATTCCCCAATTGAGCCGATTGTTTTTCCAAACCACGCGTGCTGTCTTGCAAATTGAGTGTTTCGTATGTGGCCAGAAACCTTTCTCCCAATCCTTCGAACTGAGTCACCGATTCATCAAATCCGTATTTGGTAATCATTGGTGCATCGCCCACATCGCGGCCACCTCCCATGTGCCATTTCCCGATGTGTGCAGTATAATATCCTGCATTTTGAATGTTTCTTGCAACCGATGGCGCCGATAAATCAAGGAAGTTTTTCATGCCCCTGTTTTCATTTGCTTTCCGGTTGTCGATATACGAAGTTATTCCCCAGCGACCGGGATATTGTCCGGTTGTAACCGCCGTTCGGGATGGTGAACAAATGGGTGCATTTACATAAAACTGCGTAAATAATATTCCTTCTTTTGCCAGTTGATCGATGTTTGGCGTTTGCACATTTGTATTTCCATAGCAACCCAAATCAGCGTATCCCATGTCATCAATAAAAACAAAAAGTATGTTGGTCTTCTTTTGTGCTGAAGATGTCAGGCTCAAAAAAGCAACAATTAGTAAAATGAATAATTTTGTGTTCATAGTGTATTATTTAGTTTATTCTTACCCCCTGTTTTCACTCCAGCCCGTCAAGTGGTCTTGCAGCTCAAACTGTCCCCTTTAATTAAGGGGGACAGTTGAAGAAGTGGCATCCATCAACTGAAGGAGACCTTTCCGAAACGGGGGGTGCCCCATTTTTAATCACTCAGTTTTCCATCAGGCCAGATTCGTTTGAAATTTTCATTCCATACAAGATTCATTTCTTTCACTTTTTCAGGCATATTGGTGGCCAGATTATTGGTTTCTGTCCGGTCTACAGCCAGATTAAACAATTCCCAATTTTCCCCTTTTAGAGCTGCAATTTTCCAGTCACCAATGCGCAAAGCCCTGCCACCTTCGTGTTCCCAGAAAAGCGTATCGTGTGTAGCTGTAATTTCATTATGTAAAAGCGGAAGAATTGATTTTCCTTCAACCGGAGAAGTTGCCAATCCGTTTATTTCTGTAGGATAATTGATTCCTGCCAGCTCCAGACAAGTTGGCAAAATATCAAATACATGACCAACGCCATTATTTATGGAGTTTTCTTTTCCTTTTAACCCAGCAGGCCAGTGAACAATAAAGGGCGTGCAATTTCCACCTTCGAAGGATTCTTTTTTCCAGTAACGAAATGGTGCATTTATAGCGCCCGCCCAGGCATCTCCCAAATAACCCCATGTAAGTTCAGCGCCTGGACGTTCAAAATTTCCGTAAACAATTTCTTCACCTTCACGATTGTGTCCCGGACGATCGAAGCCTGGTTTGTATCCTCTTTCCGGAGAAGCTCCGTTATCAGCAAGGAAAAAAATTATTGTATTATCGTATTTACCCGTTTCCCTTAATTTCTGTAATAAACGGCCAACTCCCTGATCCAGGCGGTCAACCATTGCTGCATGAACCTCCATGTGTCTGGCTTCCCATTCTTTATTTTCGCATTCTGCCCAGAGTTTTCCTGATTCATTTGTAGCATTTGGCGCAATTTTGGGATCGATAATTCCTTTTTCAATTAAACCTTGATAACGGCTATCGCGGAGTTTTTCCCAACCTTCATCGTAAACTCCCTTGTATTTTGCGATGTCTTCAGGCAGAGCATGAAGTGGCCAATGAGGAGCCGTGTGCGCAACATACAAAAAGAACGGTTTTTCATCTTTATTGAATTCTTCCACCATTTCGATGGATTTATCGGTGACAAAATCAGTCATGTAAAAATCATCCGGCACTTCCTTTATAGCTTCTACATTATGAACCAAACTAAATGGATCGAAAAAGTTAACCACTCCCCAAATAACTCCCCAGTGTTCTTCAAAACCACGGTTGTACGGATATGATTCAAGGGGGGCAAAAATGCTGCTGTCCTTCCGGTGAGATAGCCATAAAAGTTGTTCTTCATGGTTTTCTAATCCTTTTGTTTGCGAGAGATGCCATTTCCCGGCCATTCCAGTGTGGTAGCCGTTTGCTTTTAAAACTTCGGCGATGGTTGCAGCATTTCGTGAAAGTGTTTGTCCGTTTCTTGCCAAACCAACCTGGTGCGGATATTTTCCGGTTAGTAATGAAGCGCGTGTCGGACAACAGCGTGAAGCATTGTAAAACTGTGTAAAACGAACTCCTGCTCCTGCCAATCCATCCAGATTTGGCGTTTGGATTTCACCACCGTAACAACCAATATCGGAGTAGCCAAGATCGTCAGCCATGATTATTATGATGTTTGGTTTTGTAATTTCGATTTCTTTAGGTTTATATTGACAAGAGAAAAGAAAAATCCCAGACAGTATAAATAAGAGTGAAAAATACTTCATAATAAGTACAAATTTTTATTTCTTAAAAGGTCTCAGCTATTCAAAAGCATGACGCAGGTTTCGGTTGCTGTTCTACAAAATACGAATAAAGTTATAACATAAAAGTAAACTCAAATTATTAGCAAGAATATAAATAATTTTTAAGCTTTTTTTTTGAATTCTCACTTGATTGAGCAGACAGAAAAGGTGGAATCATCGGAATTACAACTGCTATGTTAAGAACAAACTCCATGTTTAAAGTTTATTTTATGTATTCCGGATTGATTTCAGTTGGCACCGGAGCATGAGTTTCTGATCTCCAGCTTTCCAGCAATCCTAACAGTTCTTTTACCTTCGAAGGATTTGATTTGGCCAGATTGGTCTTTTCACCAATGTCGTCATTCAAATTATATAATTCAATATCGTTGTTTTCAAAATATTGAATGAGTTTCCAGTAACCTAAACGGATAGCTGAACCAGGCCGTGTTCTGAAAACTGTATCCTGAGTTTCTTTGTTTCCGCCTTCGAGATAAATTGGAAAATGCCAGTAAAGTGGTCGCTCTGCCAGTGTTTTATTTTCTTTCAAGACGGGTAAAATACTTTGTCCGTCGAATACTTTGTTGTCGGGTTTTTTAATTCCGGCAACTTCCAAAATGGTTGGGAAAAAGTCGAGGTTAGTAACCGGAACATCCGATTTAATTCCCTGTTTTATTTTGCCTGGCCATCGTACAAACATAGGTTCGCGAATTCCACCTTCATAATACGCTCCTTTACCGGCACGCAGTGGCCATTGTTTCGTCACTTGATATAAACCTCCGTTATCGGAAATAAAAATTATAAACGTGTTTTCAAGTTTTCGCGATTCTTTCAGCAAAGAAATTAAGCGGCCAATTTGTAAGTCTAAATTTTCGACCATAGTAGCATATTCCGCATTGTTTTGTCCGTTCCATTCAGGCTTGTTTTCGTACTTCGGCAATAATGATTTTACAGGATTTATTGGCGTGTGAACTGCATAAGGTGAGTAGTATAAAAAGAATGGATTTTCATCTGTTGATTTTACAAACTCCAGTGTTTTATCCATTACCAGATTCGTTAAATAATAATCATCCGTTGGAGGTGTAAGCGAAGGCACATTTTTGTAAGGTGGGTAATAACTACCGGGGTTTCCGGCATTGCTCCCACCAATATTAACATCGAAACCGCGCAAAAGCGGGTCGTCGGTTAAATGCCATTTTCCGGCATGACAAGTTGTGTATCCGGCTTTTTTGAGAACCTCTGGAATTAACAAATTATCATCGGGCATGTATTCGTTATTCGCCGTTGGAATAAGCTTGCGGTCTTTACTTTTTCCGCGGTCAGAATTGGCAACCGTGTAAATTCCATGTCGGGGAGTCCATTGTCCGCTCATCATGCAGGCACGACTGGGCGCACAATTTGAAGCTGCTGCATATGCGTTTGTAAAAATCATTCCTTCGGCTGCAAGTGCATCGATATTTGGTGTTTCATAGAATTCTGAACCCATAAAACCTACATCCCGCCAACCCATATCGTCGATATTAATGAGAATAATATTGGGTTTATTTGTTGATTTACTTTGTTCTTTTGCAATACAATTTGAAAAATATACTGTTAACCCTAGCAGCAGGAATGTTATTTTTATTATTCTCATTTGATTATTTCAACTGAAAAATAAATGTGGATAATGATAAAGCCGGAGCGGAATAAATCAGTTGATTGTTTTTAACAGGTTCGGCTGAAAGTTGCTCACAATTTTCGGTCTTGCCGGTACGATATATCTTCGTCTGTTCGGTCAATTTTACTGAAGTATCGAGATTTAATTGAAAAGATTGGCTGCTTTCGGAAGAGTTATTTAGTGCCACTACCAATTGCGTTTTTTCAGGATTTATTGCGGCCAACACATTTTCATTGTCGGTTTCAATGATTGTATAACATTGTTTTATGAAGCGGGTAATTTGCATCCGAACGTAAAGATTTTTTACAATTTCATATTCCTCTGTTTTGAAATTGCATTTTATCAAACCCCAAACATCGTTGTTTTCTT
The DNA here is from genome assembly GCA_041596165.1 of Draconibacterium sp. Classification (GTDB taxonomy): domain Bacteria; phylum Bacteroidota; class Bacteroidia; order Bacteroidales; family Prolixibacteraceae; genus Draconibacterium. The sequence continues at coordinate 31 of JBFHJA010000079.1, read as the reverse complement.
CCATCAGCTGCCAGTCGAGCCATGCTTGTGG
>JBFHJA010000078.1:0-12400 GCA_041596165.1 Draconibacterium sp. | reverse complement strand
ACAAGATGAATGCCTTTTTCCTGAATATTTTCGGAACCGGTTGTTTCCCCGAGGTTGAGCGGTATTTTTATTTGTACAGAATTATTGGCAAGTACTCTTTCCATTTTAAAAGCACTGGTAGATTTGCCTATGAAAATTTGAAAGTTGCTTGCTTCTTTTGCCGTTACTGTGATTTCAATATAGTGGACATTCCCGTTATCGTTTCTGCCCTCCATAAAACCAAACCAAAAATCGGTGCCTTCGGTTGAACGGTGGCATTTGTCATCTTCGCCAAAAATAGGTTTTGAAAATGTACAAATAAAGACCAATGATAAAAAGCACGCAATTCGCATAAATACATCTGAATAATCGAACCATAAAATTGGTTTTATTTTTTTAAAAGAGGTTGATAATGAAAGAATAATTTGGAAATTTTATAACAAATACCGATAACTGATTTTCAGATTGTTTAAAATATATTCGACTAGAAAAGTTGATTGAATTTTTCTTTCAAAATTGTTTTTATTTCATCCATCGGAATTTCACGACCTAATTCCTGCTGAATGGAAGTAACTCCGTAAGTGGCAAAACCACAGGGATTGATATAATTGAAGTAACGCATGTCGGTATTTACGTTGAGTGCAAAACCATGCATTGTTACGAAACGGCTAACCCGTACACCGATTGCACATATTTTTCGGGCGCGAACTTTGTGGCCTGAATCAAGCCAAACACCAGTCGCTCCTTCTTTTAAACCCCCTGTTAAACCGTATTCAGCAATGGTTGCAATGATTGCTTTTTCCATTTTTTCGATGTATTCGCGAATCCCGATTTTATAGTTTTCGAGGTCGATTATCGGGTAACCTACAATCTGGCCGGGTCCGTGATAGGTAATATCGCCGCCGCGGTTGATTTTATAAAAAGTAGCTTCAATTTTTTTTAGGAAATCGCCGGCGGCCAGCAGGTTCTTCTCATCGCCACTTTTGCCAAGTGTGTATACATGCGGATGTTCTACCAACAAAAAATGATTTTTTGCCGATGGCTTTTTTGTGGCTCGCTTATCATCGGAAACCTCCTTTAACAGTACTTCCTGATAATCCCAACACTCTTTATAATCTTTTAATCCTAAATCGATATAATTGAAATTTGCCATTCGCTATGGGAATTTTTTATAAATGTCCTTTCGATGTTTAACGGTAATAAAGCGAATTATAGATTGTTCTATGAATTCAACTCCAATTCTATATTTCCCCAACTTAATCCTGTAGAAATTGGAGTAACCGCTCATTTTTTTAATGTTGTGAATATCAAAGATTGATGTTGATTCTTCACATTCAAGAACAACGCTTTTAATTTTTCTAAGGATCTTTAAATCATTAATCCTGTCTAAGTTTTTGTAAAATGATTTATCAAATTGAACTTCCACCGCTTAGTTTTTTCATGATGGATTCCCGGCTTACCAGTTCATTGGTTTTTTCTTTTTCCATTAACTTTCCCATAACTAAATCTTCATATTGGTCGTCGTCAATTGAGATTACTTTACCTCCCAATTCTTTAACCAGCGATGAAATCAGCCGATTATTTTTAGAATCTATTTTTATTACTACTGCTCCCATAATAATCAAATTTACAAAATTATAAGACGAACGTTAAACTTTTTGGTCGAAAAATCCTTTAATGGTACTTCCTGATATCTCCAACATTCCTTATCATCTTTTAACCCTAAATCGTTGTATTTGAAATTTGCCACAACTTTGAACTTTAAACTTTAAACCCGACACTTTCTTTAGGCGTTCACATGCTCTTCCGCCCTGTATGAACTTCTAACCAACGGTGAACTTTCAACAAATTTAAAACCTTTTTCCAACCCTATTTTCTTGTATTCGGCAAAACGTTCGGGTGTGATATATTCTGCAACGGGCATGTGTTTTGGAGTTGGAGCAAGGTACTGGCCAATGGTCATAACTTTGCATCCGGCTTCCAACAGGTCGTCCATGGTTTGCAGGATTTCTTCGTGGGTTTCACCAAGACCCAGCATAATTCCGGATTTTGCAACTGTGTAATTTTCAGCGATATATTTAATCACTTCCAAACTACGGCGGTATTTCGATGCAAAACGGATAAAAGGAGTCAGTCTTTCCACCGTTTCCAAATTGTGAGAAATCACTTCGGGACTGGCATCAATTACTTGCTGAATAAGTTCTGTCTTCCCCCTGAAATCAGGGATCAGGACTTCGATCCTAGTTTCGGGATTTACGCGTTTAACTTCAGTAATCGTTCGTGCCCAAATTTCGGCACCCTGATCGTCCAAATCATCGCGGTCAACGGAAGTAATAACACAATGCTTAACACCCATTATGCGCACGGATTCTGCCAGTTTTTCAGGTTCCAGTAAATCGGGGGCAAGAGGTTTCCCGTTTGGTACCGCGCAAAATTTACATTTACGTGTGCAAATATTCCCCAAAATCATAAACGTGGCAGTCCCGCGATTCCAGCATTCGCCAATATTAGGGCAATTGCCGCTTGTGCAAATGGTATGCAGCCCGTGTTCGTTGACTAAATTTTTTATTTTTGAGTAGCTTTCGCCTTTTGGCATTTTCATTTTCATCCATTTCGGCAAACGCTGCCGGTCTCTCATCTCATGTGCCATATTTCAGTATTTTTTTGCAAATGTAGAATTTTTTGAGGAAAGGCGAGAGGCTGAAGACCGAAGCAAGATGAAGTAGTCAAGTTGTTATTTGTTTATAGGTCTCAATCAGTACCTTTTAGCAACGACAACTAACCGTAAGGTGACAATGTTTTCAACACAGTTCCCCGTTACTCATTATAAAATTTCAAAACAAAAAACCATTCTTATGCTGAGAGTGTTATTTTTGTGCGATAATAAGATTGAAAATGAAGTATTTCCTGTTTATTATATTATTCTTTTTTGCAACTGAAGGTGTTATTGGTCAGGACAAACAGAACCAGATTCAAACACAATCGAACCTGGCTTTTCAATATTACAATGCCCGTGATTTCGAGAAAGCCGAACCTCTGTTGTACCAGGTTTTTGAATTGACAAAAAACACAACCTATTTTAAATACTATCTGGATTGCTTGATTCAATTGGAAAAATATGACGAGGCAGTACAAAAAATCCAGTCGGAATTAAGGAAACAAAAACCAGAAAGACCTGAATTTTACGTGCATTGGGGATATATTTTAAAAGCACAGAAAAAGGTGGAGGAAGCGAAACAAAGGTTTGAAAAGGCTATCGAAATAACCCAGGCAAACCGGAACGAATATGCAATGCTTGCAAACGCTTTTTTACAATGGCAGGAGTATGAATACGCCAGGCAAACCTATTTGAAAGCGGAAACAATTATGGGAGCTGGTGTTTTCGATTACGAACTTGCCCGTGTTTACAGTTATTTGCGTGATTATGATAACATGATGGAAAAATATTTGGACATGGTAAAAACCGATGAAAAACAGCTTCCCCGTGTGCAAAGTGGGTTGTCATCTTCCATGCGCCTTGATATTGACGATGAAATGCTCGATACTTTTAGGGAGCAGGTTTTAAAAAGAATTCAGGCAAATCCCGGAATAATTGGCTACAACCGTCTGTTGATTTGGTTTTTCTTACAGGAAAATAAGTTCTCAAGTGCTTTGCGACAATCAATTGCGCTCGACAAAAGGACAGGTCAGGAAGATGCACAAATTGTTCAGTTGGGTTACATGGCGCTTAACAACAAAAAGTACGATGATGCCCAAAAAGCCTTTGAGTATTTAATAGGAAAAGGAGAGGAAAATCAATTTTATGCACAATCCTTTGCATTGAAAATCCACTCTTCCTATTTGCAATTTACCGATGAATTATCGCGAAATAGAGAGGAAGGTGAAAAAATTGCAGCTCAGTTTAGGGAAGGTTTGGAATTTCTGGGTATCAATGTGACAACTTTGAATCTGGTGCAGGAAAATGCCCATTTACTTGCTTTTTATCTCGATAAAACCGATGAAGCGCTTGATTTCTTAAAACGAGCACTTGAAATCCCAAATTTAAAACCAGAAGAGTGGGGGAGGTTAAAAACTGAAATGGCCGATATCTATATTTATGCCGACGATCCCTGGGAAGCAACATTGATTTATTCGCAAGTGATTGATGCTAACAAAGCAAATTCGCTGGGTGACGACGTTAAATTGAAAAAAGCAAAGTTAGGTTACTACCTTGGCAATTTTAGCTGGGCAAAAGCACAATTGGATGTATTAAAAGCCAGCACTTCAAAACTTACGGCCAACGATGCAATGGAGCTTTCGCTTCTGATTGGCAACAACCTGAATTTAGATACAACAGCCATTCCTTTAACCATGTTTGCCCGTGCCGATTTGCTTTTCTTCCAAAACAAAAACGAGGAAGCAATGGTAGTTTTGGATGGTTTAACAAAGACATATCCGTACCATTCGCTGGTTGACGATATTCTTTTTAGAAAAGCAAAGATTGAAATTGAGCAACAAGATTATACAGTGGCTGCCCAACATTTGGACCAAATTGTAAACGAATTCAGTTATGAGTTACTTGGCGACGATGCCCATTTTGTGCTTGCTGAATTGTACAATTACAACCTCGGACAACAGGAGAAAGCCAAAGATTTGTACAAAACCATTTTAACACGCTACCCTGGCAGTGTTTTTATTGAAGAATCGAGAGAAAAATACAGGCAACTGAGGCAGATTTACCCCGATAAAATAAACGAAACCGACACGATGGATTTGTTTATGAACGCCCCCAAGGAAAATGAGTTCTAACAATAAAGCATACATTTTTGCGGGATTGGCGGTTTTCTTTTGGTCAACTGTTGCTACTGCGTTTAAAATAGCACTCCTCGAATTCGACTTTATCCAACTCATTTTTTATGCTTCTGGAGTTACAGTGGTTTTACTGTTTTTTGTGTTGCTTTTTCAGCGGAAAATTCATATGATATTACAGCAAACGCCGAAGCAGTGGCTCTATTCTCTGTTAATGGCCGCATTCAATCCTTTGCTATATTACCTTGTTTTGTTTAAAGCATATTCACTGCTGCCAGCACAAGTTGCCCAGCCACTGAACATGATTTGGCCCATTACTTTGGCGCTGCTTTCGGTGCCCCTGTTGAAACAGAAAATTAGCTGGATTAGTGTGGGAGCTCTTTTTGTTAGTTTTACCGGAGTAATTTTTATTTCATCGCAAGGTGGAATGGATGGATTTAACAATACAAATCCGCTGGGTGTTACACTGGCAGTTGGCAGTTCGGTACTTTGGTCGTTGTATTGGATTTTTAATGTGCGCGACAAACGTGACGAAGTGGTAAAGTTGTTCCTGAACTTTGCAATCGGATTCATTTTTCTTGCCCCTGTCGTTTTCTTTTTTTCTGATTTTGAATTCAATTTCAGCAAAAGTTTTTATGCAGTAATTTTTACAGGAGTGTTCGAAGTTGGAATAACGTATGTATTTTGGTTGAAAGCAATGAATCTCACCACAAGCAATGCAAAAATCGGCAATCTAGTATTTTTTGCACCATTCATGTCGCTGGTTTTTATCCATTTTATTTTGAAAGAAACCATTTACATCACTACTTTTATTGGGTTAATTTTTATTGTTGCCGGAGTTTTAATGCAACAGTTGGATAGAAAAAAAGGGAAAATTAATGGCTGAAAAACCACTTAAAATATTAGGTATCGACCCCGGAACAACTGTTGCCGGTTATGGTTTAGTCGAAATCAGGAATAAAGTTCCGGTAATTTTGAATATGGGAACTATTATTCCCGGCAAATTTTCTGATCATTATGAACGATTGAAATATCTGCACGAACGAGCCTTGTATTTGGTTAAAGAATATCAACCCGATGTGATGGCTTTGGAAGCACCGTTTTATGGCAAAAATGTGCAATCCATGTTAAAACTTGGTCGCGGACAGGGTGTAATTATGGCGGCAGCACTTTTTCACGGAATCCCGATTTTTGAATATGCACCACTTTTGGTAAAACAGGCAATTACAGGAATGGGACGCGCTTCAAAAGAGCAGGTTGCCTATTTTCTTCAAAAAGTTTATCATTTAAACGATCTCGAAAAAAGTCTGGATGCTACTGATGCCGTGGCTGTAGCTATTTGTCATTTTATTCAACTTGATAAACCACAAAAATCAAAAGAATTTAAAAACTGGAGCGATTACGTGAAAAAGAATCCAGGAAAAATTAAATAATTCACCCATTGCAAAATCAACAAGTTTCTAATATTGAAACCTATTTTACTGTATCAACATTATTCCTGAAACCATTCTCCCGGTTTCAATTCCTTCTTTGCGTGCCGAGTAGTACTTATCATTTTCTGTGAATGAGCATTCCCCAAGTATCTCAATGTTTTTGGTTTGAAGTCCGTTTTCAAGCAGTACCTGTCGGTTGGCTTCCCAAAGGTTTAAATGAAATTTTCCGGATCTGGCTTGTTGTAACAATATGTTGGAGTTTGGAATCGATTTTTTAACCTCCTCAACTACTTCATCTCCAACTTCATAAATTGCGGGGCTGATTGACGGACCAATGGCAGCAATTATATTTTCAGGTGATGACTTGTAATTCTGTACCATTTTCTGAACAGCTATCTCTGCAATTTTTTTAACTGTTCCGCGCCATCCCGCATGAACTGCAGAAATTACGTTTTTAACCGGATCGTACAGCAGAATTGGCACACAATCGGCAGTTTGCACACAAAGACAAATACCTGTTTTATTGGATACCAATGCATCAGTATCCTTGATTTCAGTTGCCGGGATACCCGATATTTCGGCCACACAATTTGTATGTGTTTGACGGGGAAACACAAGTTTGTCGGGTTTTATCATCAGCTTTTCTGCCAGTAAAACGCGGTTTCTTTCAAATATGTCAGGCGAATCGCCAGTAAATCTGGGATTTTTTGTTTCGAAAGTTTGTTTTGTGCTTGTAAAAGCAAGTACATTTTCAAATCCCCTGAAGATTTTGTAATAGATGAGTTCCTGATTCTTATGCATTGTTTGTCAATTCGTTTAAAGCTTGTTTGTTAAGTATGGAAACTGTTTTGTTTTTAACGTTAATTAAACCTTCTTTTTGCATTTCTCCAAATACACGTGCCAGTGACGGTCGGGTAACACCAAATAAATCGGCTAATTGTTGTTGGGTATTTTTAAGTTCCACTGAATGGAATTTTTCACCGGCTTGCTGTAATAGAAAATGGGCAACTTTTCCTTTTATGGTTTTAAAACTCAGGAAATTGAGTTTTTGAGAAAGGAACTGTGTGCGCGATGAAATGATGTTTAAATAGTTTCTGAGGATTTGCGTATTCAACTGTAATATTTTCAAAAATTCAGTAACAGGTATTATTAAAATTCTTGCTTCGTTATTCGAGGTTACGGTTACCGGATATTTGTTTTGTTGTCCGAATAAAAATGCCGCTGCCAACGGTTTTGGGGCTTCAATGTCCTCTATTTTTGTTGTTTTTCCGGAGTAGTCAATCATTTCGCCGCGCACACTTCCTGAAATTATGATAAGTAGATTCACTGCTGTTTCCCCGGCAACAACCACAATATCGTTTTTTGCATATTTTTTTATTTGAAAGTGAATGTTATCAAGCAGAAATTCAGCTTCTTTTTCGGTTATTCCCCTGAACAAAGGACACTGTGTTAAAAGTTGGTAATTCATCATTTTTATTGTTTTGTAACAATTGGTACAACGATTGGAACGTTCAATCCCTACTTTTGTTTTCATTAAAACAAAAAAGTATGATACGCGAAATAGTTAAAATTGATGAGGAACTTTGCAATGGTTGTGGTGATTGTATTCCGAATTGTCACGAGGGCGCTTTGCAAATAATTGACGGGAAGGCACGTTTAATTAGCGAGTTAATGTGCGACGGATTGGGTGCGTGTTTGGGACATTGTCCGCAAGGGGCAATTACAATAGAAAAGCGCGAAGCAGATGAATACGATGAAGTTACAGTAATTGCACAGATGATAAAGAGTGGTAAATCAACAGTTTTTGCACACTTAAAACATCTTCAGGAACATGGTGAAACTGGATTTTTAAACCAGGCACTCACTTATATTAAGGCAAATCGCGAAGCTATGCCATTCCAAATTAGCGAAGTACATGAATTGTTGCACGGAGGAAAAGAACAAAAATCAGCAAAACAGGGGGCGGTTATTGGATGCGCTGGTTCGGCTCCACAATCTTTTAATGCGGTGGGATTAAAGATGGCAGCACCGGTTGGTGAAGTTCCCTCCGAATTAACACAGTGGCCGGTTCAAATGCACCTTATCAATCCTGCTGCGTCGTATTTTAATGGTGCAGATTTATTGGTGGCTGCAGATTGCGCAGGTTTTGCCTATGGTAATTTTCATAATGATTTTATCAAAGGACGGAAAATGGTAATTGCCTGTCCAAAACTCGATCAGGGAAAAGAAATTTACATTCAGAAATTAACCCGTTTAATTGATGATGCGCGCGTGAATACAATTACAGTTGTTATTATGGAAGTTCCTTGCTGTGGTGGATTGTCGCAAATAGTTCAAATGGCAACACAGTCTGCTTCCCGCAAGGTGCCCGTAAAAGAAGTAGTTGTTGGAATTAAAGGGGAAGTGTTGTCTGAAGAGTGGATTTAGAAAATCAGGTTTTAGAAATATAATTAGGTTTTTTAGTTAGAAATGGTGTTTACAAGATTGTAAATGCCATTTTTTTTGTTTTAAGAATTAATGATAAAAAATGGGTTTTTTAATAATGCTCTTCGATTAACCCAAAAAAGATATACTTTTATTCGTTTTTTTTAAGTCATAAAATAGTTAATCGAAAAGTGAAAACAACCATACGAAAATCGATACTTACCGATCTTGATTTTCTTGAAAAACTGGAAACTACTTGCTTCCCAAAATTCCAACAAAGTAACCGACGTGCTATCCGGTATAGCATAACCAGCCCTTTTCAAAAAGTAGTAATTGCAGAACAAGGAACCGGAAAGGAGAAGAGAGCAGTTGGCTCGGCAATCCTTTATCTTTATGCAAAAACACTTCGCATTTTTTCAATTGCTGTTCTTCCTGAAATACATGGCAAGGGGGTTGGGAAACAATTGTTGGAATACGCCGTTAACCTGGCAAAAACCGGAAAAATTAGCCGTATAACCCTTGAGGTTCGCAAAAGTGACGCTAAAGTAGTGCAGTTTTATGAAAAGGCAGGATTTAAGTTTATCGAAGAACTGCCCGATTATTATACTCCTGGAGAAAACGGAATTCGAATGGCAATGCAAATAGATGAAAATACTGAAAAGCAGAGCCTTTCAAATATAATTGTAGTAAAAGATCCAAAAAAATGGAACCTGCAGATTGAAGGAGTGAAAGTGGTTTCATCACGTGGTTATATTACTGATGATGAGTTTCAGTCGTTAAAAAATGTCCGCATTTTTAATCTTGCAAACTCCTACCAGTATCAGAAAATGGGTTATTATGTGTCGTTGCTTGCATCAGCACGTGAACATCGTGTAATCCCAAATGTAACAACTCTTCGTGATTTTAGCAGCTTGTCTCTTATACGTTCGCTTTCAGGTTATATTGATGATGATATTCAAAGCACTTTCAGGCAAGTAAAAGAAAACAAAGTCAGCATTTTTGTTTATTTCAGTAAATCCGTGAATCCAAAATTCAGGCAATTGGCACAAAAACTTTATCACTTGTTTGAAGCACCGTTACTGCAAATCGATTTTGTTAAATCTGAAAAGTGGATGATTCAGAAAGTAAGTCCTTTAAGTTTGAAAAAAGTTAATCCCGATCATCTGGAGAAAGTTCAGGAATTTGCAGGTGATTATTTTTCAAAAAAACGATTTAATCGCCCACGTTTTAAAAACTATAAATACGACCTGGCAATTTTGGTAAATCCAAAGGAAGAGAACCCTCCATCGTGCCCGGAAGCGTTACAGAACTTTAAAAAGGCTGCCGAAAAAGAAGGATTTTATACCGAGTTTATTACAAAGGAAGATTTTAGTCAGCTGTCAGAATACGATGCTTTGTTTATACGTGAAACAACGAGTGTAAATAACCATACTTATCAATTTTCGCGGACTGCTTATGCCGAAGGTTTGGTTGTGCTCGATGATCCCTGGTCGATTTTACGCTGTTCGAACAAAATTTTTCAAAATGAAAGATTAAAACAGAACAAAATAAAAACACCGGATACGATGGTTATGTCGAAGTTCAGTTATCGGAAATCTCGAAATTTACAACTTAAATTTCCGCTAGTGCTTAAACAACCTGACAGTGCGTTTTCTATTGGTGTGGAAAAAGTTGATAATATCGATCAATTGGACGAAGCATTAAAGAAATTATTCCTCGGTTCTGATTTAATTATTGCCCAGGAATTTATGCCTTCAGATTATGACTGGCGGATTGGCGTACTTGACCAAACGCCACTTTTTGCCTGTAAATATTTTATGGCAAAAAATCACTGGCAAATTTATAACTGGAAAAGTGAAAATAAATACAAGGGCGGCGACTCTGAGACAGTTGCAATTGAGGAGGTTCCGGAAGTGGTGATAAAAACAGCTCTTAAAGCAGCATCACTTATTGGAGACGGACTATATGGCGTTGACCTGAAAATGGTGAATGGAGAGGTTTACGTTATTGAAATTAATGACAATCCAAATGTTGATGCAGGTGTAGAAGACCTTGTTTTAAAAGACCAGATATATAGCAAAATTGTACGTTCATTGTTAAACCGAATTGAAATCAACAGGAATATTGCACAGTTTGTAACGGTGTAAAAAATATTTTATGATATTTAAGCCAAAGTTATATTCGAATCATTTCAATAAAATTATATGACCCTGTTTAGAAATATTTCTGCTCTTACTGAAATTGCTATGAAAGCAGCAATTAAGGCAGGAAATGAAATACTTGATGTGTACCACAATTCCGATTTCAACATTGAATTAAAATCTGATAATTCTCCGTTAACGCTTGCCGATAAGCGTGCACATAAGGTTATTGTTGAATGTTTAATTCCAACGAAAATTCCGGTTTTAAGCGAAGAAGGGAAATCGATTTCTTTTGATGAACGAAAAAACTGGAGACAATTTTGGTTGGTAGATCCGTTGGACGGGACAAAAGAATTTATAAAGAGGAACAACGAATTCACTGTTAACATTGCTCTGATTGAAGATAATTCGCCAGTTGCCGGAGTTGTTTTTGTACCGGTAACAAAAGTGTTGTATTGGGCAGATCAAAACGGATCGTTTAAGGCAAATGTTGGAGAGGATGGTGAGCTTTTAAATGAAATTGAAAAACTTCCGGTTGCTTCGGAAAGGGTAAGATTTGTAGTTGTGGGTAGTAAATCGCACATGAATCCGGAAACCGAAGAATTTATCCAATCGATTGATACAAAAGGAAAAGCTATCGAAATAAAATCAAAAGGGAGTTCGTTAAAAATTTGTATGGTTGCCGAAGGAAATGCCGATATTTATCCGCGACTCGGACCAACAATGGAATGGGACACAGCTGCCGGACATGCAATTGTGAAATTTGCGGGGAAAAAGGTTTATCAATTCGAAAATAAAAAACCTGTAATTTATAATAAAGAAAACCTGTTAAACCCCTGGTTTGTTGTCGAGTAAAGAATTATTTGTAAATGACAAAAGATAAATCACATGCTATTCCGGTTTTTGACAAACAAGTGTCCCGAAAAGAAAAGGAAAAACTGCTGAACCAAAAGTCGAAAATTATTTGGTTTACAGGTTTGTCGGGTTCGGGGAAAACTACACTGGCACAAGCACTTGAAAGGAATCTTCATGAAAAAGGGTTTTTAACCCAGGTTCTCGATGGCGATAATATCCGTTCCGGAATTAACAGTAACTTAGGGTTTTCTCCCGAAGATCGCATGGAAAATATTCGCCGAATTGCCGAAATTGCCAAACTTTTATTGAACTCAGGAGTAATTTGTATTTGTGCATTTGTTAGTCCAACCAAGAATATTCGAAATCTTGTTTCTGAAATTGCAGGCGAAGATGATTTTATAGAAATTTTTATGAATACTCCGATTGAAGTTTGTGAAAGCCGCGATGTTAAAGGGTTGTATCAAAAAGCCAGATCGGGCGAGATTAAAAATTTCACAGGAATTAGCGCACCTTTTGAAATACCTGAAAATGCCGTTTTGTCAATCGACACGTCAAATAAAAGTGTTGAAGAATGTGTGAAAATTTTGTTGGACAAAGTATTGCAGGAAATATCGATGTAAAAACCGATTAATTCTGGATTATAGCAGGACTACTTAAAATTTACAAAACAATAGTTCCAACCGATCCCTTTGTCAGGGAAATTTCAATTAATTCTTTTCCAACTTTAATATTAAATTTTTGGTCTGATTTCGATTCATTTAAAACAATAATTACAACTTT
>JBFHJA010000077.1:0-12433 GCA_041596165.1 Draconibacterium sp. | reverse complement strand
TCACCAACGGGGAACAGCCAACCCGAGTCGGTTTCAGCTTTTTCTGCCACGTAACCTTTTTTGCCGGGAGCAGAGAACATTTCAAAACCTGTACGCAAAAAATTGTCGATGCGGATTGACCCGTCAACTCCCGCTACTTCGTCTTTTAACTCCATTCCACCCCGAAAACACCAGCTCACCTCAAATTGCCCGATTGCGCCATTTTGGAAACGCACCAAACCAATTGCATGATCTTCCGCATCTATAGGTTTTACTTGAGTATCTGCCCAGCAAACGACTTCCACCGGGCGAATATCCTTCCCGATAAAACTCCGGCCAATTTCGATGCAATGGCAACCCAAATCGATAATCGCTCCCCCACCCGATATTTCAGGATTCCAAAACCAGTCGCTGTGCGGACCGGGATGTGCCTCGCGTGAACGAACCCAAAGAACTTTTCCAATTGCGCCATTTTCAACCGATGCATGTGCTTTCAAATGTTTTGGCGTGTAAACCAAATCTTCGAGGTAGCCATGAAAAACTCCGGCTTCTTCCACCTTTTGTAAAATCTCCCAGGCTTCTTCAGCGTTACGTGCCAGCGGTTTTGTGCATAAAACAGCTTTCCCGGCATCGACGGCGGCAAAAATTGCTGCTTTGTGGAGATTATTTGGTAATCCAACTACAACAACGTCAACCTCTTGTAACGAAACTGCTTCCTGCAAATTTGTTGTCCATTTTGGAATGTTGTTCTCTTTTGCAAATTTTGCTCCCCTTTCTTCTGAGCGGGAATAAACAATTACAACCTCATCGCGGCTGCGCATTCCGTGCAGCGACATTGTATAAAATGTACCAATTAATCCTGTTCCCAATAATGCTATTTTCATTTTTGGTTAATTTTAAGAATAAAATCGAATTTAGTGATTTTTCTTTCGAGTAAGTAATTGGTTAACTGATTATTTTCCACTTATAACAACTAATAGGAAAATATGCGAATCAAGGGTTGAGTTGAGTTTTACGACAAGTTTGAAATATATAACACCGTCCATACCGGACTTTATTGGGTTTCACTAAAATATGACCATAACTACGCTCCGATGGAGCTAAAAAAGTGCCAGAGGCACGGTGTTATGGTAACAACAAAGTATTAACGTCTTTTAAAGTTCCATAGGAACAGCCTGCCCCGATTGCTCGGGGGTGTTAGACTTTGATATATTTCAATTCTTGATTCACATAAAATATAAAAAAGCAAACAGGACTAAGTTATAAATTCACCAGAAACAGATATAAAGCTACTTGCTTTGTGTTATTCTTTTAATAAACACAAACAATTTAATAATTCATTTCAATAAAACAGGACATAAACATTAGGTAAATTGCAATTCAATTTCAACAAATCCACTTAAACCCGATTGGTAAATCTTAACGAGCTACCGCCCAATTTTTGTTGGGGCGCTTTCCCATTTCAAAAATCAACTCTCCCCCATTTCTCAATTCCATATTCGTTATTGAAGTTCTATTCAGTAGTTTACCGTTTAGTAAAGCTGACTGGATGTAGATATTTTTATCTGAAAGGTTATTGGCCCTAACTACCAGCATCTTACCTTCAGCCAGTTGAATTTTAGCTTCGTTAACAGAAGGAGAGCCGATAGAATATTCACCCGAACCAGGGCAAACAGGATAAAATCCAATTGATGAAAAAACATACCACGCCGACATTTGTCCACAGTCATCGTTCCCGCATAATCCATCTGGCTTGTTTAGGTACATGGTGTTAACAATCTGGTGAATACGTTCCTGCGTTTTCCAGGGTTTGCCAGCCCAGTTGTACATGTAGGGCACATGGTGGCTTGGCTCGTTTCCGTGTACATAACAACCAACTAAACCTTCTCTTGTAATATCTTCTGTTTGTGCAAAATATTCGTCGGGCAAGTACATTGTAAATAAAGAATCCAAATGATCAGTGAACTTTTCATTTCCACCCATTTTTTGAATAAGATCAGAAATATCCTGAGGAACATAAAGTGAATAATTCCACGAATTTCCTTCAATAAAACCTTCATCATGAGTTTGCAGCGGATCGAACGGTAACTTCCAGTTCCCTTTGCTGTCTTTGGCACCAATAAAAGCCTTTTGATTGTTAAACAAATTTTTCCAGTTTTGTGAACGTTTTTCAAATGTGTTGGCAACATCATCGTTCCCAATCGATTTGGCCAGTTGGGCGATGGTCCAGTCGTCGTATGCATATTCCAATGTCATCGACGAGCCTGTTATATTTTTATCATAGGGAACATATCCCAGTTTCATGTAATCTTCAATATTTCCATAATATTTATTTGTTGCTGAAGAAACACAGGCATTCAAGGCATGTTGTGCATCGAAGCCACGGATTCCGTTTATCCAGGCTTCAGCAATTACAGGTACTGCGTGATAACCAATCATGCACCAGTTTTCGTTCCCGAAATGGCTCCAAACCGGAAGCATGCCAAGTACACTTTGGTCGTAATGGGCAAGCATTGAATTTACCATATCCGATGTTCGATTAGGCTGAATGAGCGTTAAAAGCGGATGAAGGGCCCGATACGTATCCCATAATGAAAATACAGAATAATTTACAAATCCTTCAGCTTTGTGAATTTGATGGTCAATTCCGCGGTACTGTCCGTCCACGTCCATGTATTCCACAGGATTTATGAATGTATGATAAAGTGAAGTATAAAATGTTACTTTTTTTTCGGGCGAAGCGTTGATGGTTATTTTTTCGAGTTCGTTTTGCCAATTCTGACGGGCTTCTGTTTTCACTTTTTCAAAATCAAAATGAGGGATTTCCGCTTCCAGATTTTTTAATGCACCGTCCGTACTCACTGCTGAAATCGCAAATTTGACTTTTATTTTTTCACCTTCTTTGGTTTTGAAATCAAAGTGGGTTTTTAATTTTCTTCCACCCATTTCCGGAAAATTATATTCCTGATCGAACTTACGCCAGAAACCTTTGTAAACGAGATTTTCTTCGTTTTTACACCCAAAATTTTCTATGGGTTTCGAAAATACCATGGCAAAATACAGATAATTGGTACGTGCCCAGCCGCTGGTTATCCGGTAACCGGTTACCAGTGTATCATTCTGAACCCAAACCTGTGACCACAGAACTTTTCCATCGTAGTTATAAATGCCGTGTGTTAAATCGAGAATAATGTGTGCATCATCACTTTCAGGAAAAGTATATTGATGAAACCCCACATGACCGGTGGTCGTTAATTCAGCGTCAATATTATAATCTTCCAGTTTAACCTGATAGTAGCCAGGAACCGCTTTTTCTGTTTCGTGGCTAAAACGCGAACGGTAACCACTTTCCGGTTTATCTGCTGTGCCCGGATTCAGTCTCAAATCGCCAACAGTAGGCATAATTAAAAAGTCGCCCAAATCGGAATGTCCAGTGCCGCTAAAATGAGTGTGACTAAATCCAACAATTGTAGGATCAGTGTATTGATAGCCTGCACAATATCGATAAACTGTTCCTGTATATTTTCCATCCACTGCATACGGAATTGTATCTGTATCAGGACTCAGTTGCACCATTCCAAAAGGCACACAGGCACCGGGAAAAACATGCCCCATTTCTTGTGTTCCAATCAACGGATTTACATATTGAGTTAAATCTTCAGTACTATTTTGCGCAAATAAAGTTCCGGTTAATAAAATCGAAACGAATAAAATCACTAATTTCTTTTGATACATCTTTTGATGAATTGATTGTTATCAGACTACAAATTTAATTTTCTTTTTCAGGTACTTTTAACAAGTCCCCAGTTCCCTGAATCATTATTTTTTCCCATTCTTTTCCATACCCTGGTTGTTTGGGCATTGGTGGAATATTTTTACCATTTCCATTATCTTGCAATTGACCGTTTTCTGACACTTTTACATTCCCGTCCATGTATTTCATAAAAAGGTAGTGGTAGAAATTTTTCCAGTCGCTAACCAGTTTATTTCCGGTATAAACTGAATATTGTGTAATATAATCCTTTGCTGATTCAGGATTTTCCACAAAACGTTTTTGAGCTAATTGATCCACCACCAGCACCTCATTAATAAATTGATTCTCTAACTCAGATTGATACTTTTCTACTTCAGGATGAATAATATTATAGCGGGTATAAACCCAGTTGATAAGTTGATTAAATGTCCAGAAAGCGGAAGTTTCTGACCAGGAGATCATCGAGCCGTTGCCAACACGATAACTTTCTGGGATTTCTGTTATTCCGCAATAAAAAGGAGTATAAACACAACCATCGGTATCATCAACACCAAACCAGATAATTCCACCTACAGGAGAAGGCAACCAACCGCGCGACTGCGTTACAAAACTATATCCTGTTTGTTGAGTAGCGATAGCCCGCTCGTTGAGGTATTTTTGACCATCTACTTCAAACTCCATTGGTCTCCAGCGGTATGGGCATGCAAAAGCGCCTGCCCCGGCTCCGTTGCGCATGTCCATCGGCGTATCTTCATAATGGTCGCGCATCGCATTCATCACCTGTTGAAGCGTTAGCAGAGAGTCAGGTTTTACCCATAAAGGAAGCCTGTTTGAGATAGTACAATTATTAAGCGTTTTTTTATCGTATTCAAATTTTCCCATTACAAAATCTGTATATTTTTGATTATCGCGAACTTCTTTATTTATTTTTCGAAAGAACGACCAAACCCGGGCTTCGCAATATCGGGCACCGCCAAAATCCATGGGATTATATACATCAGCAAAACTAAATTCTTCATCTTTTCCCTGGTAAAAACCGTGTTCTTTGGCAAAACTTACCACATCGGGCGAATGATACACCGTTTGTCCCGAATTGTCCCAGTCGTTTGTTTTTTGAAATGGAAAAGTTGTAATCCGTGCATGGTTAGCATGCCCGGAAACATAACCTTCGGGAATGCGACGAGCTACCCAAACAGCACCTTTCCCAAATTTCCCTCTTCCAACCATTTCCAAAATCCATGCTTCGTTTGGATCGGATATAGAAAACGATTCACCTCCTGATGCATATCCATATTTGGCAAGCAGTTCTGTCATTACTCTAATCAGCTCGCGCGCCGTTTTCGAACGTTGCAGGCCAATACTCATCAGCGAACCATAATCGAGGATGGCATCTTTCTGCCCGTACAAATCTCCTAATCCTCCAAATGTTGATTCCCCGATTGCTACTTGAAATTCATTCATAAAATGTACAACAGAATAGGTATGTGCAACTTCAGGAATAGTTCCCATCAGCTTTCCGTTTTCGTAATGAAAAACTTCGCGCACATCCCCTGGCTGATGGTCGGCCGCCGGGAGAAATACCGCTGCTCCATAACGAATGTGCGAATCGGCGGCATAGGTTATTATTACCGAGCCATCTTTGCTGGCGCCTTTGGTAACTATTAGGTTGGTACATGCAAAAGAAGATGAAATACCGGCTACTGCCAGAATAAGTAAGAGTATAATTGTTTTAGTATTCATATTGGAATATATTTAATTTTCATTTTTTCTGTAATAATCAAGGCACCAAATAAAACCCCTGCACTCCAACCTAAAAACTCCCAGGCTGGGTACTCCCAATCGTTAATGCCTCCAGTTACTACGTCATATTTTTCATAAAGAAAGCCTTTTGAGCCTTTCTTGTTTGGATTATTTCCCCGAAGTAAAGGTTTGGGATCGATAAAATTCAGGGTTACAACATCCAGGTATCTTCCACAAATACGAAGGGCTTCCTTTTCATAACCATAATTGTGCAATGCCTGAACGGTTAACAAATAAATAGGAGACCAGCCAGACGTATAATCCTACTAATACAAAACAGTATTTTCTGTTCTTTCAAATACCTTAACACCATACTGAATGTCTTGTGCCTAACTCCCCATATAAAAGGTGATAATTGAGAAAAGTAAAACTTTTCTTTTCATGCTAATGTAATTTGTAATTATTATCTCCAATCTAGTGTTATAAAGTTAAGTTTTTACCCAGACGACTTTGTTAGTATTTATTTTAAACACCGCCATATTTAGAATAAACACCCCAATGAATGAACATCCCGAATTTAGCTTCGTGCAACCACTCCAGGCGTTCCTCTTGTGGTGGACGGTTTTGTGCAAAAGTTATCTGTGCGGAAAAGAATAATATTAGTATTGATAATATCCTAAGACTCATTCTATTTTACACCTTTTATTTTTACACCTTTTCCGTTGATGCAATTTTCTATTGAAATATTCTTAATGTCCCCTTGTAAACTGATTTCCTTTCCTGAAACATCGACAAAAGAACTAACAAGAGAAAAACCATCACCATTGGTCAAAACAATACCATTTGTATTAGGAATGGAAGCACTTTCTACAGTTATATTATATATTTTAATGTTGTTGCAGCTCGAATATACCTGGAAATCTCCACAAGCGTCACGCAAAATAATTCCATCAACTATTACATTACTGCATCCGTTAAAATTAATCATAGCAGGTTTTACCTTCGCTTCAGTTTCTTCTAAGTATCCTTTTTGAATTTGTTCCCTGATGCTTTTTAATATTTCCTTTCCATTTCCAACAATAACGCCGTCTCCCTTAATGCCAATATTCTCAACATTGTCGCCAAGTATGAGTGCATTTGTTTCATTCAAATTGTAATAATCATAAATAGATGGAAAAGCCACCAATACAGCTCCCTCTTTAAGTTCGATTGTTACATTGGATTTTAAATGAAAACTTCCGGTTAGATATCGCCCCACGTAAAAGGACAGAGTGCCACCACCATTTTCGCTAATAAAATCAATTGCATACTGAATAGAACCGGTATTAAGCGTAACTCCATCAGATTTAACACCAAACAATGATGCGTTATATTCTTTAGCCGAAAGGTGTAACGTAAACAGAAGTGTTACGCTGATTATGAATAATTTATATTTGTTCATTATCTTAATTTTAATTGTATTTACTTCATTTAAAACACTCAGCATTTATTTAATGACAACATTCGTTGAGTTATGCTTTATTATCTGCTGTTTGTCATTGCTGTCGGGTTCATTAAATTTTACATTATCAAAAGTGGCTCCTTTAACATCGTCAATTACAATCGATGGACGATAATCTTTCTTTTCAGCCGTAAAAGTTACATTCTCGAATTCGATTCCATCCGCATGACGTACGTAAATTCCCCATGCAGGAAGTTCTTTCCACTGCGAAAACTCAGGGTATTTAGCTCGCATTTCAGGGATACTATCCAGTTCGGCAGAGCTTGTTCCCCGATACGCATACAAAGGATTACCTGCTCCCGGATATACAATTTCTATATTTTTAAGTTTTACATTCTCAATTCTGTATTCAGGCAGTCCAACAATGCTGGCCGGAGAAATATTACGTGGATTATCTTCAATAGGCCCTTCATAATTGTATCCAACATCCGGTTTACCAAGCGGCACCTCAGCATACACATTTGAGATCGTGATATTTTTCATGCTTGGTTCTTTTCCTTTAGACCAACGATCGCCAATACGAAGGAATATTACATTTCCCGTATTAATGGAACGCACACTATCTACTTCAATATTCTCAATTGTTCCACCATCAACAGCCGCAAATGTTATGGCCGAGCGGAAAGTATCGTAAATGGTTAAGTTTTTTACTTTGAAATTGCGAAAACCACCACGGGAAACAGTGCCAAATTTCAACCCATTTGCACTTGAGCGACCCACACAGTTCTCAACAATTACATTCTGACAAATGCTGTTTGCATCGTGCGATTTAAAACAAAACACATCATCTGCTGCATCGATAAAGCAATTACGGATTTCTACACCGTCACAATCTACTACGTCAATTCCGTCGTTATTCCAATAGGATTTGCTATCCACGTAAATACCATCTACATACAGATTCTTACATTGATCATAGGTTTGGTTCCAGCTCGCGGGATCACGCAATGTAATATCAGTAATCTTTATATTTGTACACTCACGGAAATAGATATTTTGCGGACGTCGCCACTCGCGCGGCCTGTCTAATATAAGTTCATCTTCGAAAATACCCCGGTGAATATAATTAACCAGGTTATTAGCAGTTGTAAAACCTCGCCCGTTCACTGTTCCTTTTCCGGTAATACCAATATTATTTTGTTTTAGTGCAAAGATCATTGACGCCCATTTTATATACGGATCAATCACATAATCAAAAGGATTATTCGAGCCTAAAATGGATGCGCCATATTCCAGATGAAGCGTAACATCCGATTTCAGGTAGATACTGCCAGTTACATAATTCCCCGGACCAAATACCAGGCGGCCTCCTCCATGAGTGCTAACGTAATCAATGGCTTTCTGTATTGTACGCGTATTTAAGGTTTGTCCGTCAGCTTTGGCACCAAAGTCCGAAACAATGTAATCTTTTGCCCAATTCTGCAAACTAAATGTGCAAAACAATGCTATTAGAATATATTTTATCGTGTTCATATTATCGTATTATTATCATTTATTTTTTCTCAACTATACCTGTTGATTTGTAACTATGTAGTTGTTTTTTCTTTTTCCCTGGCTCATCATATTTTACTCCTGAAAAAGTAGCTCCTTTCACATCGTCAAGAACAATTGCAGGACGATACTCTTTCGCTTTAGCCGTAAGCGTAACATTATCAAAAGTTACATTTTTTGCATGACGCACATAAAAGCCCCAGGCAGGAAGTTCTTTAAACTGCGAAAACTCTGGGTATCTTGCTTCCATTTCAGGAATACTGTCTAAGTCGGCAGGTGATATACCACGGTATGCGTAATTGGGATTACTACCTCCGGGATAAACAATCTCGATATTTCGCAAGGTCACATTTGTTATATCGTGTTCCACCAGGCCAACAATACTTGCAGGTGAAATATTCCGGGGCAAATCTTCAATTGGTCCTTCATATTCATATCCGGCATCAGGTTTGGTAGCCGAAATTTCGGCATACATATTCTGAATGATAATATTGCTCATAGAGCCTATTTCGCCATCATGCCATCGTGCTCCAATTCGCAGAAAAATTGCATTTCCTGTATTGTAAGCGTACAAACTATCCACTAAAATATTGTCGATTTTCCCACCATCAGGAGTGGCAATGGTAATGGCCGATCGGTGAGTATCGTAAACCTTATTGTTTATGATTTTAAAATTTTTATATCCACCTCTTGTTACTGTTCCAAACTTTATTCCGCTGGCACTTGAGCGTGCAACACAATTTCTCACTTCTATATTCTCACACAACTTTGCAGCATCATGCGATTTAAAGCAAATGGCATCATCCGTAGCATCAATAAATGAGTTGGCAATTAAAACATCTTTGCAGTCCACAATATCTAAGCCATCGTTATTCCAGAAAGCTTTGCTGTCAACGGTAATACTATCAATCTTCAGTCTCTCGCACTGGTCACACACCACTACCCATTCAGCAGCATTTTTTATTGTAATACCTTTAATCAAAACATTTTTACATTCACGGAAATAAATTCCTTTCGGGCGATATTTTGCCGAGCGGTCATTTTTTAATTCATCCTGAATAATTCCCTTATGCACCTGATCTAGTAAATTGTATGCTACATCACGTCCTTGTCCGTCAATCACTCCCAAACCGGTGATCGAAATATTATCGGCATTCTTGGCATAAACGAACGCAGTGTTAGGTATGTCGATATTGTAGTCGTAAATATTTGTTGACCCAACAAGTATTGCTCCTTCATTCAGAACAATGTGTACGTTGGATTTCATCTCAATGGTTCCGGTGAGATAACGCCCGACATAAAACATCAACTTACCACCACCTTCAGCATGAATATGATCTATAGCCTTTTGTATAGAAGTGGTATTTAATGTAGAACCATTCGATTTGATGCCAAAAACCGAGGCATTATAATCTTTTGCTGATATTCCCAAATAACAAATTAGAAAAAGGAATAAGATAACTGATTTCAATTTATTCATATTTTGTGATTTATATATTTATTGATAAAGCGTAACTGGGCCTATTAATCCCATTGACTGAATGTCTTGATTTTTATTTTTAAGAATTAAAAACTTTTGTGCGGTTTCATTATCCTCTAAAGTTTTCATGTAGTTTCCCATTGAAGTTGTAACACGTACTTCAATATCATTAGAACCTTCTTTTATTATTCCTTTCAGATTGTAAATCCGGTTACCATACCATTTTACTCCACATGACTGTCCATTTACGAATAACTCTGAAACGCCCCACACTTTACCAAGATTCAGATAATTACTTGTTTTAGCACTTGCGTTTATTTTCTTACGATAAATTGCAGTTCCTGTGAAACGCTCATAATCCGTATCTTTCAGGTCTGTTAGTTCATCCATATCAAATGTTTTGACTGAATCTTCCAGACTATGCTGTAGTTCAACTTTCCATGATTGGTTAAATGCCTTGACTTCATTACCTGTTAAGGGAAGTGGACTCCAAAGAGTACCTTGTTTGTCTTTGCTAAAAGCAAGAACACGTGTTTCCGCAGGTCCAAGATCAATTTCAAAACTATCGTTATTTAATTGAATCCTAAAACGTTCGCCGCTTTCAATATCCCAAACCCAGGGATAACGACCTTTGCTGATTACTTTTGAGAAAGTTACATTTGTTTTATACCTGTCGTGCAAATGAATGTTCTGAAAGAAGAATAGCTCATTTTTTTCGTCATCGGTAAATCGTGTTTGCATAAAAAACCTGTTAGGTTTCTCAATTGTAAGGTAATGCGGCAAGTTATATTTAGGAATTAGCTGGCTGTACCATTCTAAAAACTGATTGTCTTCGGGTTTTTTAATAAGAATAAATCTATCTGAAAATTCCCTGAGTTTTGCTACCAGAGTTTTCACTTCTCTGTCGCGCTGTTCCCAATTCTCTAATCCTAAAGATTTCTCGGGATATTTTTCGATACAGAAAATAAGGCCTCCTGTTGAAACAAATTCTAATAGTTTTTCTAAAATATCGGAATTCATACTGCTAACTTCTGCAAGAAAAAGAGTGTCATATTCTTTAGGTCCGTAGCAAAGTTTCCCCTTTTTTATCTTCGCATCCTGAATAATATATTCGGTAACATAGTCAGCAGCTCCACCCGTTTTGTTTATTGACTCCCAAATAATGGAGGTATAAGAAACGTTCAATTTCTCAGGAAACGGATCAGTTTGCACCCCCATTTCTCCCCACATATCGTAATTAGCAGGCAAAATAGCCATATCAGTGTACATATCAACATTTTGCAATAATGCAGAAAGACGGGCTTTGTATTTATTCAGGTATTTAAAATAGGGCCACCAATTGTTCTTTTCGCTATAATATGACCCATATTGAACCCATCCGGGGAAAGGGGCTTCCGGCGGTGAATAGTTGAATCCATGCCAAATGGAATGAGTTATTCCTGACATGATGCTCATGTCTGAACCTATCTTTAATTGCTCCAATGTGATATTGAATACATTGTATGTATTGGTCATTTCCTCGCAACTTACAAGGCGTTTGCCAGTTAGATGTGCAGCTGAGGAAACATATTTATTAATCATCGTATAACCGCGTCCGCGACGATAATCTTCATCTGACATTTCCTCCCCAACACGATGTTTTAGCCAGTTTGTTGTCCAGGATTCACCTTCAGGAATATCATATCCTAAACTTGTCTTCAGCGGAAAAAACCCACGTCCATACGCCTGAGCCCTTGACTTTACATTCTGATCCTTGCACCATTGCAAATAGGTTTGTGTGAAACGTTCGTACAACAACTCGGCTTTTGTATATTCAAAATCGAAACGAATGCGTTTTAATATCTCGTTAAACTCAGGAGTTTTCGTTACACCATAATTTGCATCCACTGTAGCACCCAGCCTGCCAACCTTGAACATAATGAATGGCAAATAGGGCATAATATCATAGCCCCGGCGTTTTTCAAATTCCAGAGGTAAGTCGGCTGTCCAATTGCTTCCTTCCAGTTCCATGGAGTCGGTAAAGAAAGCACGAAGGTGATTCGAAAGCGGCCCGGTCTTTTCTTGAATTGTGTATGACATATGATCCAGATATTTTTGAACCGCTGCTTTGTTCATATGGTCAAGAATAGGACCTGCAGCACCCGGAGCTCCATTAATTACACTGGCAAACGAATCGACCTTTACCAATGCATACAATACATGTTTTCCTTCTGGGACATCGATTGAAATAACCTCATCAAGCCGCTTATTTGAAAAATCAACTACTTGATCCAGACCTGCCATAGGCTCAGGAACCATTTTTAGCGAAAGTATTTCAAAAGTGCGACTTGGCATAGGCACACTCACCCCCGGATCAACTGTTTTAAAGATATTGAATTGTGAGGTTTCAAAAGATATGGGACCATTGAGAGTTTCTGCATATATAATAGCGACCTGTGCACGCTCCTCACGTGGTAGTGTTTCTGAGCCAAATGGCCAACCTGAACCT
>JBFHJA010000076.1:0-12464 GCA_041596165.1 Draconibacterium sp. | reverse complement strand
GGCGTATATAGGTGCTTTTATGATTGGGATTATCGGGTACAAATTAGTAGAGGCAGGCGCTTTGGGCGATGCTGCTGCAAGTGTTGCCGCCGATTCAGAAAAAATTATGCCAATTATGGTGATGACTTTGCTCAATCCAATTTTGGCTGGAATACTTTTATCAGGAGCCGTTTCGGCAATGATGTCAACTGCTTCGTCGCAATTGATGGTAGTTTCATCATCTATGACAGAAGATTTTTATGTTCACATCGCTAAAAAGAATATTGACGAGAAACGTATGCTTTTCCTCAACAAACTATTGACTCTTGTTGTAGGAATGGTTGGTTTTATACTGGCCATTACAATGGAGGATACGGTTTATGGACTTGTATCATACGCATGGAGCGGAATTGGCGCTTCTTTCGGTCCGGCAATTGTTTTGCTGATTTTCTGGAAAAAATTGTCACGAGCCGGTGTTTTTGCGAGTTTGATAACCGGAACTTTATCCGCCGTAATCTGGAAAACATGGTTATTGGAACCTACCGGAATTTCGGAAAGATTGGCAAGTTACCTGATGGCTTTTGGAATGGCTGTTTTGTTTAGTTTTCTCTTTCCAGAGAACAAGAGTTGATTAGAACCTCTTTTAGGTTAGTGGAATAATTCTCATCTTTTCTCAAAAACCATTTCTCCCAACTCATGCTTGTCAAACTGATTATTTTCGAGTTTTGGAGTTGAACCGTTTTCATAAATATAAATGGCAGCTTTTTGGGTTTTTGCCGAATTCTTAAAAATGTTCTCTTTTAAAACCAATTCATTGGCTTTTGAATTCACAGAAAAGCCAAATCCTACGTTATTTTCAATAATATTTTTTACAAATGTGTTTCTGTGTGGCGCATTTGTTTCCCGTTCACCACGCAAATTAATACCATCACTTTTATTGTTGAAAACATGATTTTCACTAAAAACAACATCCACGTCCTTATGTCCGGTGCAAATTCCAAACCTGCCGTTATCATGCATTTTGTTATTTGAAACCCGGCTTTGATAAACCCGCCAGCAGATAAAAAGCCCATCATTATCATTGTGGTGAATGTCGTTATTTTCGATAATTGAAAATGGAGAACCAGTCCCGGGGTGTAATCCTGTATTTCCACTTCCCGAAATTTCGCTGTTTTTTATGGTTACATTTTCTGTAATTTGCCAACTTATACCTTCACCATTAAAATCTTTAACATGAACATTGTCAACCGTTACATTTTTCGACCTTAAAATAAGTATTCCTGCGCTATTGCAACCATCGGCAAAAAAATTGTCAGCACGGTTTCCATCGGCAGTCAAATTTGAAACGCTGCAATTTTCAACATCGAGAGCTTCAATAACTGATGAAGCATTTGAAACCAATCCATTTTGGTCTGAGCGGTAATCGCGGATCAAACCTTTATCGATATAAATTATATTATCAACAACATCAGAAACATAGGCAGTTGAAACATTCCAGCAGCCGCTGTTTTCGGCATCGGTTATTTGAACTTTCATACCGATTTCAAAACCATCGGCATTTTCCACAGTCAGTTTTAATTCACCAAAATCGGCGTCAACAATATATTTTGTTTGGACACCTTTGTCCCTTTTTAGCATTGTTTCCTTTCCTGAACCTATCAATTTCACATTCGATTTCATTTGAACCGGCGCTTTAATTTTATAAACTCCCGGATTCAATTTTACAGTTCCACCGGTTTTTGAAACGGCATCAATGGCAAATTGAATCGACTGGTTTGAAAAACCCTGGATATCGGCATTTTGCCCACCAACAGTTAAAACTTGCTGAGCCACTTTGGGTGACACAAGCGCATCGGCTACTTGCTGAACCTGCTGTGCGTTCAATAAAAATGAGGATAAAAACATCAAAACGAATACTATTGTTTTCATCTCATTAAAATTGTAAGTTTTCAAATGTATTCGATGTAACTCCCTTTTAATTGTGCTTGTTTGTGGAGCATTTCTGCATGGTCGTTTCATAATTTTCAATTTAGTATGTCCAAATTTAGTCGTTCATATTTACATTTCAACTTGTTTTGAAATTAAAACCTGATAAAATCAAAAATAAAAATTCTGTTTTAACCAAGGAAATATTCTGTTATCTTCGCACTTCTGAAAAATTTAAAATGAATTTCACAAACAAAACAATTTGGATTACCGGAGCCTCCTCCGGTATTGGCCGTGCTGTTGCGCTTGAATTATCTAAAGAAAATACAAAACTTATTCTGTCGGATATCAATGAATCGGGGCTTGTTGATGTTGCAGCAGCATGCGAAAAGAACGGCTGTTCAACTATTACTGTGCCAATGGATTTAAGTAATGAAAAATCGGTTTTAGAAGCAGCTCAAAAGGTATTGGACATGAAAATAAAAATTGATTGCCTGTACCAGTTTGCAGGAATCAGCCAGCGTTCACTGGTTAGTGAGACCCCGCTGTTTGTTGACCGCAAAATATTCGAAATTAACTTTTTTGGCGCGATTGCACTTGCCAAGGCGATTTTACCAGAAATGATTAAAAACGGGGGGGGGCAGTTTGCCGTAACTTCAAGTCTTGTTGGCAAATTTGGTTTTCCTTTCCGCTCGTCCTATTCAGCTACAAAACATGCGTTACATGGATTTTTCGAAAGCTTGCGTGCCGAAAACAAACAACACAACATTCACGTTTCTATTTTTATACCAGGCCGTGTTAAAACAAACATTTCTGTAAATGCAATTACAAAGGAAGGAAAAACGCACGGAAAAATGGACGAAGGACAGGACACGGGAATTAGTGCAGAAAAAGCAGCTAAAATTATTTACAAGGGTTTAAAAAAGAATAAAAAGGAAATTTTAGTTGGTGGAAAGGAACTTATTATGGTTCATATCCGTAGATTTTTCCCGGGATTATATTATTATATGTCATCAAGGATAAAACCGGTTTAAGGAAATTCAGAGTTCAGGATTTCAAAAGTTAGTATCGAATAAAAAGTTTTAAAATAGAAGAAAATTATGTCGGCAAAGATTAACGGGATTCAGCAATTGGGAGTTGGGGTTGAAAATGTAACAGAGGCGTGGAAGTGGTATCGTGAACATTTTTCAATGGATATAAAGATGTTTGAGGAGGAGGCTACTGCAGAATTAATGCTTGCCCATACAGCAGGAAAAACAAGAACCCGACATGCTGTTTTAGCGCTCAACATGCAAGGTGGCGGGGGTTTTGAAATCTGGCAACACACAGGCAAAAAGCCAGAACCTTGTCCGTTTGAAATTCAACTGGGCGATTTAGGTATTAACATCGGAAAAATAAAAACAGGAAATACAGCAACTGCTTTCTCCAAATTCACAAATTCGGGTTTAAACCTATTGAGTTCAATTCATAAGGATCCGGTGGAAAACGAACATTTTTATCTGAAGGATATTTACAACAACATGTGGGAGGTGAAACATGTAAAACAAATCTTCAGAAAAAAAGAAAAATCGGTTAGCGGTGGAATTTA
Organism: Draconibacterium sp.; assembly: GCA_041596165.1. GTDB lineage: Bacteria > Bacteroidota > Bacteroidia > Bacteroidales > Prolixibacteraceae > Draconibacterium. The sequence continues at coordinate 8,971 of JBFHJA010000076.1, read as the reverse complement.
TGGTGTCGTTATTGGCGTAAAAAACATGGAAGACAGCATAAAAATTTATCAGGAGATTTTACAATACGATAAAATTGTTTACGATAAAACCGGAGTTTTTGATGACTTTAAAGGCATTCCGGGAGGAGATCATAGTTTCCGCCGTGTTTTGCTAAAACATTCTGACATTAAAAGCGGCGCTTTTAGTCCATTTTTTGGCCAGTCAGCTATCGAATTGGTTCAGGTACTCGACCGGGAACCACGAAATATTTACGAAGGCCGCATTTGGGGCGACCCGGGTTTTATCCATCTTTGTTTTGATATTAACGGAATTGATATATTCAGGGAGAAAGTGAAGAACATGGGATTTCCGTTTACTGTTGACAGCGCGCGCGCCATGGAAACCTTTGATATGGGTGAGGCTGCCGGTAGTTTCGCTTATATTCAGGCTCCTGAAGGCACATTAATTGAATTCGTGGAAACCCATAAAATTCCGTTACTAAGGAAAATAGGTTGGTACATTGATTTAAGAAAACGCGGACACCACCCGCTACCTAAATGGATGTTGAATATGTTTAGATTTATGAGAGTAAAGGATTAATAAATTAAACCCCTCTAACTTCCACGAAGGAGAGGATTAGGTAATTAAGATCATCAAATTTTCAGAATTTAACATCAAATTTTCAGCTTCTATCGGTACAAATTTACTTCGCCGAAAACTTATAAATAGTTGTTGATTTAAAAGTTTCACCGGGTTGAACCAAAGTTGATGGAAATTCGGGCCGATTTGGGCTGTCAGGATAATGTTGGGTTTCCAAACAAAAACCTGTTCGTTTTGTATAGGCCACTCCAGATTTTCCAATTTCATTTCCTTTTAAATGATTTCCTGTATAAAGTTGAACACCGGGTTCAGTTGTAAAACACTCCATGTAGCGCCCACTTTCAGGTTCATACGCGCTGGCGGCAAAACCAAGTTCGCCTTCGCTTTTGTTAATTACATAATTGAAATCGTACCCAACGCCGTAAACTAATTGTTGATTATCAGAATCTATGCGTTCACCAATTGAATATGGTGTAGTAAAATCCAAATCAGTTCCACGGATATCAGCTATTTCTCCTGTTGGAATCATATCTTCCGTAACAGGAGTTGATTTATCGGCATTTATTACCAAAACATGTGCAAGCACATCACCATTTCCTTCACCACGTAAATTGAAATAACTGTGGTTGGTAATATTTATTGGGCAAGCTTTATCTGTGGTAACTTCGTAATCAATTTTCAACTCATTTTCATCGGTTAATGTATAAGTTGCTTTTGCTGTTTTATTGCCTGGAAAACCAAATTCGCCATCAGTGCTTGTTATTGTAAACGAAACTGTATTTCCTTCCCCATCAAAATCCCATACTTTCCGGTACCAGCTATCAGGGCCCGAATGCAAACATGCTTTTCCATTATTGACGGGCAAATTATAAGTAACATCATCAATTGTAAAACTTGCATTTGCAATTCGGTTTGCAAATGGACCAACAACAGCACCATGACTTGCCCCATACTCCTGATAATCAGCAATCGATTTAAAACCAAGCATCACGTCAGCAAATTTTCCATCTCTGTCGGGCGCATAAATCGAAACAATTTTTGCACCGTAATTGGTTAAGGTAACAATCATACCATTTTTGTTTTCCAGTGTAAACAATCGGGTTGATTTTCCGTCGATAACACTTTCGAAATTTTCGCTTGTATAAGGCATTTCAATACTTTTTTGTTGTGGTTTTGTGCAAGTAACAAAAGTTGCAACGATGGCAATTAAAATATAACTCAGATTTTTCATAGTGATTTCGTTTTCGCTAAAAATACAAAATACTGTTTGAAACCCGAATTTCTTACCATAAAAGATATTGATTTTTTAAAACTTATGTATTACTCCGTTTTAATCATGTTTTTTTCAATTCAGAATTCCTTTATTTGTTTCGAATAAAATGAATTATGGAATCAATAAGAGAACTATACAGAATTGGGCACGGACCATCAAGCAGTCACACAATGGGCCCAAAAAAAGCAGCGGAGCGGTTTTTAGGAAAAAACGGTTTGGCACATCGATTTGAAGTTGTACTTTACGGAAGTCTTGCTGCAACCGGGCTGGGGCATTTAACCGACCTGGCAATTAAAGAAGTTTTCAAAAATTACCAGTTCGATATTCAATGGGAGCCAACTATTTTCCTTGCTAAACACCCAAACGCTCTGAAATTTACAGCATTTAAATCCGACGAAACAGTTTTGGACGAATGGACAGCTTACAGTGTTGGCGGCGGTACCATAACAGATGATGAAACAGAATCGGAAACCATCGAGATTTACGAGCATAAAAATCTTTCTGAAATAATGAGCTGGTGCAACCAGAACGGCAAGCAATACTGGGAATTCATTGAAGATTATGAGGGAATTGAGATATGGGATTTTTTGGATGAAGTTTGGAAAGTGATGCAGGAAAGTGTAGAAAGTGGCTTAAATCGTGATGGTGTTTTGCCTGGAGTTTTAAAACTTCCGAGAAAAGCGCAATCGTTTTATTCGAAAGGTAAAAATTATGCAACTCCTTTTAAACGACGGTCGCAACTTTTCTCGTATGCACTTGCTGTTTCAGAAGAAAATGCATCGGGCGGAAAAATTGTAGCTGCACCAACCTGCGGAGCTTGCGGAGTAATGCCATCTGTTCTTTTTCACGCCCAAAAAGTATATAAATCCGACAAAACTGCAATTCTGCGGGCACTTGCTACTGCCGGCCTGATTGGCAATCTAATCAAAAAGAACGCTTCAATTTCGGGTGCGGAAGTTGGTTGCCAGGGTGAAGTAGGTACAGCTTGTGCCATGGCATCGGCGGCGGCTACACAACTTATGGGAGGTACAATTTACCAGATTGAATATGCTGCCGAAATGGGATTGGAACATCACCTCGGTTTAACCTGCGACCCGGTTGCCGGACTTGTTCAAATACCTTGTATTGAAAGAAATGCATTTGCTGCAGAAAGGGCGATGGCACATACAACTTTTGCCATTATTTCCGACGGACGACACAGAATAAGTTTTGATGAGGTTGTGGAAACCATGTACACAACCGGCATTGATTTACAAAGTCAGTACCGCGAAACTTCGCAGGGCGGACTGGCAAAATTAAACGCGATGCCAAAACATTAAACAACAATCAATTGCAATTCAAATTTATTCCTTTAAAAGCAATCTCAGCGTTATCTCAGTTTCAAAAGTTTATGCCGATTTTGCATTATCGGTGGCACAACCTTGCCGGTACTCTGCAATAATTTCTTTTACCTGAGTTGGAGCCACCCTGCCAAAAACTTTTTCGCCAATTGTTACAACCGGAGCCAACCCACAGGCTCCAACGCAACGCAGGCAATTGAGTGAGAATTTTCCATCGGGAGTAGATTCTCCAACTTCAACTTTCAATTGTCGTTTAAATTCGCTGAGTACCTGTTCTGCTCCGCGAACATAACAAGCTGTTCCCATGCAAATGGAAATTGGGAACTCACCACGAGGAATCATTGTAAAATAGCTGTAAAAGGTAACTACTCCGTAAACTCTGGCAACCGAAGTATTTAATCCTTTTGCAATAACTTCCTGCACTTCAGCCGGCAAATAACCAAGTTTTCCCTGCACTTTGTGCAAAACATTTATCAATTCACTCTCTTTGTTTTCAAACTCTGCGCAAACACTTTTTATGGTTTGAATCGTATTTTCTGAAAGTTTTATTTTTGGCATGATCTTAACTTTTTATTAAAACATAAATTCTTTCCTGCATTCAAACACTATTTTATTCCGTTCTGTCAAAATAAGCAGTATGCAGCAAATGGTGCGCCTTTTCGCTCATTGGTTTTCCCAGAAACTCTTCATAAAGCTTAATGATATACGGGTTTTCATGCGATTTCCGGATTGCCTTTTTACCATCCTCCTGATAAATCGCTTTTTGACGTTTTTTCAGGATTTCAGCATTTCCGTGATGATATGGCTGGCCTCCACCACCAATGCAACCACCCGGGCAACTCATTATTTCAATGGCATGAAACTCACTTTTGCCAGCTTGTATTTCTTCAAGTAGTTTACGTGCATTTCCCAGTCCGTGGGCAATTCCGATGTTTATTGGGATTCCGTTAAAATCGATTGTAGCTTTGCGGATTCCTTCCATGCCACGCAACTCGTCAAAATTCAAACGTGGCAGTTCTTTTTTTGTATGCAGCTCATAAGCAGTTCTTACAGCAGCTTCAATAACCCCGCCTGTTGTACCAAAAATAACACCTGCACCAGTCGATTCACCCAGCGGATTGTCATATTCCTCATTGGGAAGTGTATTGAAATTGATATTGGATATTTTAATTAAAGCAGCCAGTTCGCGCGTAGTTATTGCAAAATCAACATCAGGGTTGTCATTTACTTTAAATTCATCGCGACCACATTCATATTTTTTTGCAACACAAGGCATTATTGAAACCACAACCAAATCTTCGCGTTTTATGCCCAATTTATCAGCAAAATAAGTTTTTGCAATCGAACCAAACATTTGTTGCGGTGAGCGTGCTGTTGACGGAATATCTTTCATATCGGGGAAATGATGCTCGAAAAATTTCACCCACGCCGGACAGCATGAAGTTAAAATCGGAAGTTTCACATCTTTATCGCCAGCCAAATGTTTTCCCAAGCGGTTGAGCATTTCAGTACCCTCTTCCATAATTGTGAGGTCGGCAGCAAAATCTGTATCAAAAACATAATCGAAACCCAAACGTCGCAGCGCAGCCACAAGTTTTCCTGTAACAAGTGTACCAGCCTCCATTCCAAATTCTTCTCCCAAAGCAGCGCGAACAGCCGGGGCAGTTTGAACGATTACAGTTTTTGTTGAATCGGAAAGTGCTCTGACAACTTTCCCCGTTTCGTCAACTTCAGTTAAAGCCCCTGTTGGACAAACGGCAACACACTGGCCGCAATATGTGCAAACCGAGTGGTCTAAGTTCATTTCGAAAGCAGGTGCAACAACAGAGTTAAAACCGCGGTTAATTGCCGATAAAACACCAACTGTCTGCACTTCATTACACATCATTTCGCAGCGGCGGCACATTATACATTTATCTACTTCGCGGATGATTGCCGGCGAAGTATCCTCGCGGTAATGCGATTGTTCGCCTTGATAATGGATTTTACGAATACCGAGATTATGCGCCATGTCCTGCAAATCGCAGTTGCCCGATTTTGCACAAATCAAACAGTCGGCAGGATGATCGGAAAGTATCAGTTCCATAACCGTGCGCCGTGCATTTATTGCTCTTATGGAATGGGTGTTTACTTTCATCCCCTCGTAAACATCAGTACAACAAGCTGGTGCCAGGTTTCTCCGTCCATCAACTTCAACTACACAAATGCGGCAACCGCCAGGTTTATTTTCAATATTCAGGTCGTCGAGTTTCATGTGGCAAAGTGTTGGAATATGAACTCCAATTCCTTTTGCCGCTTCCAAAATCGTAGTCCCTTTTGTAACGACCACAGGTTTATTATCGATGATAAGATTTATTACATCCATTTTTGATTAATTTACTGTAATTGCATTGAATTTACATTTATCGTAGCATACGCCACATTTGATGCACAACGATTGGTCGATGAAGTGAGCAACCCTGCGTTCGCCAGTGATCGCGCCAACCGGACAATTGCGGAAACACAAAGTGCAACCGTTGCATAATTCTTCGTTTATCACATAGTGCACAAGCGATTTACACTGTCCAGCCGGGCATTTGCCTTCCAGAACATGCGCCAGGTATTCATTTTCAAAATTGGCGATTGTTGAAAGCACCGGGTTTGGCGATGATTGCCCAAGTCCGCAAAGCGAAGTATCTTTTATCACGTTGCTCAACACTTTCAACCTTTCAATATCTTCCAAATTGCCATTTCCGGCTGTAATTTTTTCCAGTATTTCGTGGAGTCGTTTGTTTCCAATCCTGCACGGGCTGCATTTCCCGCATGATTCTTCCAAAGTAAATTCGAGATAGAATTTCGCGATTGAAACCATGCAATCGTCTTCGTCCATTACAATCATTCCGCCTGATCCCATCATGGAACCAGCAGCAACAAGATTTTCGTAATCAATCGGGGTGTCGAGAAATTTTTTGGTCAAACAACCGCCTGAAGGCCCGCCGGTTTGAACTGATTTGAATTCTTTCCCATCTTTGATTCCTCCGCCGATATCATAAATCACTTCGCGAAGTGTGGTTCCCATTGGGACTTCAATTAAACCCACATTATTTATTTTACCCGCCAACGCAAAAACCTTTGTTCCTTTTGATTTTTCAGTTCCTATTTTATTAAACCAACCTGCTCCCTTGTTTATAATTACAGGAATATTGGCAAAAGTCTCCACATTGTTTACGTTTGTAGGTTTCCCCATATAACCTGAAACTGATGGAAATGGTGGTTTTACAGTTGGTTCGCCACGCAAACCTTCCATTGAATGAATCAACGCTGTTTCTTCGCCGCAAACAAAAGCGCCTGCTCCATAGCGTAACTGGATATTAAAACTGAACCCAGTCCCCAAAATATCATCTCCCAATAAGCCATATTCTTCAGCTTGTTTTATGGCGATTTTCAACCTTTCAATTGCCAGTGGATACTCAGCCCTGATATAAACCAAACCTGTGTCGGAACCAATGCAATATCCACAAATTGCCATGGCTTCTATAACCGAATGTGGATCGCCTTCAAGTATCGAACGATCCATAAAAGCTCCGGGATCACCTTCGTCTGCATTACAAACCACATATTTTTTGTCGGATTCCACATTTCTCGTAATTTCCCATTTTAACCCGGTTGGAAAACCACCACCACCACGACCGCGCAAACCAGATTCCTTTATTTCGTTGATAGTTTCTTCCGGCGTGTGTTCGGTCAAACATTTCCCAAGAGCCTGGTAACCATCGCGTCCAATGTATTCTTCAATATTTTCGGGATTGATAAAACCACAATTTCGGAGTGCAATGCGAATTTGTTTTTTATAGAAATCGATATTATTGGCTGAAGTTACAGTATAATCGTTTTTTGGGTTTTTATAGAGCAGGCGTTTTAGCGGACGACCTTTAATAATATGCTCTTTAACAATATCTTCTGCATCAGCAGGTTTTACTTCGGTATAAAAAGTATTATCGGGCAGCACTTTTACAATTGGCCCTTTTTCGCAAAAGCCAAAACACCCGGTAAAAACCACCTGAACCTCGTCTTCCAAATCAAATTCACTGATAAAATAGTTCAGTTTATCTTTGATTTCATTGCTTTCAGAAGCTTTGCAACCAGTGCCGCCACAAATTAAAATGTGCATTCTGTAATCGGTCATAGTATTTAGTTTAAAGTTCCGAGTTCAAAGTTTAAATTTTGAAATCTGTTTTGTTTATTCGTCAATAGTTTTGAAAGTAATCGGGATAATCCCGTCAATCAACTTGCCTTTTTTAATATAAATATCAATTATTTCTTCGGCTTTACGTTTGTTTACAAAACCAAAAACAACCGGGTTGCTGTTTGGTAAAATGACCTCAACAGTTGGTTCTGCATAACAATATCCCATGCAGCCAGTTTGGGTAACAATGGCATCAACTGCCTGTTGTTCCAGCTCTTCCACAAAATATTTCATAATTTCTTTTGCACCGGAAGCTATTCCACAAGTTGCCATCCCCACTTTTACCTGAACCAATCGTTCAGGATTATCACTGTTTTCGCGAAGTTTGATTTTTGATTGCACCTCCTCCTTAATCCTTTTTAAATCGGCCAATGATGTGATTTTTGACATGGTCAGAATTTTTTGGTTAAACGTTTTATTGAATGTCTTTTATGTTATTCTTTATAAAATCAATTATCGCATTTCTAATTTCCGTTTTTTGCATTGAAACTCCTTGTATACTGCTTTTTATTTCGGATGAACTGAATTTAAAACTGCCTTTGTTTGTGATGTGTTCGTAAATCAATTCCAGGTTTTCATTACCAAGCATTGTTAGGTAAATCGAGTCCCAAATATCACCTAGTTCAGGCCTGTCAACATTTGAATACTGAAAACTTGCTTCTATTTTAGTTCCTTTATTTACTTCCGAAATAATTTTGAGTTTGCCTTTTGCCATTTCAGCATTTTGTTTTAGCAATGACAAACCAAGTCCAACCTTCCTTGTTTTCCGTGTGGTAAAAAACGGATTGCATGCCTGCTCCACCATCATTTTATCCATTCCGCAACCATTATCAGCAATTTGCAAAATACAAATGTCATTATTTTTATTTTCTTCAACCATGATTTCAATCAACGTTGCGTTTGCGCGAATTGAATTTTGAACAATATCGAGAACATGGTCAGAAAGTGTTTTCATAATTGGAGACACAATATTTTGAGACACAAAAATCAAGACTTTGAATATGAATTATTTTCATTTTTTAAAGAATTCACCTAATTATCCTTCATTCGATCAGTTGCACAAATCTTTTACACTTTTTATTTAGTGCCATTTTAATTTCCTGAAAAGTAAGCTCTTCCATATTAAACACCGTGTAAATTTCGCCAATTTGATCGAGAAAATGGGCATCAGAATTGCGGATTAGTGCGATTTCCTTTTGTATAACATGATGTTTTCGAGCATGTTTTTCCGAATAATGTTTTGAAATTCCCAATGCATCGAACTTTAAACCTGGGGGAATAAAGCCAAGCTGACTAAAAATTCCGTTTGCGGGCCGATCCACATGCGCAGGGATGAAAATACCATTTAATTTTTCAACCTCCTGTTGAATTTCATTTATTGATTTCTTTAATGCCGCAGGCAGGTAATTGGATATTAATTCAATAATATCATCGTTTTCATCAACAACAGGTTGGTATCCAAAATGGCCGTCGGGATTGGGAATGATTGTAATATTTCGATCTAAGAATTCCTGAAACTGCTCCAGTTGATTTTCAAATTCGAAAAAAACCAG
>JBFHJA010000075.1:0-12521 GCA_041596165.1 Draconibacterium sp. | reverse complement strand
CTTCAGTCAAGTTTCAATGCTGTTTTTTCTGAATTCGGAACAAGTCCGTGCAACTGGCCGGCCTTCGAAAAACATTCTTGAAATTTAAGAATGAAGGATAATTTATGCATTGGTTTCGGAACTGTTATTATTCTGTTTTTAACTGTTTCGCTTTTTGGTTTAACTTCATGCAGTAATATAACTGAAAGAAGTGAACAGGTTCATTCTGATATAGTTTATCGGGATATTCCTTTCATTCAGGAAACTCACGAAAGCTTTACTGTTGGAGAGAACGAGGGCGACAACGAAATTCGAAGTATTGCAGTTGATTCCGAATCGACAGTTTGGGTAGCTACCGCATCAGGTGTTTTTAATTTGAAAAAAGGGGGAAATGTCTGGGAAAAGGTAATTACAGGAAACGACCGTGGTCCGGCTTATTCGGTGGTTGTAAATAAAGAAGGCAACGTGCTTTTGGGAACCTGGAACGGCGTTTATTCATGGTCAAACGAACAAATCACTAAAATTGAAGGTGCAGTGCCCCCCATTTCAGTAATTTGTTCTGAAGGTGACTTTACATTTGCTTTAGGCCCACACGGAATATGGCAAATGAAAAACGGCATATTCGAAAAACAGGAATACAATATTGCCCGGTCGGTGCGTGATGCAATTTGCGATGGAGAAGGCACAATCTGGGTTGCCACTGATGCCGGTTTGTATAGTTGCAAAAACGGTGAAAGTGAACTATTTCAAAATACGGGTGAGTTAATTAGTTGTTATGCGAAAGCCCTGTCATTTGCACCCGACAATAAATTGTGGGTTGGTGTAATGGGCGGTGTTTCGGTAAGAAACGGCAAAAATCTTGAAAAAAATATTACTCCCTCAAATGGCATCCCTTCCATTTTTGTGAATTCGATTACACATTCACCCGACAGTTTAATGTGGGTTGGCACCGATATGGGGGTAGTGAGATTTGCAAAAGATGGCTCACATTCATTGCGTTTCAGCAAGCGTTGGCTCGCCGACAATAAAGTGAACGATGTGGCATTCGATAAAGAAGGAAATGCATGGATTGCAACTCACAGTGGAGTAAGTTTAATCAAACGAAACTCCATGACACTTGCCGAAAAACAGGATGACTTTTACAATCAACTGATGAAAAAACACATTCGTGAACCCTGGATTTGCGGTGTTTTGCGGCTCGAAACCCCCGGAGATACTTCAACCTGGCGAAATAGCGATGACGATAACGATGGGGAATATACGGGCGGATATTTGGCCATGGAAAGTTTCAGGTATGCAGTTACAAAAGATGCAGATGCGTTGGAAAAAGCCCGGAAGGCATTCGGTTTTTTGAGTTATTTGTATGAAGTTACAGGAACCGACGGACTTTTTGCCCGAACAATTGTTCCTGCCGACTGGAAACAGGTTCACGATGTAAACCGCACTTACACCGAACACCAGCTTGCCGAGGAATTGGTAAAGGATCCTCGTTACAAACCTGTTGAAAAAAGATGGCATTTGTCCGCCGACAAAAAATGGCTGTGGAAGGGCGATACAAGCAGTGACGAAATGGACGGACATATTATGAGTTACTTTTTCTTTTATGAATATGCAGCAACCGAAGAAGATAAAATTGCAGTAAGAAATCACGTTTCAAAGCTGATGTCGGCTATGATTAAAAATAACCACAACTTAATTGATGTGGATGGAACGCACACACGCTGGGGAGTTTGGTCACCCGAACAAATCAACCGCGATCCCGACTGGTCATCAGAAAAAAGCCTCAATTCGTTTGAATTACTCGCTTATCTGAAATTTGCCGCCACCATTACCGGAGATGAGAAATTTGAAAAGGAATACCGCCGATTGATTGACAAGGAAGGTTATTTGGAGAACGCTTCACATTTGAATCACAAAAATCCGGCTTGGCAAATCTATTTCGATTTAACAATGGAAGGCTACCTTTTCCCCATTTTGTTGAAATATGAAAAAGATCCCGAACTCAAGAGGTTTTATGAAAACCTGGCGGAAGAATGGATGTCAAAACAAACTGCGGGAGAAAATCTGATTAACAACCTGACTTATGCTTTGGCTACCGGCAAAAAAGTTAACGTTCCGCAAACCATTGAATTTTTGAAAGATACACCGCTCGATTTGGTTGACTGGACCATCGACCACACTTTACGCGAAGATGTGCAGCTTGTTCATTCTCCAATTCTGGAGGAAACTCAGATTTCGGAGCTTCCGCCCGCAAGTATTCGTGCAACAGTGCGATGGGATAAAAATCCCTGGGCAGCAATTCAGGGAGACCCGCATCAGGTTCGCGAACCTGTTTTTTGGCTTTGGCCGTACTGGATGGCGAGGTATCTTGAAATTATAAAAGATGATAATTAATGGATAAAATAAACTTAGTAATTCTTTGAGCCTAAGTGTCTTTGTGGCTAAAAATCATAAATAAATAACAATATGTCAATAAAAATATTTCATAACCATTTCATAATTACAGTTTTAACAGCTGGAATACTGTTTAGCTGCAGTCATTCAGATAAAAACAAGTTCGATATTGAAACCCTGAAGAATATTCCGGATGCGATAAAATATGAACGGAATTATGACGGTCATCTTCAGGGAATGGCCACCGATTTTAATGATTTTCTGTTTTGGTCGCACACAACTCAATTGGTAAAAACCGATTTAAAGGGAACAGTTTTGAAAGTTGTCGATGTTCCTACGCATCATGGCGATTTGGATTATTATGAAGGAAAAATTTACGTGGCAGTTAACCTCGGCAAATTTAATGAAGAACCCGGTCAGGAGGATTCATGGGTATATGTTTATGAACCCGATGAATTGAAATTGCTGCAAAAATATCCTGTACCCGAACTTGTACACGGCGCCGGTGGAATTGCCATTCACAACAAACAGGTAATGATTGTTGGCGGGCTTCCATACAACGGTAAATACGACAAGAATTTTGTGTATGAATATGATCTGAATTTTAAGTTTATAAAACGATATGAACTTGCCAGCGGATACACACATTTGGGAATTCAAACCGCCTGTTATTTCAACGATTACTGGTATTTTGGATGTTACGGAAGTGAAACGAAAAACCTGAACCCAGTTGTACTAAAAGTAAAACAAGAAGATATCAATACCCTGGAACTTGTAAAAACTTATGACGTGGATATGTCACACGGATTGATTGGTTTAGAAAAAAATGAATTTTTATATTCCAACAATTCACTTGATAAAATGGCTGAGAAAATAAAACTCTAACTTTCGAAAGAATGATGGTTAATAAACGATATGAATGAAATGTGTAGTTGTAATTATGTATAGGAGGGAACCCAGCGGGTTCAAATGTTTATAGACAAATAATTTGAGAGTTACGATACGACCCCGGATGAGGTCGAACAAAAATCTTCAAAAAATTTCTATAAACATGCGATATTTCCGGTATCAAAAAGCTTTTAAATAAATGTTTTAGTGTTAACGACAAAGTACCTGTTTCGATTTAAAAATTTAGATTTGAAATCACTTAATATGAATAAAATACATTATTTATTAATCTTCCAATTTGTCTTTTTCAGCCTGAATATTTCAGCGCAAAAACACAGCGTTGTAAAAATTGGCATGTGCACCGATGTCCACCTGCCCACAATGCATGATTCGGAACATCGAATTACAACTTTTATCGATGCGATGAAGAAGGAGAAGCCTGATTTTATTATCGAATTGGGCGATTTTGGAACGCCTGAACCAAAATATGCCAAATATTTCGATATCTGGAATTCATTTTCCGGCGATAAATACCACGTAATCGGCAACCACGAAATGGACGGCGGAACTTCGCATGAAAAAGCAATCGAATACCGAAATATGAAAACAGGCTACTATACATTTGAAAAAAAGGGTTTTCAATTTATTGTACTCGATGGCAATGACAAAAAAGACCCGGATGCCAAGGGTTACAAACAGTTTATTGGTCAGCAACAAGTAGATTGGTTGCAAACTGAACTGGCAAAAACAAAATATCCGGTTGTTATTTTCTCGCATCAGAGACTGGCGCATTATACCAGTGCCGATGAAGAATATGGTGTAGAAAACTACAAGCAAATTCAGCAAATCCTTGAAACGCACAATTCGCAAAATCCTGACAGAAAAGTGGTTGGCTGTTTTAATGGCCACACACATTACGATTATGTCGAAAACATCAACGGAATCTGGTATATTACAATCACTTCCATGTCATACCATTGGTTAGGCGACGGTTACACCTGTATCCGTTATAGCGATGAGGTGGATAAAAATTTCAAATGGATAAAATACACTGCTCCTTTCAAAGAACCGTTGTTTACTACTGTTGAAATCTCAACAAAAGGGACGATAAAAATTGCAGGTAAAAAATCGGAGTGGGTTGGTCCAACGCCTTGGGATTTGGGATATCCGGAGGAATTAAAAAAATATATGCGACCCGAAATTTCGAAACGGAATTTGAAATTTACATTACATTAAATAGCAGGTTTCTCAACCTGGAAGAATTTGATATTAATGAGGAACAAATGTGCCCAATTAACGTAAATATTCTATAAAAAATGGGTAAATTAACATCTGTTTCATTGATGAAAATAATGTAATATTAAACATTGTTTTATTGTTTTTTGTATAATTTAAATTGTTCGAAAAATACTTTAAAATCAATTAAACTAAACTTGGAAATGAGCAAATCGTTAAATAAAACTAAAATTAAATTTGGTGACGGAACTCAAATTTTGGTTATTGATTTCTTCTACTCTTTTTATGCCGAACTTACTTTCTATGCAAGTAAATTTAATATGGATAGTGCTGTTTGTGAGGATATTATTCAGGATATTTTTGTTGCTTTATATGAAAGACAAAATAAGTTTCTAAACTTAAAAATGCTAAAAGCCTATTTCTATACCTCTATTAGAAATTCTTGTTTAGATTATATAAAACATGCTAAAGTTGAGAAAAAATATTTTGAGGCAAGTACGCATTTTAGTGAAAGTGAAGATTTCTTTCTTGATCAGGTTTTAAAAAACGAAGCTTACAGTATTATTTACAGTGAAATAAATAAACTTCCGGAAATGGGAAAAAAAGTAGTACTGCTTTCACTAAAAGAGAATTCTAATGAGGAAATTGCCGAGAAATTGGAAATTGCTATAAATACGGTTCGAACACATAAGGCCCGTGCATATAAGGTTCTGCGTAAAAAATTAGAACATGTGGTTTTATCTTTTTTACTTTGAGAAACAATTTTTATACATATTAACTCCTTTGGAGTTGGTTTCCGGAAGTTCTGCTTCGACTTATCAGTTTTTTCCGTTTTTATATCTTGGCAAATCTCCACTTTGAGGTCGTTAATTCAACGATGAATAAAAGAATTATCCGATTCTATTGGATTTATTTAAAAACTAATGTTTTATAAAACCTGTTAAAAAAAAATCTTCTTTGTGTAATCCTGTTTTTATTTGAAGTCGTTTTATTATAAAAAAAACTACAATTCATCTTCTATTTTAAAAATGACAAGAATTTTAGACCATATAGAAATTGGAGAAATAATAGGAAAATCTAAAGCCGGTACTGCGACACAAAACGACTTAAACAAGTTGGAAAAATGGCTAAAACAAAATCCTAAAAATGCAGAAACATTAAAATTTATAAAAGATGAGCAAAATTTAACTTCCGTTTTCGAGTCATTTGAACGTATTGATAAAGATCAAAGTTGGAAGAAGTTGCAGGAAAGGATTTCAACCGATTCATTAAAGAAAAAAATTCTACAATGGAAAATTGCGGCTGTTTTAATCTTTATTGTTGGTATCGCAGGTAGCTTGTTTGGATATTTGAATTCTGGCAGTAATAAATTAGAACCGATTCCTATCACATATACTACCGTAATTACGGAAAATGGTCAAACTTCAAAGATAATATTACCCGACAGTTCAATAGTTTGGTTAAATTCGGGTACAACACTGTCCTATGACAATAATTTTTCAGTTAATAACAGGAATGTAAGTTTAGAAGGAGAAGCTTATTTCAAGGTAAAAAGAAATGGGGCTGTTCCATTGGTAGTTTGTTGTAATGAATTGGAAGTAAAAGTATTAGGTACTGAATTTGACGTAAGTGCTTTTCCTGAAGATGATGAGATTCTTGTTGTGTTGGAAAAGGGGAGTATTGAACTTTCACATATCAGAAATAAATTTCAGAATTTTGAATTGGAACCAGGAGAAATCGCCCGTTTTGATGATGTAAATAATAAGTTGGTGGTCAGTAATACAGATACATACCAGTATGTATCGTGGAAAGATGGTGTGCTTATATTTAACGATGCCTCAATGAAAGATGTTTTTACAAAACTGGAGCATTGGTATGGAGTGGAGATAGAAGTTGAAAATCCTGAAGTGTATGATCTCATTTTTAATGCCACTATTGTTGACGAAAATCTGGAAGATATTTTTCACCTCATAAAATATACCTGCGATATCGACTATAAAATTGTATACAGTCATGATCCTTTAATACCAATAAAAATAACTATAAATAAAACAAATTAAAACCTATAATTATTGCTTATGGAGAAAAACAACTAACTCAAAAAAAGGAGATGCGTCAACATCCCCTTTAGAATTTTAAGCCTCTGGTTTTCAGTTTCCAGGGAGGCATTTTTAATTTAAGTTATAAACTTTAATCATTACAAATTTATGAAAAAAATACACATTGTATTGATTTCCGGATTTTATGAAATTTGGAGATCACAATATTTTAGAAAAATGAAGACAACAATATTTGTTTCTTTAATCCTGGTAGCTCAGGCGATGGCAATTGGTACGTATTCTCAAACTACCCGCTTAAATCTGGAATTATCGGATGTGCCTGTAAAAAGTGTGTTGGAATTAATCGAAGATCAGTCGGAATTTTATTTTATGTACGAAGCACATAAAGTAGATGTTGAAAGACGGGTTAGTGTTAATGTAAAACACAAACTAATATCGGATATTTTAGACGAAATATTTGATGATACAAATGTTGAGTATAAAATTAATAACCGTCAAATAGCATTAACAAATTCTACGCTGGAGGAATCGGAAATTCAACAAAACAAAATAGTATCCGGAAAGGTTACAAGTAGTGATGGCGCACCTTTACCTGGTGTTACTGTTGTTATAAAGGGAACATTTAACGGAACTGTTACAAATGCTGACGGAAATTATACACTAGCCAATATTCCTGACGATGCTACTTTGGTTTTTTCATTTGTAGGGATGCAAACGTTGGAAATTCTAATCGCAGGGAAAACCATGGTCGACGTTAAAATGATTGAGGATGTGATTGGGTTGAAAGATGTAGTTGTAACAGCCCTTGGTATAACAAGAGAGAAAAAATCATTGGGATATTCTGTAGGAGAAGTTAGCGGGAGTGAACTGAACGAAACTCCTCAGGGAAATTTATTAAATGCAGTTGCAGGAAAAGCTGCAGGTGTTCAGGTGTCTCAAATGTACGGACTTGCAGGTTCTTCTGTAAATATTACTATTAGGGGAGCAAGTTCATTAAACACCAAAAACCAGCCTCTTTTTATTATCGACGGTGTTCCAATTAACAATGGAATTGACAACAACTATAACGATGCAGATATGGGTAATGCCATTTCTGATCTAAACACGGAAGACATTGAATCCATGTCAATATTGAAAGGACCCAGTGCAGCTGCGCTTTATGGTTCCAGAGCGGGAAATGGAGTAATAATTATTACAACTAAATCTGGAAAGGGTGCCAAAAAGGGAATTGGAGTTTCATTCAATACTTCTTATCTTGTCGACAATCCATATCACTTTGTTCCTTTTCAGTCGATGTTTGCTTCGGGAAAAGCCGGAACTCATAATTTAGGGGAACAGGAAAATGAATCGTGGGGAGCAATACTCGATGGAACATTTCCCGATTCTTATCAATGGGATAAATCGTTATTAAATAACGACGGCACATCTTTACAACCATTGGTTGCTTATCCAAACAGACAACAGGATTTTTATCAGAACGGATTTAGCCAGTCTAACAATGTTGCATTTGATGGTAAATATGATAAAGCTAACTTCCGTGTTTCTCTCGGGAACCTGATTAATGAAGGTATTGTGCCAAATACCGATTATTCGAAGAAAACTATAAATGTTAACGGGAGTTTTAACCTGGCTGACAATTTAAAGGTTAGCGCTTCAGTTAATATTACTGAAGCGGGTTCGGATAACAGGCAAAACATTAGCACAGGTCGCCGTGACCCATCAAGATCAGTTCTTGAAATGGGAGTACAGGTCAATATTCTTGATTTGCAGGATTACTGGTTGGAAGGTCAGGAAAACATTCAACAAAGAAAAAGTAAACCGAAACAAAACAACCCTTATTTCAATGTTTACGAAAACCTTACAGGCTTTAAACGTAACCAAACCATGGCAAAACTTCAACTTGACTGGGGAATTTTTAATGATTTGAATTTTATGGTCAGGTATCTCACAAATGAGGTTAATCAAAGAAACGAGGCTAAAGTTGCCTGGAGTGACTATGATAATAACAGAGGGGCTTATTCCGTTCAAAGAACCTTTGCTAAAGAAGAGAACTGGGAAGCCATTTTTACTTACAATAAAAGTGTTTTCGATGGATTTAATTTGACAGCAAATTTGGGGGGAAATCTTCGATATGAATACAATGATGCCCTTTCAAACGATGCATCCCAACTGGTATTGCCCGGATTATTTACCATTTCAAATGGTGTTCCGGGAACAGTTTCCTACAGCAGTTATTGGGGAGAAAAAGCTGTTAACAGTGTATATGGTTCCGTTTCTATGGGGTATCAGAATATGATTTATCTGGATCTAACTGCAAGAAACGATTGGTCGAGCACATTACCGGAAAATAACTGGTCATATTTTTATCCTTCTGCATCATTAAGTTTGTTAGTTAATGAGATGGTACAATTGCCCTCGTGGATAGATATGACAAAACTAAGGGCGGGGTATGCACAGGTTGGTAACGACGTTGGACCTTACGCACTGGCTCAGTATTATGCAACAACAAGCGACTGGGGTGATGCTAAACGAATGTATATGCCAGGAACACTGAGAAATCCGGAATTAAAACCTGAGATAGCAACTTCAAAAGAAATTGGTATGGACCTTTCTTTATTTGATAACAGGATTAACCTGGATGCAACATACTATGTGGTTGATAATAAAAACCAGGTGCTTAGTATTTCAACACCAACCGAGTCAGGTGCAACTGCAAAGCAAATTAATGCAGGACTTGTTCAGGGCAGGGGATGGGATATCTCTATAAATACCAACATGGTAAGAAAAAATGATTTTTCTGCCGATTTAGGTTTAACAATTACACGAAACAGAACAAGGATTGTTGAGTTGGCCGAAGGTATATCGCACTATCAGTTTGGTTCTGTTGGGCAGGTTATGCTAAGAAGTTATGTCGGTGATGACATCGGAGATATATATACATACCCTTACTTGAAAGTGGATGATGAAAGTTCAGAATATTATGGCTATCCGATTATTGCAGCAAATGGCAGGGCACAATTAGACAATCGCGAAGAGAGCATAGAAAAAGTTGGTAACTTCAATCATAAATTTTTAATGGGAATACAGCCTATTATCAAATACAAAAATTTTAGTGTTTTTGCTAATTTCGATTGGAGAGCTGGTGGCGAGTTTTACTCCAGGTCGATGGAATTTTTTAAAAACAATGGTTGGCTGGAAGAGACATTCTCAGGTGTTGACTACGACAGAGACAAAGACATTGTACAACAGATTAAGGATAATCCCGATAAATATTTTAACCTGTGGGTAGGTGGCCGTACTGGTGATTATGGCGGATTCCCCTGGCCAAATGAAGCTACTCAGGCTTCCAGATCATACACCAATAAAAATACAGGGGAAGTAGTATATACTAATGATGCTAGTTTTATCCCTGGTGTTCGTGAAGATGGTAAAGGTGGATACATTGAAAATCTTGGAGGTGATGGAACTGTTTGGATGACCCCTTTTGATGCTAATCAAAGGTCAACCAGATATTATGGGGGTAACAATATTTATAGTGCCAGTTATGTAAAATTAAGGGAGTTATCAGTAACATACAAATTACCTCAGCAGCTTGTTAATAAGGCGAAACTGAGTAGCATGGCACTATCTTTAATTGCACAAAACGTGTTTACCTTGACTAAAGCTAAAATACCTGTTGACCCTGAGCTTGCCTTTATTTCGAGTGGAAGTTCATGGATTCAGGGTGCTGAATATTATAATGTTACACCGTGGACACGCTCTTTTGGTGTTAAACTTAATGTTGAATTTTAATAAGTGTAGTTATGAAAAAAATAGGTTTGATTTTAATAATAATATTTTTAGGACAAATTATTCAATCTTGTCATGGTGATCTTGATGAAATGAACGTGAGTCCTAATAATGCGGAAGAAGTTTCACCAAATTATCTGCTTTCATATGTTATTTCATCAACAACAATGCAATTTTATGGCCTGATGAATGAACATACTGATATAGCCGGCACCATGCAATACACTCAGCGAGGAACAGAATATCAGGCGGCAAATCAAAACTGTTATCAATGGGGAAAAGGTTCCTGGAGTAGGTATTATGACATCTTAAGAACAAATCAGTTGATGTATGAGTCGGGAGAAAAAGAAAATAACCAATTCTTTATGGCCGCATCTTTGATAATGAAATCATTCACTTTTGGTTTGATAGCAGATCTTTTTGGCGATTGCCCTTATTCTGAGGCATTGAAAGCTGGCTCCAGTGTGTTGTTCCCAAAGTTCGATGCGCAAAAGGATGTTTACGAAGGTGTTTTGACTGATTTGAAAACAGCCTCCGAAATTCTTGAAGGTTTGGATTCAAAATTAAGCGTCTTGCCCTCATCAGATCTTTTATACGGTGGCGACAGAGACAAGTGGCTAAAGTTTGCCAACTCCTTAAGACTAAGATATTGCCTGAGATTAGACAGTAAAAAGGATCAGCTAAGTATAAATACTATTAATGAATTTAAAGATGCGGCAAGCAAAGTTTTTGGAAGCAATGCTGACAATGCCACACTGGAACTTCTTGGATTGTCAAGTGAAAATTCAGCGGTTGGTGGCCCTGTCAGATCTTCAAATAAACCATATGCATTTAAGCCCGGAAAGCCTTTGGTAGACTATCTGAAAGAAAGAAACGATCCAAGACTTCAACGTTGGGTAAATCCGGTTGAAAGAAAATGGGACTTTAATGCTACGGTTGAAACAACAACCAATTACATCGATATTTTTGGAGACAGTTATCAAATGACAATATTGCCTACCAGTGATAAAAGCCTTGATACTTCAGTATATGTTGGATTGCCCATCGGATATGACAATCTTGAATTTTTGGGAAATTACAACAGGGGCGACGGTGTTAGGGACTATCCGGATGAAAGGAGTACATATATTTCGTATTTAGCGCCTATATATTTCGAAAATAGCAATGACTTTGTTAATCCTTCCCTGATAACCTATGCGGAAGTTGAGTTTATATTGGCTGAAGCAGCGTTGTTAGGCAATTACGGTGTGTCGGATGCGGAAACCCATTACAAAGCTGGAATTAAAGCATCTATGGAACAATATAAGATCTTGTCGGAAGCAAAGAATTTTAATTTTGAAACATTTTACAGTCAACCAACAGTCAACTACAGCAGTTCTTCAATAAGTAATAAACACGAACTAATTATGACACAAAAGTGGATTGCACTTTGGTTGCAGGCCGAATCGTGGTTTGATTGGAGAAGAACAGGATACCCAGACTTTGAACCGGCAGCAAATCCAGCATATGGTCCTGCATTACCTTTAAGGATTGCTTATCCGGAACCATTTGCTGATCCTCAATACGTGGAAAAATACGAGGTAGCAGTGGCTAATCTTGAGAAAACAAGCTATGTACCTTCCAATCAGTCCAACGATCATAGTTACTCAAAGACCTGGTTAATTCAAAATACAGGAAAACCTTATTAGTTTAGCCTATGGTTTGTTAAGAAGATGTTTCTGATTAGTCATAAATTTTTAATTGAAAGCTAATCAGAGACACTTCTTATTTTTTTTATGTTTCAATAAATAAAAGTTTATTTAGTTCCGAAAACTTTACAATGTACATGTTTTTTAATGCATAATACATTTCAAAAGATGGTACAATAACAAACATTAATAGATTCTTTCTAATAGTAAAAAAAGTATTTCATGTCAATTCTTAGGGTTGGTATGTAAAAAAATACTTCAAATTAGATTTTTAAATTAAATACTTGATATGCTGCAAAAAGAGAAATATTCAAAACTGATGTACATTTTTTTCCCTGCTTTAGCAATGATGCTGGGATGGGGACTTCGTGGCCATATTGGTGGCGGACCATTTGGTGCAATGATTCCCGGAGCAATGGTTGCCCTTAGTATTAGTCTTTTACTTGAACTTCCCGTATTTGCTACTTCGGTAATGCTTGTTTTTGGG
>JBFHJA010000074.1:0-12523 GCA_041596165.1 Draconibacterium sp. | reverse complement strand
TGAAAACTCACCCGAAAAGCAAATTACAATAAAACAGCTTGTTGTAGCTGATTTAGTAGTGGTCAGCAAATCAGAAAGCCTATCTGAGATTCAAAAAGAAGCCTTTAAAATAAAACTTAAAAAAATAAATCCTTTTGCTGAAATTGATTTTTTTGGGTTAGTTAAAACAGGTTTTGAAGCCCCCTTTGGAGCTTGTCCCGATTATTTATCGGGAGGGTCGGGAGTAATTCCACACCTTCAAAAAACCAAAACCAAATTTGATTTAGCTCGAATGCCAACCACTCACAGCAATCTTTCTACCCAGACACTCCATTTTAACCATCCACTCAATAAGGAGGATTTTACACTTTGGATTTCTTACACGCTCGATGTTTACAAAAACGAAATCTACCGCATAAAAGGAATCCTTTGTTTTGAAAACGAACCCTACGAATTTATTCTTCAGGGGATAGGGGGGAGTTTTGAAATAACGGAAGGCGATAATTTTATTCAAACTGAATTGTCAAACATTGTTTTTATTGGGAAAAATCTGCCAATTATTAGTTTCGGATGAATATAATAGACCGTTAAAATTTAGTCAGAAACAAATTTGGCTAAAAAAATGCTAGTTTCAGAATTGGTCGTAACTATCTGTAATTAATCATGATACTGTAATTCATCAATGTGCGAATTATTTGTTAATTTTTTTATGATTAATATAAAATATATTTGGATAATAAAGTCTTAATATCGTATATTTGGTTTGCCTTTTTAATATAATACTATACATTATAAAAACATAAGTTCTTTATGTTATAGCTCAGAAATTAAAATTCCATAATAATTTTTTTCTAACCCAATTGATATAAGTATTAACAATTAAATTAAATAATTATGAAATCCACATTTTTACTTTTGTTTTTTTCTTTTTTGAGTGTTGCAGTTTTTGCACAAAATGGTATTAGTTTTCAGGGCATAGCCCGCGATCCGCAGGGAAATGCTATAACCGCTCAAACGATTTCGGTAAAATTTACTATTGGCAGCTTTGTTGAAACACAAAACATTGCTACCGATAATTTTGGTGTTTTTAGCGCTACAATTGGTTCTGTCAATTCTGTTGGGTTTAACAATCTGGTTTTTGCCAATATTACACCTAATTTGAAAGTTGAAGTGGATGGCACAACCATTTACGACGACAAGTTTAACATGGTGCCTTATGCAAAAGCAGCTGAAAACGGAGTTCCGACAGGAGCAATTATGCCTTTTGCCGGAAGCGTTTCTTCCGGGGGAGCTTTACTGGAGCCTATTTCGGGGTGGTTGGTTTGCAATGGCGCTGCAATCCCATCCGATGCTAAATACGATAAATTAAAACAGGTTTTGGGAACTGCATGGGGAACAAACCTGCTGCCCGATTTAAGAGGAACTTTTCTTCGTGGTGTCAATAACGGCAGGACAGGAGCCTACGCTGATGTTGATAACAGGTCAGTGGGCAGTTTTCAGGTTGATGAAAATAAGGAACACAATCATACCGGGATTGCGAATACTGCTGGTCAGCACAACCATTCATGGAGTTGGCCTTTTAGTTCTGATGAAGATGGTAATGGTTCAACTTCAATTCTAGGGGACAATGACAATGCTGGTGGTTGGACAATTCCCACTTCATCTAGTGGTGATCACACCCATTCACTAAGCATAAATAACTCCGGAGGACCGGAATCACGGCCCAAAAATGCTGCAATCGTTTATATAATTAAATATTAATTGTTACCGCAATAAATTATGAAAAGGTTACAGTTAATATTCATATTAATTGGTTTGTATATGCATTCGTTTGCACAGGTATTAGCACCTGTTTTTACCGGAAGTGTTACAGGCCAGAAAGAGCTGGCAGATAAAAACTACTCTTTCAATGTAGGTTCTGCCATACCTTATATTTATAGGGGTAGCTCTGATACTACGCTCCAGGTAGGTTTTCCGTACAATGTACTTTACCAGGATAAAACTTTCCTGGGTGATCTGTTTGCGTCAAAAGGTTATTTCTCCAACCAGATACAAATTCAATGGGAAGTAATTAACAATAGTAACGTTATTGATCATTTCGAGATATTTCGAAAAAAACTGAATGAACCTGATTCAGTTTGGGTGGATAATGTGGATAAAAACGCCCGTAAATGGGAAGATTTTTATGCTGAGGCAAATGAAATATATCAATATACAGTTATTGCGATAGGAATACCGGGTCCGCAGACCGAGGGCTACACAAAAATAACCGGGATTGGTTTTCGCACTCCGCTTGCTACCATTACAGGACGGGTAAGTTTTACAGGTGGTAATGGAGTTAAAAATGTTGTAATTACAGCATCAACCGATGATAAAGTGCCAACCCAAAGTATCAGTCTTTCCAATTCGTCCTATATTAATATCCCCCAATTTGTGGAAAATGATTTTTCAAATGGATTTACATTTCAAAGCTACCTGAAATTCTCTTCTACCGGCAATGCAGGTATTTTTCAAAAAACCTCAAATTTCGAATTGAATTATACAGATCAGAAATTCATTTTTAATGTTGGAACTGAAACTGTTGAACTTCCTTATATTGTGCCTACCGATAAATTTATCCACGTTTCGGCAGTATATAATGGCGATTCAGCCTTTTTGTATATTCCGGTAAAGGTATTAAACGGACAAGGTCAACTCATTGACAGCTTATTGACAGCTAGTGCAGATATTTCCGGAACGATAGCAGCCAACAATAACAACATTACCCTTGGAAAGATTGGTACAACTTATTTTTCAGGAATTATCGATGAAGTTAGAATTTGGAAAAGGGCCTTGGGTAAAGATGAAGTTTTACTGGATTTCAACCGATACCTGATTGGAAAGGAAAATGGAATATTCGCATATCTGAGAATGAATGAAGGATTCGGTCAGCGGGTTTATGATATTTCGAAAACAGGTTCGAAGTTTAACGAAAACCACGGTAATTTTATGGGTGGAAATGTTACATGGTCATCATCAGTGCCAACCATTGAACAACTTGGAAACAGGGGTATTACCGACGAGGAAGGAAATTATATCATTTCAGGTGTGCCTTTTTTAACTGATGGTTCGGCATATAAATTCACGCCTATGCTGGCTCCTCACGAATTTAACCCGGGATACAAAATACTGTTTATCAGCGAAAACTCCGTGGTTCACAACAATATCGATTTTACAGATATTTCATCGTTTAACGTTAACGGCTCAGTTGTTTACCGCAACACAACAAGAGGTGTAAAAGGAGTTCAGATTTTAATAGATGGAGAACCCGTTTACGGGCCTGATACCAAACCTGAAACAACAAACGACAAAGGACTTTTTGAGATTCAGGTCCCAATTGGTTATCATTTTATAAGTTTGAAAAAAGACGGCCATGAATTTGACTTCGGAGGTCGCTGGCCATATGACGAGGCTCATCCCGATTCTGTAATACGACATAATTTTAATCAAAATCTTACTTTTGCCAAGCCATTTAGTGACACAACATTAATTACAGTTGTGGGGCGGGTTGTTGGTGGAACGAGTAGCAATGAAATCGCTTTTGGTTTTGGGAAATCCGTAAACAATATCGGAAAGGCAACAATTACTTTAGATCATAGTAGTTTCAATCCCGAACTTACTTTCGATAATATAAATGATGGCGTTGGCTTAGATACAATTGCATATAAAGTTGTTACTGAAATCGACAATGCGAAAAACCGTAAACATGAAGATCTTGTCTATTTTTCAGAACGCACTGATATTGAAACTAAAATTTTCACCTCTGAAAAAACGGGCGAATTTGTTGCACGCCTGATTCCTGAGAAATTTTCGATTGTGGATGTCGACGTTGACAACGATGCAGAGAACGAGGTAAATAGTTTCTTCGGAAACAGGGTAATCGATCTTTCCACCAATCCGAAACTTAAATACGAGTATGTTTATGATGAAAACAAGGTGTTGATAGATTCACTTCCCTATCATGTAAAACTGAATTACATTTATCAAACAACCCCTGAAATAAGCGTTACCAACTCGAATGATACAGAGATTTTTTATGGTGAAAAGGAGATACCTTTTACCAATCCGGTTGATGGGAGACAAACAACAATTGTTGTGTCCGATCATTTTCGATATCCGGTTTTTGAAATGATGAAAAACTATTCACCAAAAATCTCAGTTTTCGAAGCATATAAAAATTTCGATACTGGGATATCAACTTCACAATCGGTTAAAGAGGCAGAAATTCAAATTATAAATGACCTTGCAATATCTGAAACCCAAAAGGTGTATCAACTAAAACCCGAAATGGACGGAGTTGTAACCGATAATTTTAAAGTAGGAATTCCAAACACCGCAAAGAGCGAACAGGATAAAACTTCGTTTACAAAAACAATTCAGGTAAATGTTACTGTTGATGGAAATACATTTTCATGGAAACCAAACGGAGAGTTTTACAGAGCCTATATAATCGGACAAAAACCCAAAGGGAACAACTTTTACACACAAGGTCCTGAAGTTCCTGAGATTATTTTGCGTGATCCACCCGGTTCGCAATCATCCGCATATATTGAAAAAGGATCAAGTTACTCGGTAAGTTCAAAGTTCACCACCAATTTCGATAATGGTTCGGGGCTTGAGACCGAAATTTTACTCGGTGTTAAAGTGGCTGCAGGAGGTGGTCTGGCAGGTCCTGTTATAGAAACCGATAACAAAAATTCAGGAAAAACCGGAATAAGTTTTTCAACCACAGTAAACGAAAGTGGCGAATATGTTCAAACTTATGAGTTTTCTGAACGAATCGAAACCAGTCCAGAACCAGGAGTGGTTGGTTCAATGGGGGATATTTATATCGGTAAAAGTTATAATTACTTTTATGGAGAAACAGATAATTTGAAAATAATACCAAAAGCGCTAGCTGAAACAAATGGAATTCCTGCGCTGGGCGATAGTGAATTAGCCAGTAGTGAATATACACTAGGTATTGTGGATGGTTTTATCATGAATCCTGACAATTCAGACACATATTTCAAATTTACCCAAGCTCACATTCTGAATAAACTGTTACCCGAACTTGAAAGCCGGCGGAATAATTTGTTTGTAACCTCAATGCGTTCAGATGGGACACTGAAATACAAATCGGAACTTAGCGACCCTTCGGATATCCGATACGGAATTGCCCACAGTTACGAAGTGCAAATCGCAGGGAATGATACTATTGTACATGGCTATTATAAAATGACTGATACTGATAGTATAGAAACTTATTCTTTCAGACCTGAACAACAAACAATTCAGGATTTAAACAACATTTTGAACGACACAATTTATGAAGTCGATTCAGTTAGATACTACAATTCTCAAATTGGTATTTGGATAGATGCAATCAGGTTAAATGAGTCAGAGAAAGCCATTGCCATTGAACAAAACATACTCGAACAAAATATCTCTTTTGATGGTGCAGTCGGTTCTATTAGCAGAAAGGAGTTACAAACCATTTCTTACAATAAAGAAGAATCACGAACAAAAAATATGAATTTTTCAGCACAGGGTTCATTGGGGTTCAAGTTTAACGGAGTTGGTGTAATTTCAACAGGTACGCTTAATATTTCACATTCTATGGGCGTTGCCACAGGTGAAAACTTTTCACAAACTATGGAATATGGCTACACTTTGCAAGATGGGAATGTAGGTGATTATTACAGCATAAACGTTTACCGTCGTGCTGAAAATGGTATTTACAATGCCAATAAACTGGAGGAAACTAAAATGTCAATGCCAGGGGGTTTTGATTGGGGAATTCTTGGTGGGGCTGTAGGCGGAGGAGCTGCTGTAGGCGGAGTGCTGGTTTCTACTTTGGCAGGTGCTTTTGCTTCATCATCAACTCTGGGTGCTGTTGGTGGAGCTGCAATAATTGGAGCCTCGGCTGCAATGGGAGTTGCAGCAGGGCTTTCATATATCCCCTACACAAGTTTTGTCAGTGAAGTTAAGGAACAGGGAGAGCGCTTTAGTCCGGGTGACTATAAAGTATCAAGTTTTGATATTTCCAGTCCTATTTTTTCAACTTTAGGCGGGGCTACTATGTGCCCATATCAGGATTTGGAACATACGTTCTTTTACAGGACAACAGCAGGAGACACGGTTGCATTACATAAACCAACTTTAAAACGCGAAAGCCCTCAAATTACTGCCGAGCCGGTTGAAATCTTTAATGTACCTTCAACCGATGCCGCATTATTCAATGTGAAACTTACAAATAATACTGAAAGTGGCGATGACCAGTGGTACTCGTTAATTGTGGATGAAAGGACAAACCAAAAGGGTGCTTTGGTTTTAATTGACGGAGAATTTTCGCAAAAAGTAATTTATGTTCCGGCAAATACTACCGTAACAAAATTGGTTACTATTCAACCTAGCAATCCATCGGTTATGGATTTTGACAGTATTGGTTTAATCCTTCATTCAACTTGCCAGTTCGATCCAACTGATTTTTTACCTGAAATAGCTGATACTGTTTATATTTCAGCCCATTTTCAACCTTCATGCACAAGTGTCGAAATTCTTGAGCCTCTTGATAACTGGGTGGTTAATGTTCGTGATAATGATACGATGACTGTCAGGATTGGCAATTACAACCTTGCACATGATTCGTTTGAAAGTTTCAGATTCGAGTATAAATCAGCAACAGGAAATATTTGGATTCCGGTTAAATATTTTGTAAACGACCCGCTTTTCGCGAACAAGGATGATATTCCGGATACACTTTTGATAAATAATCAGGCATCTGTTACTTTCGACTGGAGTATGACAAATCTCTCTGATAGATCATACAATATCCGTGTAGTATCATCTTGCACCGATTATTCTGAAAACGAGTCGGTAATTTTAACCGGTATTCTCGATGGAATCAGACCGCAGGTATTTGGTACGCCACAACCTGCCGATGGAATTTTAAATGTAGATGATAATATCAGCATTCAATTTAACGAACCGATAGAAAGTGGTTTGTTGAACCAGTTTAATTTCGATATAAAAGGGACGCTGAATTATTATAGATTGAAGCACGATGCATATTTGAAGTTAAATGGAACAACTGATTATGCCACTATCCCGGAAGGTATTTCATTTAAAGACAAGTCGTTTACAGTTGAATTTTGGGTGCGGCCTGATAATTACGGTAACGAAGCTATTCTTTCTCAGGGAAATGATCCTGCAAAGAGTATAGAAATTGGATTAAAGGACGGTTATAAAACCTATTTTAAAATTGGAAATGTAACTTACGAAACACCTTTGGAATTTTCGACAACTGTTCCCCCGGAAGCATGGCAACATCTGGCCTTTATTTTTGACTATGAAACCGGGGATATTTTTATCTATCAAAACGATAAGATTATTCTTGAAGTCCGCAGTTCAGGCGCAACAGTAATCAATTCTGGTAAAATTTATGTGGGCAAATCAGTTGCAAATAGTGGTTCGCCATTCAAGGGTAGCTTGTATGAATTACGGATTTGGTCAAAAACAATAACCCTGGGTGATATTTATTCCAACCAATATGTTGCTCTTTCCGGAAACGAAGTAGGTTTGTATGGTTACTGGCCAATAAATGAGGCTTTTGGAGAACTGGCAGAAGACAAGGCAGCCAATCGTCATATGGAAGTTTTTGCATCATGGGAAACTTATCCCGGAGGTTCGTCTTGGAATTTTGCCGATAATAATTGTGTAGAGTTCAATACAGGTTATTTTTCCATTCTTCCTGAAATGGATTATACAATGGAATTCTGGTTTAAAGCCAGTAATCCAACAGATACAGTTTGTTTGTTTTCAAACCAAAAAGGCGATGGGTTAGAAGGAAATAACCTGATGCAAAAGGCGATGAGCGTTTATGCCACACCAAACGGTAAAATATGGGTTGCAAGCAAAGGCAATGTATTTGAAGCGGTAAGCAACGATTATTTCGATAATACATGGCACCATTTTGCCATGGTAATCCGCCGTCGTGGAAATATTTCGGCATATATTGACGGGCAAACTCAAAATGAAAAGCCCAATACCATCGTGGGTGGAATTGCAGGCAGTAAAATGGTGCTTGGGGCCAGAAAATGGAGCAATATAATCGGTAGTGGCGAAGACCGCTATTACCAGGGAATGCTGGATGAATTCAGACTTTGGGATCTTGCTAAAACAGCTACACAAATTAGGCTCGATATGAATTCGAAACTGGCAGGCGACGAAAAAGGATTATTGGTGTATCTCCCTTTCGAAGGATATTATAAAGATAACCTGGGGGTAATGCAGCAAAAACAAACGCTGGAGAATTTTGTGATTGACCAGAATGCATTGGATGCAACATCTTGTGTTCAAAGTGGATACACTACTGATGCCCCCAATATTAAGGATGTAAGGCCTGTGCAAAGTATTGCTTATGATTATGTTGCTTCGGCTGATGCAATACTGATAAACCCCAAACCTTATGTAATGCCTCAATTGGAAAAGAATATCATAGAAATTACTGTTGAAGGTGTTGAGGACAAATATGGCAATCGCATGGCATCTCCTGTAACATGGACAGCTTATGTGAGCCGAAATCAGGTACGTTGGGAAGATGAACGGCGTGATTTTACGAAAGAATTATACAAACCTTTACAATTTGTTTCGTCGATAAAGAATACTGGTGGGCAGCAAGTTGGTTTCAGTATAACAAATCTGCCTCCCTGGTTAACAGCTAATCCATCATCAGGTGTGATTAATCCGGAATCAACGAGAGAAATTGTCTTTACCATTAATCCGGCATTGAACATTGGCGAGTATAACGAAGACATAATCCTGCGAACCGAAAATGGGTTCGACGAAAAACTCCCTTTAACAGTTCGTGTGTATAAAACACCTCCAAACTGGAAGATTGATCCCGCGCAATTCGAGGCAAACATGAGTATGGTTGGCTCCGTAAAAATTGAAGGAGTTCTTTCAACCGATATTTTTGATATGGTTGCTGCCTTTAAACGTGGCACCGATTCAATTCGCGGAGTAACAAATGTTCGGTACATATCTGATTTTGATTCATATCTTGT
Source organism: Draconibacterium sp. (assembly GCA_041596165.1). Classification (GTDB taxonomy): domain Bacteria; phylum Bacteroidota; class Bacteroidia; order Bacteroidales; family Prolixibacteraceae; genus Draconibacterium. Next base: position 3,458 of record JBFHJA010000074.1, on the reverse strand, counting down.
ATTTCTAAATGTTTATGGTAATGTTAATGGAGAAGAGTTGGAGTTCCGGATTTGGGATGCCAGCGCTGGCCAGATTCTGGATAATGTAACACCTGAGAATACCGTGTTTAAAACAAATGCGGTTTTAGGTACCACTTATTTGCCTGTTATTTTTGAAGCTAAGAATTTGTTCCGGCAATACATTCCGTTGGCTAAAGGCTGGAACTGGGTTTCGTTTAATAAAAAATCATCGAACGGCAAAAATTTGAATTCATTTTTAAGTGCATTGGAACCAGAGCAAAATGACCAGATCAAATCACATGGTGTTGGATTTAACAGCTTCGATATAACAAACGGCTGGAACATCGGTGGAATTGATTCTATTAACAATACGAAGATGTATCAAATTAAAATAAGCAATACCGACACAATTGTTTACAGTGGCGAACAAATAGTTCCCGAAGAAAACCCGATAACATTAACCACAGGCTGGAACCACATTGGATATATACCCGATTTGGCAATGGATGTAAACGATGCACTTAGGTTGTATGTAGCCTCCAATTCAGAAATTATCAAAAGCCAGTATGCTTTTTCAATGTACGATGAACGCGTTGGCTGGCTGGGTACGCTTGAATTGATGCAACCCGGTTTAGGTTACATGTTGAATGTTAAAAAGGACGCAACCCTGATATATCCTAACGGAACGGTTTTCAAGGATGCAAAAGTACCGTATTATTCTTCAGCGCCATTGGGTTGGAGCAACGATCTTTCAACATACGAGGGAAATATTTCGGTGGTTGCCAGGCTCGATGTTTCAAATGCCCCCGGGGTAAAAGTTAACAGTAATATGGTGCTTGGTAGCTTTATTAACGATGAATGTCATGGATTTGGTTCGCCTTTGCAAAATGCAGGAATCGGTTATGATCCTTTCTTCCTGAATATCAGTAATAGTGTAAACGGGCAAAAAATCGGTTTCAGATTGTATGACGGAGCAACCGGTAACACTTATTCCATTGCTGAAACAATTCCTTTTACTTTGGATGCCGTGTTTGGAAGTACCAAAGAACCAGTAATATTAACCTTGAAAACTGTATGGACAAGTAGTGGCGGATTTGAAAATCAAGCATTTATTAGGTGCTATCCAAATCCGTTTAACAAACAGGTAAATGTCGAATTCTCAGCAACAAATGAGTCCGTTACAATTGATGTGGTAAATGCAAATGGTTCGCTTGTGAGAAATATTTACAAAGGATATCCGGTGAGCGGCACAAATACTGCAGTTTGGGATGGCAACAACCAATCCGGAGAAAGTGTCTCTACCGGAATGTACTACATCCGTTTTATTTCGGGCGATACGGTTGAAACAGTAAAAATCTCAAAAACCAGGTAATCATGAAAGCACAAAAAATATATAAAATTGTTTTGGTAGTTGTGTTTGCTTGTTTCCGAATTGCTGCAATGTCACAACCCGCAGGATGGGAAGTAAATCCGAATCTATTCGATTATTCGATGACAATAACAGGAAAAGTCTCTGTTGACGGGGCTTTTTCTGTGGATGAAAATGATGTGGTTGCGGCTTTTATTGACGGCGAATGTAGGGGTATTACAAATGTAAAATACCAAAGTGCGTTAAGCGATTATTTTGTTTTTCTGATGATTTACAATGATGAACCCACCGGAACAGTAACATTTAAAATTTACGATGCCAGTGCAGATAAGGAAGTTGAGGTGTTGAGCCAGATAAACTTTATTGTAAACGATATCAAAGGATCTATCAGCAGCCCGTTTTTGTTTTCGGGAAACAATGCCACATTTGAAGCAAAAATTACTTCGATAACCATACCGAATCAGAAAGGCCACACTACCATATATAATTTACAGATAATTATTTTGCAGGAAACTGGTGGAGATTTGAGCAATATTATTGCCAGTTTTAACCTTTCTCTGGGGGCAAAAGCCTATGTGAATGGAGTAGAGCAGAAGAGTGGAATTACGGCAAATAATTTTAAAAATCCGGTTTTCTACAGCGTCGTTTCCGGAGATGGTACTGTAACAAATGTTTATAAGGTAATAGTATCTCAGGCGATTGATGAATCAACAGAGATTTTCCTGTCGAACAGTAAATTGAAAGAGAATGTTGACTCTGTGTTTGTTGGTCAGCTCAGCGCGGTTTCAAATACTTTGGGTTCAAGTTATGATTTTAGTTTTGTGGATGACACCGATACTGAAAATGGGTTTTTCTTCATCAAAGAGAAAAAACTCTTTGCGAAAAATCGTTTGAATTTTGAGGAAAAATCGCATTACAAACTCAAAATCAGGGTGGATAACAAAAAGGGGATAACAAAGGATAAATATTTCAATATTGAAGTTTTAAATGAAAATGATCCTCCAACTGAAATTTTATTCTCAACTAAAACATTAAGTGAATCAACAAAAATAAATACAAGTGTTGCCTTGTTAACAGCCGAAGATCAGGATTTTGGTGATTTACATACATTCAGTTTGAAAGCTGGAAACGGCATAAACGACGAAGGAAACGCAATGTTTGTTATAAATGGCGATTCGTTGATTTTGATGCAGGCCTTAAATCGCGACCAAAAAGATGCTTATAATATTTTGGTAATGGTAACGGACAGTAGTGGGGCAACTTTTGAAAAAGAATGGAGTTTCCAGGTTGTTGATATAAATTATCCACCTCAGTTTACAGCGAGCCCGCAGGCTTATGCAATTCAAAACCAGGTTTATGTTTACAATGTTAAAGCGGAAGACAAAGAGGGAGACAAATTGACTTATAGTTTTGAAGGCCTACCCACCTGGCTCACTTTTAACGAGAATACAAAATTATTGACAGGAGTACCGCATAATGAAGATGTGGAAGATTTCCAGTTTAAAATTAAAGTGAGCGATGGAGTGAAAGAATCAGAACAAACAGTTTATATTTCGGTATTGAACATAAACGACCCACCTGAAATTACGCAATATCCTGGGACACAATATTTTTATACGGGTATGGAAAATTCAATAACACTGCCCGCAAACAGTATTACCGATCCTGATGTTGGCGATAAACTCACCTTTAAACTCTCAGGCGAAAATAATTCTGCACTTCCTGTCTGGATGAGTTTTAATCCGGAAACGTTAACGATTATTGGTAACCCGCCCGAAAATGCAATGGGAACATATAATCTGAAACTTTCGGCAACCGATGCAGGAAGGCTAAAGGAATGGCTGGTATTTGGTCTCGAAGTAACGTTCCCAACCGCCATTGATGAGCAGAAAAAGAATGTATATTTCAATGTATTCCCAAATCCTGTTCAGAATATTTTATATTTAAATATTTCTGATAAAAGCACAAATGCAAAAATCAGTATAATAAATACAACAGGTCAGGTTGTAAAAAACGTGCAGTTTTCTGCGGGTCAGGCAAAAATGATTCCGATGAATGGAATAGAACCAGGCATTTATTTTGTTAGGTA
>JBFHJA010000073.1:0-12601 GCA_041596165.1 Draconibacterium sp. | reverse complement strand
CGACTGAAACCCTATCAAAGTCTGTTTTTTACAACATTCGACCATGGAAATATCGAGCCGGTTTTTTCGGCTCCAAAACTCAGCAGTTCATTTTATACTGATAAATCGTATGCCATGTTGGTGGTGACAGGAATTGCATCGCCAAAACTAATTTATGCCCATCTAAAACAATTTGCAAAGAAAATCGAAACTCGATCGTTCTCCGATCATCATTATTATACTGATGCGGAAATTGTTTCGATTATGCAGAAGTTTGAGGCGTTGCAAGCTGACAAAAAAATAATTGTTACAACTGAAAAAGATTCAATGCGAATAAAAGATATGCCAAATTTGCCCGAGGAGTTTAAAGCCAATTTGTACTATCTGCCAGTGAAAGTTAAATTTCTCGACGATGGGGAAAATGAATTCAATAAGAAAATTTTAAATTATGTTGGAGAAAATAAAAGCAACCGCGAGCTTCATAAAAGAAAGAATAAACGATAATCCTGAAATTGGAATTATTTTGGGAACAGGCCTGGGCGGCCTGGTAAAAGAGATTGAAATCATCGAATCAATTCCGTACAACGAAATACCAAATTTTCCCGTTTCAACTGTGGATGGCCATGCCGGACGGTTAATTTACGGCAAACTTGGCGACAAAAAAGTGCTTGCCATGCAAGGGCGTTTTCATTATTACGAAGGGTACTCAATGAAGGAAGTTACTTTCCCTGTGCGGGTTTTGAAGTATGTGGGTATCAAAAACCTGTTTGTTTCAAATGCAAGCGGTGGGTTAAATCCCGATTGGCAGGTTGGCGAAATTGTGCTGATAACCGACCATATTAACTTTTTCCCTGACCATCCACTGCGGGGTAAAAACGACAGTGAACTTGGTCCGCGTTTCCCCGATATGAGCAAGTGTTATGATGAACGTTTGCGAAATAAAGCCAAACTAATTGCACTACAAAATAACGTTGCTGTAAAAGAAGGAGTTTATGTTGGCGTTTCAGGACCAACTTTCGAAACTCCGGCTGAGTATAAAATGTTCAGATTGCTGGGCGCTGATATTGTTGGAATGTCAACGGTGCCGGAAGTTATTGTAGCGCGGCATATGAATTTAAAGGTATTCGGAATTTCAATTGTTACCGACAGCGGTGTACCTGGCGAAATTGTGGAGATTTCACACGAAGAAGTGCAGGAAGTGGCAATGAAAGCAGAGCCGAAAATGACGCTGATAATGAAGGAGTTGGTGAAAAGTCTCTGAGGTTCCAGAGTTTAAAGTTCCGGGTTCAAGGTTAAAAAATTTAAACTCAAATCTTGATACTTGATACCAGATTCTTGATACTCACTACTCACTGCTAAAATCTCACATTCAAAAATATGAACTTATTGATTCTTGCACTGGCCCCGGTTTTTATAATTGCAGGGTATATTTATTTCCGTGATAAATACGAACGCGAACCCATTCGTCTTTTGCTTTTATCATTGTTTGTAGGCGCTGTAACTGTGATCCCTATTCTTTTTATTGAGCGCTTTTTGAGTGGATTTAGCGATTTGTTTTCCGGACTGGTTAAAGCAGCCTGGAATGCTTTTGTAGTTGCCGCTTTTTCAGAAGAACTTTTCAAATACATAGCACTTTATTTATTGATTTGGAAGCGAAAGGAGTTTAATGATAAGATGGACGGAATTGTATATGCAGTTTTTATTTCGTTGGGTTTTGCAGCTGTTGAAAATGTTTTATATGTAATGGGAAACGGTTTTGGAACTGGTATAACACGCGCCATTACAGCAGTTCCGGCACATGCAATTTTTGGCATTACAATGGGTTTCTATTTTGGAATGGCGAAGTTTTACGAGAAAAAACGATATCAGTTAAAACAAAAAGCGCTTTTGTATCCAATTATCCTACATGGAATTTACGATTTTATCCTGTTTACCGGCATCGAGTGGCTGAGCATAATTTTTCTCGGATTTTTGGTTTATCTCTATATTTCAGGATTAAAACGTATAAAAGAGCTTTCGAACCAGTCGATTTATAAAACTGATTTTGATTTGTTGAATCAAAAATTTTCAAAACCCGATTAATATGGATATTCCAACTTTTGCCAATGTGCAGGCAGCACACGAAATCGTAAAAAAATATGCCCATCAAACCCCTGTTTTAACTTCATCGAGTATTAATGAGATTGTTGGTGGTAACCTGTTTTTTAAGTGCGAAAACTTTCAAAAAGTTGGAGCGTTCAAATTTCGGGGAGCGTGTAATGCTGTTTTTTCATTGACAGATGAGGAAGCTCAAAAAGGAGTAGCAACACACTCGTCCGGCAATCATGCGGCGGCACTGGCGTTGGCGGCAAAAATGCGTGGAATTGCTGCCCACATTGTAATGCCCGGCAATTCGCCTGAAATTAAAAAGAAAGCAGTTGCCGGTTATGGCGCAATTATTACTTTTTGCGAACCAACCTTGCAAGCCCGTGAAGATACACTTGCAAAAATCGTTATTGAAACCGGTGCAACAGAAATCCACCCCTACAATAATTTTAATGTAATATCGGGACAAGGAACTGCTGCCAAAGAATTAATAGAAGATTTTGGCGGTTTCGATATTATAATTGCCCCCGTTGGCGGTGGTGGTTTGTTAAGTGGAACAGCACTATCAACAAAATATTTATTACCCGGGTGCAAAGTGATTGCGGCTGAACCTGCCGGAGCTGATGATGCTTTTCAATCTTTTTACGCTAAAAAAATCATTCCTTCCATTAATCCAAAAACCATTGCCGACGGACTGTTGACTTCACTTGGCCAACGCAATTTTCAAATCATCATGCAAAATGTGGATGATATTGTAACTGTTTCCGAAGAAAAAATTGTGGAAGCTATGCGCATGATATGGGAGCGGATGAAAATAATTATCGAACCATCGTCAGCTGTTCCGCTGGCTGCAATTTTGGAAGGTAAAATTGACATTCAGGATAGAAAAGTGGGAATCATCCTTTCAGGAGGAAACCTTGATTTGGGGAAATTGCCGTTTTGAATTTCTTTCTCCTTTTCTGCCCGTTGACGGAAAGGCCAGGAAGTAATATTTGCTTCTAATACATCGGGCTAACAATATGCGCCAGCGATTCGCGCAATTTAAAGTGCCACGGGCGTTTTTCCCATTCTGCCAATTTAATTTCACGGCTATTTCTCAAGTCATTTATAAAATGTTTTAGCATCAAGCGGGTAAACTTCCTTTCGTAAATAAATGCATTTATTTCAAAATTTGTTTCCAAACTCCTGAAATCGAGGTTTGTGGTTCCGATTGTTGAAAAAACATCGTCAATCATCAGTGTTTTGGAATGGATAAAACCTTTTTGATAAAAATAGATTTTAATGCCAGCTTCAAGAAACTGTTCAACATAGGAAAATGAGCACCATTTTGGGGTAATCGCATCTGATTTTTCAGGAATAATAATCCGCACATCCACACCGCTCAATGCTGCTGTTTTTAATGCTGAAACCAAAGTTTGTGGCGGCATTAAATAGGGCGAAGTGAGATATACATATTTTCGTGCATTCAGAATTGCCGAAAAATAGGCTTGTTCAATATTTTCCCAATCAGAATCGGGACCGCTGGCTGATATTTGTACAGGAGTTCCAATTTCTTCGGTTAATGGTGGAAAATATTTTTCACCAACCAGGTTTTCGTTTATTACAAAATACCAATCGGCTGCAAAAACTACCTGCATTGTAGCTACTGCATCACCGGTTAACTGAAGATGCGTATCGCGCCACGGACCAATTTTGGGTTTTCCTTGAATATATCTGTCGGCAATATTTATTCCTCCTGTAAATCCAACTTTGCCGTCAACAATTAAAATTTTGCGGTGGTTTCTGAAATTTACTCTCGAAGTTAATCTCGGGAAACGAACTTCCATAAACGGATATATTTCTATTCCGCTTTCTCTCAATTCCTCAAAAAAACGTTCTTTTAAATCCCAGCTTCCAACATCGTCAACAATAATCCTAACCTCAACTCCTTCTTTACTTTTATCAATCAATAATTTTTTTATTTGATTACCAATTATATCATTGTCGAAAATATAATATTCAAGATGAATGTGGTGTTTTGCACTTCTTATGGCTTTAAAAATTGCTTCAAAAGTTTCAGTGCCGTTGTTAAGGATTTGTAACTGATTTCCTGTGGTTAACAGCGAGTCGGAGTTGTTGAGCAATAATCTGATAATATTTTTTTTCTCTAAAACTTCGGTGCTAAGCTGCAAATCGGTATGTTCAATTTGGCGCAACTGTTTGGTTGAAAGTCTCCTGATTTTTCCCAAACTTTTCACTCCGCGGCGTGAAAAAAGTTTTTGCTTTCGGTACTCCTGTCCAAAAAATAAATAGAAAACCAAGCCAAAGATTGGAACTAAAATAAGAACCAAAATCCATGCAATAGTTTTAAAGGGTGATCTTTTTTCAAGAATAATCATCACCGCAACCGGAATTGCAGTAATAAGAAAAACAAATGAAAAGATTCTCCAAAAAATATTCCAGTCCATTATTAATGAATAGTTTTTTTTCTGCCCAAATTTCATGATTTTTGGCGTTAAAAGCAATTTAGTTACTTGATTCGTAAAAGCAAAAGGATTTTATTTTGAACGGAGGAAAACAAACATGAGGCAAGTATTTATTTTTTTGACGATAATTTTTTTGATTTGGGCTTGTTCTGCACCAAAAGCAACTGTGAAAGTTGAACAAGACCAACCGGTTGCAAAAGTTGACAGTGTTGAATATGGTATTGAAACTTATGATTCAAAATTTGAAACTTGGTATGCCAGCCATAAAAAACCTTCAATGGACCGTTCGCTCCAATATTATGAAAACTGGAACAGAAAGTATGTAAGCGCATGGAATCACAAATCGATTGAATTGGGTAAAGGCTCGTTTTTTTCCCCAATTACGGGATACCATTCAAACGAAGAATATGGTTTTGAGCTCAACCATAAGTTATTTCATTATTTTCAGTATGTCGAAAATGTGCTAAAAATTGAAATAATGCGGGGAGGTCCTAAATTTGTGACTGACAACTAACTTATATTTTTATAAATTAATAACCTGTCATTGTCAATTGTCTCTGATGATACAGGAATTCCTGGAATTACGGGTGCTTCAATTCCATCATTAAAATGTTGATTCCCAACAAAACGAAATGTTTCGTCCCACAAATTAGCAGTAATAAAACTATCGAGAAGTTGCTTTCCGCCTTCAACAATCAATGATTGAATGTTTCGCTGGTAAAGGTTTTTTAAAATATGGTGAACCAACTTTTTATCGAAATCGATTTTAATAAATTCAATAAAATCTGATTCTTCATTCTTTATCGAATTAAATACGAGTGTTTTTACCGAACCATCAAAAAGATGAAGAGTTTTAGTTAGCCGCAATTGTTTGTCGATTACAAGTCTTACAGGATTTCTTCCCTCACAATGCCTGACTGTAAGCGAAGGATTGTCTTTTTGTGCAGTATTTGTTCCCACCAAAATGGCGTCTTCAACTGCCCTCATTTGGTGAACTCGCAGCAGTGCATTTTTCCCGGTTATCCAGGTGGGTTCGCCAAAATCCTTTTCCGACCGGGCGGAATCAATAAATCCATCTGTTGTTTCGGCCCATTTCAGAATTACAAAAGGTCTCTTTTTTTCATGAAAAGTAAAAAAGCGTTTGTTTATTTCGCGGCACTCTTTTGCCATTACACCAAGCTGCACGTCAATCCCTGCTTTTAGCATTTTCTCTATTCCTTTTCCAGCCACTTTCGCAAAAGAATCAATTGTGCCTATTATAACTTGCGGAATTTTTTTTTCGATAATCAGGTCAGAGCAGGGAGGTGTTAAACCATAATGCGCGCATGGTTCCAACGACACATAAAGTATACATTCCGCCAACAAAGCTGTATTTTTTACAGCATGAATTGCATTTACTTCAGCATGTGGGCCGCCATATTTTTCATGAAATCCTTCACCAATAATTGCACCGTTGTGAACAATGACGCAGCCAACCATTGGATTTGGTGAAACACTGCCTGCCCCCATTTGGGCCAATTCGAGGCAGCGTTTCATGTATTTCTCGTGTTTATTCATTTTGCCAATAAAGTATAACTTTGCACTTTCAAAAGTAAATAATGAAATTGACTATTCAATATATTGAACAAGAATTGGCCGGTTTGTATCCGCCAACTGAAATTGAAGGTTTTAAAAGAATAATATTCGAGAGTGTTTGTGGATGGGATTTTACAGAGCAGATTTTGAAAAAGCAAGATATAATTTCACCAAACCATGCCGAAAAAATTGGATCTATTGTTTTGAGGCTTAAAAATAACGAGCCCATACAATATATTATTGGGAAAACTGAATTTTATGGATTGAAATTAAATGTAACTCCTTCAGTTTTAATTCCCCGGCCTGAAACCGAAGAACTTGTGGAGTGGGTTGTTCAAACCAAATTGCCGGTAAATTGCAGAATTCTTGATATTGGAACTGGCAGCGGTTGTATTGCGCTTGCAATTAAAAGCCAATTAAAAAATGCAAAAGTTTCAGGTTTGGATATTTCGGTTGAAGCACTTGAAATCGCCCGTAAAAATGCGGCTGAAAATGGGCTCGAAGTTAATTTTTCTCCTGCCGATATGCTCAACCTTAATTTAGATGGAGAAAAATATGACGTTATTGTAAGTAATCCACCGTATATCAGAGAAAGTGAAAAGGCACAAATGCACAGTAATGTTTTAAATCACGAACCCGAAATTGCCTTGTTTGTTACCAACGAAGATCCACTCATATTTTACAGGGCAGTTGCAGTTTTTGCTAAAAAGAGTTTATGTAAAAACGGTAAATTATTTTTTGAAATAAACGAAAACCTGAGCATGGAAATGGTTGATTTATTGTCAAAAAGTGGGTTTCATCACATCGAAGTTAGAAAAGATATTAACGGGAAAAACCGAATGATTTCTTGTATCAACAATATTTGATTCAGCTATTTATCACTGTTTTTCACAATTATTGCAAACCAATTTCTTTGGATTAAAAACTTTCCTGTCACAATTTCCCCCGATTTCCTAAGCTCTTTTTTTCTATCTTGGCGAAATAAATTCAGCAACGAAATTGATTGTGAAGAAGGCTTTTATATCTCTGTTTTTGTTTTTGAACATTCTAGTGGCTTTTGCGCTATTGATAAGTTATCTGGCCGTTTTTATCCCCCCGGATAAACTCTGGGTTCCATCTTTTTTTAGTTTGGCATTCCCAATATTTGTTTTCATAAATTCCATATTTGTGGTTTTTTGGTTGTTGATTAAACCGAGCAACATGCTTTTATCTTTACTGACAATTTTGTTGGGCATAGGTTTTATTCAGCGGTACATCCAATTCAGTGGGAATACTACCGAAGAAAAAGGTGTTAAAATAATATCATACAACGTACATAATTTTGAAGGCAACGGTAGTGGCAGCCAAAAGAAAAATGCCGACAAAATACTTGCATTTTTAGATGAACAGAATGCTGATATTATTTGCCTTCAGGAATCCCGTATGCGTAAAAACAACATATTTAATGTTTCTGAGGCTGTAAAAAATCTTAAATCAATTTACCATTATCATTATGCCCGCACCAGCGAAACATACGGGCAGGTTACATTTACGCGATATCCAATTATTAAAATGGGCGAAATCAGACACGAAAAATCAAATAACATGGCCATTTTTACCGATGTTATCATAGATTCGGACACGGTGCGCATTTTTAACGTGCATTTGCAGTCCTATAAAATAGATCCGAGGAAATATGGAATAATTGATTCTCCAAAAATTGACGAGGAAAAGGATATTAAAGAAATCAGGGAAATTGGGTCGAAACTTAAACATGCGTTTCAAATGCGCGCCCTGCAAACACGGGAAATTAAAAAGATTATTGATCAAACAAATTACCCGGTAATTATTTGTGGTGATTTTAACGATACTCCTGTGTCATACTCCTACCAGCAATTGCGGGGCGAATTAAATGATGCTTTTATTGAATCAGGCAGAGGATTTGGAAGAACATATATTGGGAAATTACCGTCATACCGAATTGATAACATTTTTTACAGCGATATTTTCGAGTCATTTAATTTTAAAGCGAATGATTTTCGAGTATCCGATCATTTGCCGGTTTCGTGTGTTTTAATAAAAAAGTAAAATTATTCTATTCCGATTTGGCACTGAGCAATTTTAACGCGGCTTTTTTATCCTCTGTCAACTGAGAAACAAGCATTTCAATATTGTTAAATTTTTTTTCGTTTCTTATTTTCCCAACAAATTTTAAGGTAATTTCTTTACCATATAAATCTCCCTCAAAATCGAAGATATTTACTTCAATACTTCTGTTATCGGCATTATTGTTAAATGTGGGCCGGGTTCCAATATTCAGCATCCCGTTGTAAACAGAGCCGTCAAGTTCTACTTTCACAGCATAAACACCATAACCAGGTATGATTTTGTATTTGTCAGATGCCTCAATATTTGCTGTTGGGAAACCCAGTTTTCGCCCAAGTTGTTTACCTTCTACAACCACACCGTGTAAGGTAAAAAGGTAACCTAAATAATGATTGGCTTTTTCGATTTTACCATTTTGCAGGGCATCTCTAATTTTTGTTGAACTCACACTTTCTTCTTTAACTAAAAGTGCGTCAAGTTTTTCTATTTCAAAATTGAAATTCGCTGCACATTTTTGAAGATAGTCAAATCCTCCTTCCCGGTTTTTCCCGAATTTATGGTCGTAACCTACTACAAGACAATGAGTTTTGATTTTATCAACAAGTATTTTCTCAACAAATTCATTATAGGAAAGATCAGAGAATTCTTTGTCAAACTTGTAAACTATCAGATGGTCAATCCCATATTTTTCAAAAAGATCTATTTTCTCTTTGAGAGTTGTCAATAATCTTAAATTGCTCTCATTGGGAGATGTAATAAGACGCGGGTGCGTATGGAATGTGAATATTACGGTTTCACCCTTGTGCTGTTTTGCAAATTCCTGCAAACGCAATATTACCTTTTGATGTCCCAAATGAACCCCATCGAAAGTACCAATTGTAACAACAGGTTTTAGGGCTTTAAACTGATTTAAATCTGTATATAATTTCACGTGTTTTTATGAATATAAGCGAACATATATTTTTTTAATGAGATAGTGGCCGCAAAAATAAGAAAATCACACAAAAGCGAATTTCTTAAAATATGTTATTTTCAATCATACTGTTTTTGGTATAGTGGATTTTGTTAATTTTACGCCCTTTAAAATAAAGCATAGCATGATTCTTAAACGTATTTTATTTGTTGTTTTAGCCGGTTTGATTGTTTTTAGCAGTTGCCAAAAAAAAAGTAACCAATTTACAATAGGCGGTAAAATCAGCCATGCTGAGGGTGATACAATTTATCTTGAGGAATTTCTTGTTTCAACAACAAAACCTGTTTCAAAAACTGTAATAGATAAAAATGGTGAATTTGAGTTTAAAGGTAAAACATCAATTCCTACTTTTTATCTCTTAAAATTGTCTGATAAATTTGTAGTTCTGTTGGTCGATTCCCTTGATAATGTTTTTGTTGAAGCTGACAACGCTAATTTTGGAAGAGAATATGTTGTTGAAGGTTCATTAGGTTCAGCTCAAATTAAGGAATTAACAGAAAAACTAAACAGGACTGAGCACAAGCTGGATTCACTGCGGCAGTTGAGCAACTTGTACATTGCAAATCCTGACTATGAAAATCTAAGAGTAAAATGGAATCAGGAATATGCTGCGTTAATTGAAGAGCAGAGTAAATTTTCTACCAATTTTGTATTGAATAACCCGTTTTCGATGGCCAGTGTTTTCGCTTTGTACCAAAAATATAAGGATCAAAGTTATGTGATCCGCGATTTGCAAACCATGCGTACTGCAGCTTCTGCTTTAAATGCCATTTATCCAAACTCAATTCTTGTAAAAGCTTTGTATGAAAATACACTGGAATATTTGCGTAGTCAGAAAGCTGCAAAAATGAAACAATACATTGAACAGGAAGGTGTTAACAGTCCTGAAATTGTGCTGCCCAATCCCAATGGCAAAGAAATTGCACTTACATCTTTAAGAGGTAAAGTGGTGTTGCTGCATTTTTGGGCTGCTGAAGATCAAGGGTCAAGATTACTAAATAGTTTGTTGTTTGATGCTTACAAGAAGTATAAATCAAAAGGATTGGAAATTTATCAGGTGAATGTTGGAACAAATCGGAGTGAATGGATTGATGCAATTGACAAAGACAACCTAAGTTGGATAAACGTCGGAGATCTGGAAGGGAGCACAACAGCAAGGTTAAGTTATAATATCCAGAGCATTCCGTACAATTATTTATTGGATAAGGAAGGAAAGATTGCAGCTAAAAACCTAACCGGTGTTGATTTGGACAAAGCACTTGCCAAAATTCTAAAATGATTCTGAGATTAGATCTCTCATAAAAATCTTTACAATATAGTTTTGACAGAAAAAGGGAAAATATATTTTGTTTCCGACGTTCATCTTGGGGCACCCGCACTTAGCAATAACCACGAACGTGAGTTGCGTTTTGCACGGTGGCTTGACAGCATTAACGATGATGTGAAGGAACTTTATTTGATGGGGGATATTTTCGACTTTTGGTGGGAATATAAAAAAGTTGTACCACGTGGATTCACACGCATCCTGGGGCGGATAGCCAGTATAGCCGACAGGGGAATCCCTGTGTATTTTTTCCCGGGAAACCATGACTTGTGGGTTTTCGATTATCTGCCATCTGAATTAGGGGTTATAGTTCATCGTCAGGAAATTGTAAAAGAAATTGAAGGCAAAAAATTCTTTTTGGCTCATGGCGATGGGTTGGATGAAAGTGACGTTGGTTACATACGACTGAAAAAAATATTTACTAATAGAAAATTGCAATGGTTATATTCGCGGTTACACCCAAATCTTGCTTTGCATATTGCACATAAATGGTCGAAATCGAGCAGGACAGCAAAATTCGAAAAAGAAGATGAATTTAATGTTAATGTCGACGGGATGTATAAATTTGCAGAGAATTTTTTGAAGAAGGAACAAGTTGATTATTTTATTTTTGGCCATCGTCATCAAATGGTCAATACTCCGATGAACGAGAACACAAATTTTGTTCTGTTGGGTGACTGGATAAAGAGTTTTTCCTACGGAGTATTCGATGGAGATAAATTTGAATTAAAAAGATATTTCGATACAGTAGAAAGTTAAGAGGTTGGATTACAATGAAAAAAGAAGTTTACACACGAATTATAGGGACAGGCAGCTATCTTCCACCCCAGGTTATTAAAAATGATTATTTCCTTAACCATGAGTTTTACGAACCGTCGAAAAAGAAAATAACCGACAAAACTAACGAGGAAATAATTCAAAAGTTCTACGAAATCACAAATATTGCGGAAAGACGTTATGTTGCTGAAGGACAGGTAACTTCTGATATTGCAGCTCTTGCCGTGAAAGATGCATGTGATTCTGCGGGTGTTGAAATGGAAAGCCTTGACTTTATTATTGTCAGCCATAATTTTGGTGATATTCAAACAGGAAATGTGCGAATGGATGCCCTTCCGGCGCTGGCAAACAAGGTAAAACTAAAACTGAATATCAAAAATCCATCTTGCATTGGGCACGATATTATTTCAGGTTGTCCAGGTTGGACACAGGGAATGATTGTTGCCGATGCTTATATTAAAAGCGGCTTTATGAAACGTGGTGTTGTTGTTGGTGCTGATGTGCTTTCCCGTATTTCAGACCCACACGACCGCGATTCCATGATTTACGCCGATGGTGCAGGAGCAACAATTGTTGAAGCTGTTGAAAGTGAGGAGCCCACGGGTATTTTATGCCATTCGAGCCGATCGGATTCTGCTCAGCATGCTTCGTTGCTTACACTGGGCGAATCATACAATCCCGATTTCAAAGGAAACGATCAGTTTGTAAAAATGGTTGGGCACAAATTGTATGTTTATGCTATCAGTACAGTGCCAAAAGTGGTGAAAGAAAGCCTGGACAAAGCCGGACTGCATTTAAGTGACGTAAAGAAAGTGTTTATCCACCAGGCCAACGAGAAAATGGACGAGGTGATACTGAATAACGTATTTAAATTGTACAAGGAAGAGGGAAATGTGAATGAAATTATGCCCATGAGCATAAGTAAACTTGGTAATTCATCAACAGCCACAGTTCCTACTTTACTTGATTTGGTAATTAAGGGAAAAATGAATGGGCACAAAGTTGACAAAGGCGATTATATTGTTTTGTGTTCTGTGGGGGCCGGAATGAATATCAACTCCATAGTTTATAAGTGGTAAAAGTGAGTTCAAAGTTTCGGGTTCAGAGTTTAAAATGCAATTTACTTGATTTTGTATTCAATTCTTAAAGCTCTTCTTTTGGAGAGTTTATCCCGATTTGTCGGTAGGTTGGGGAGGTTTCTCTCTTTTACCATTCCACTTTTTCCACCCCATTTTTTGTAAGAAATTCATTTGTTCTGCTAAAATGCTTATTTCCAAAAAAACCACGACTGGCAGATAGGGGAGAAGGATGAACAGAACTTAACACCAAATGTTTATT
>JBFHJA010000072.1:0-12618 GCA_041596165.1 Draconibacterium sp. | reverse complement strand
TTTTATTACACTTTCTATTATTCCTTTTTGTTTCGGATCGGCAAGGATTTCCTGGAAAGTGCTGTCCTGAAGCGAAATGTTGGCCAGTTCATCGGGACTTTGTCCTTGCATGCTACTCATAAAAACCGAACGCATATCGGTTACCTGATTTTTAAGGTAGGCTTCAAAAATGCGGTTGGTAATTGGCCATTGATCCGACTGAATATTGTTTTGAAAATTGTAAAGTAATGGAAAAATGAAGTATGGGTTTAGCTTAACTTCCTGAGTTCCACCACCAGGTCCCCCGCGCCAGTTGCGTTCTTGTTCCGAAGTAAAAGTCCTTAGGAAATCGCCAAAAACGCGCAATTCTAAATCCTGTGGAGTCAAATTATCATCGCGATTCCATCGATTTTGGTTTTTCTTTTGTGCTTCAAAGTCGGCTGCGCTTATCATATAACCTTTTTCAGGAATTAAAATCTGTTCGGGCTGAACATATTCCTGCGCAGATGCCCAACTTCGTTTAAAAGTTTTAAATTGAGCTGGTACTTCAACCAACGAAAGTTTCTCACTTGCATAATTAAGTTTATAAGTCCGTTTGAAATCCTCGAATTGTTCACTTATAACATTTGCAATTGTATCGTTAATTTCGTTGAAGGAGTCAGTGAAAAAATCATGCCCGTCAATATACCAGAGGCCAAATTCGGTGTTTTTACCTTGTACTTTCTTTTGTTTGTATTTACCAACAGCAAGTGTAAGTTGCGTTAAAGAATGGCTGTTTTCGAATGCAAAATTTCCTGCCGAAATTTCTTTTATAGTTCCCTGCGAAACAGCCTGTAAACCTTCTTTTGTTTTTACCTCAAGGTTAAAATTGATAAATTGTGGCTGATACCACGCAATGTTTTCGGAACTAAAAGTAACGCCGGTTCTTGGGTACCAGTTAGCTTCGGGTGTCAACAGTAAATATTCGGGTGTAATAAAAGCATATCGCTTGTCGACATTGATAACAAAATTGCCGTATTTTTCCTGCATTACTTCCGGGTCAATATCGAGGTAGCAAAGTGCTTCATTTATATTCCCCTCATAGGTAAATTCAACTTTGATTTCTTCTCCGGGATTTAAATTCACTTTGTCGGATACGATTACAAGGTGTTTTTCGCGCAAAAAAGGTGTTTCGGTTCCGTTCAATTTAAAAGTTGAAATTTGCAACCCGTCGTTCAGGCTGAAAGCCAATTTTTGCATCGGTTCGGTACTTTCGTTTTTTAGTGTCATTTCCGAAGTTGCTGCAATCGTTTCGGGTTTATGCTCAATTTTAATTGTTTGGGAAAGGGTTGACGGGGATTTTATGCTAACATATTTATTGTTCAGTTCAATTACCTCGGCCCTGAATTGTTCGGTTTGTTTGAATTTATCGATGTGATTGTAGGCCAAAAAACCACCAGCAGCCACAAAAATAACGCTCAATACAAGTGAAATCCATGTTGATGTTTCGGATTGTGGCAACCTTTTTAGCAAGAAAATTGTGGCAAAAATAAATCCAAGACCAAGCGAAAGATAAATTCCACGATGTACCAATATGGTTTCAAGATTTCCAAAACCAACAATATCAGAATTGAGCATTGGGATATTAAACGCCATGTAATCGAAAATGTAATAATACTTGGCCTGGAGAAGGAAGAGGGTAATGCCGATATAACCTAAAATCAAAACAAATGTAATTGCCTGATTGCGGATTACACTCATTAACAAAAAGGAAAGCCCCATTATAAAAATAAGTGTTGGAACACTTATTGTAATCAGATAGATTCCGTATGAAACCCAGCTAACTGAAGTTCCCTTTGCAAGTAAGTTGAAAATAAGTGCAAGTATTACAACCAATATGTTGAGGACAAGAAAAACCTGAAGGTTTCCCCATGTTTTTCCAATTACATATTCGCCATTAGTCATCGAGCGCATATATATTACTTCAGTTGTATCGAGTTTTTTGTCACGTTTCAAGAAGTCGGATGCCAGAAAAACTGCGATAATTGCTTGTGCTACATTCAATATAAGCAAGTTGAAATAAGGTATTGCACTTGGAATTGCTTTGATAGCCCAGCCGTCGCCACCGCCGCCCTGTATTACCATGCCGAAATTCATCCCAAAAAGGACTAAAAGAGAAAGGATGCTAAAAATTCTGAAAAACCAGCTCCTTAACAACGTTTTACGCTCATATTTTGAGATGGATAGTATGTTATGAATTGAAATCATTTTCGATTTAGTTTTGAGTTAAACTTTTGTCCACTGATTTAATTTATTTTCCATAAAATGAACATAGGCATGTTCGAGATTTGGAGCAATCTGCACACCGTAATAACCGTTAATTTGAGCGGCAACAACCTGTACTTCCCAACCTCCGTCAATTGGAATGGTTGAAATTACAGGGTATTTCTCGTTTATTTCGAGATATTCTTTTTCGGTTGCTTTGATGAGCCATACAAAACCTTCGGCTTCTTTGACCAACTGTTCGGGTGAGCCGGCAAATGCAAGTTTTCCTGTATTTAATAGTGCCATGTTGTCGCAGGTACTAGAAATATCACCAACAATATGTGTTGAGAGGATGATAATAACGTCCCGTGTGCTGATTGTCGAAAGCAGATTTCTAAAACGGATACGCTCCTCGGGGTCAAGGCCGGTGGTTGGCTCGTCAACAATTATGATTTTTGGATCGTTTATTAGCGCCTGTGCAATCCCCAAACGTCTTTTCATACCACCCGAAAGTTTGTTTGCGTTGCGATCGCGGGCTTCAAACAAACCCACTTCCTCAAGCATTTGTTCAACAGCCGTACGGCGTTTCGCGGCGTTTTTCATTCCGGCTAACCGGGCTGCATAATCCAAAAATTCGTAGGTTTTCAGTTTCGAGAAAAAACTGAAGTCCTGTGGCAGATATCCCAGCATTGAACGGATTTCGCGCCTGTTTTTTGCCAGATCCAAATCGTTAACCAAAACCCTGCCACTGCTGGGCTTCATGAGTGTTACGAGTATACGCATTAAAGTCGATTTTCCGGCGCCGTTTGGCCCAAGCAAACCAAACATTCCGTTAGGTATTTCAAGGTTCAGATTTTTAATAGCGTAGCTGCCACCTTTATATACTTTGTTTAGATTTTCGATTTTTATTTGCACTTCTGAATGTATTGTATTGTTAAAAACAGTGCCTTTGACAAATTATCATGTAAATAGTTTAAATCCAAAATGGTTTTCTGTGAATTAATTTTAATTGTCCCAATTTTCAGTATCGAATGTTAACAGGTTAGGGGTATAAAAAAGAACAGATTTCAATTTTTTGAAACCTGTTCTTAATAATTATAAAAAAAGCCCTGCATTTGCAGAGCTTTTAATAATTCACCTTTTCTCTAATCTATTTTTCCAAGTTGTAAACATACTGATTGTTAAAGCTACTCAAAACTACTTTGTAGTTTCCTTTTTCTAATTTAGAAAGATTGAATCCTTCCTGAATTGTAAAATCTTTGCCAACTCTTTTGTTAAAATAAAGCTCATCCCCATTATAGATTGACACGCTAAAATTCTCCTGATCGAAGTTCAGGTACGAGAATTTCAAAACGTTGTCTTTGAAAGAGAAGTAAGGATCATACTTCATTTTCGAATCTCCAACAAGAATTTCTTTGTTGCTAACTTCAAACTCTCTTAAAACACCTGTGTCGTTAACCTTCAATTTTAATACATATGATCCATTTTGAAGATTTGCAAAATCAAAGGTCTTCTTATATTCTGTCGAAGCTTTGGTGGTCTGTTTGTAATAAACCAATTCACCTTTGTTTGTTTCAATACTCATTTCGAAGAGAGCTGGGTTTTCATTAGTAATCGACACAATTGCCTGATCAGCATTTAATGGGATTACATCCATTTTTGGTTTCTCTACTGCAGTTACAATTGCTACAATCATTACTGCTGTTACTGTAATTAATAATTTCATTGTTTTCATTTTAAATATTTTAAATGTTTAACTAAAATGACGATACAAACATAGGGCGTTTTTAAAAACTATGCTGTATAACATGTGTTAATATTTTATAAAGTTATTGTAAAGTTTATGTGAATGTTAATTTAATTTATCCTTAATGTACGTAAATAGCATATAATCAGGCATATAAAATATAAAAATCTGTCTATTCAATTATCATGCCAAACAATGTATGTATATGTTAAGTTATTTTTTTTACTTTGCATAAATTATTTTTTATGAAAATAAGAATTCTGCAATTGCTTGATGGAGCGAAAGATGCGAGTGGTTTAACAGTAATTATCGATGTTTTTCGTGCATTTTCCACCGCATGTTATGCTTTTGGTTGTGGTACTTTAAAAATATTTCCTATTGGAGATATTCAGCTTGCCTATGAAATTAAGCGTAAAAACCCTGATTATATGTTAATCGGAGAACGAAACGAGCAAAAACCACCTGGATTTGATTTTGGGAATTCACCTTCACAGTTATTAACTGCTAATTTAACTGGAAAAACAATCGTTCATACCACAAGTTCAGGAACGCAGGGAATTGCCAACGCTTCTAATGCCGATGAAATTATTACAGGAAGTTTTGTAAATGCCGGAGCCATTGTAAGATACATTCAGCGTGAGCAACCCAGAACAGTTTCACTTGTGTGCATGGGTTACGCTTGCGAATACCCGACTGATGAAGATACCTTGTGTGCCGAATGGATTAAAAATGAATTGGAAGGGAAAGTAAACCCCTTTTTGAAAATGACAGAGATAATCCGCAATGGTTCAGGAGCGCGTTTTTTCGATCCTGAAAAACAAAGTTGGTCGCCAAAAGCTGATTTTGACCTTTGTCTTAATCTTAATCGTTTCAATTTTGTTTTGAAAGTTGAACAGGACGGTGACTTAAATTATTTAAAGTTAATCAACATATAACAGATAATCAAGATGCTGGATGCCGGATAAGGAGATTTGATAAATGTTTATTCACTCCTGATACTAAAAATCCTTGTATTCAGTTTTAAATTTTAAAACACATTACTTATTAATATGAAAAAATACAACTTCGATGAAATAGTTTCCCGTGAAGGAACAAACAGTATAAAATACGATGCCCGTGAGAGGTTTTTTGGCAGCAAAGATGTTTTGCCGTTATGGGTTGCCGATATGGATTTTAGAACACCCGATTTTATTGTTGAGGCCATTAAAAAACGTGCTGAACACGAAATATTTGGTTACACTTTTCGCGACGATTCCTACTTTAATTCCATAATTGGTTGGATGAAGCGCCGCCACAACTGGGAAATTAAAAAGGAATGGATTTCATTTAGTCCGGGTGTTGTGGCAGGTTTAACTTTTGGTATTGAAGCTTTCTCAAAACCCGGCGATGGGGTAGTTGTGCAGCCACCCGTTTACTTTCCTTTTTTTGATTGTGTAAAAGGTACTAAACGGAAATTAATAGAAAACCCGCTAAAAATTGAGAATGGTCGTTATACTTTCGATTTTGAAGATTTAAAAGCAAAAATCGATAAAAAAACAAAATTGCTGCTTTTATGTAACCCTCAAAATCCAGGTGGCACTGTTTTTACAAAAGAAGAATTGACAGAATTGGCTACAATTTGCCTTGAAAACAAAATTATGGTTATTTCAGATGAAATTCATTCTGATTTAATTTTTAAGGGACACACACATGTTCCGTTTGCTTCGCTTTCTGAAAAAATAGCACAAAACTGTATGGTTTCAATGGCGCCTAGCAAAACTTTTAATGTTGCCGGATTTTCGTCGTCTATTGTAATCATTCCGAACAAATCCAAATTTGTACGTTACGAGAGGGCTATCAGTGTGGCACATTTATATATGGGAAATATTTTTGGATCAGTTGCGATGGAAGCCGCCTACACTCATGGTGATGAGTGGCTGGATCAAATGTTGGCCTATTTATCGGAAAACTACAAGCTTTTAGAAAACTTTTTCGAAACCAAACTTCCGAAAGTAAAGGTAATGAAGCCAGAATCCACCTATTTAATATGGCTCGATTTCAGTAAATACGGAATGAAAAATACAGAATTAATGAAATTTACGATAGAAAATGCTAAAGTAGGTTTAAATGATGGCGGGCGATTTGGAACAGGCGGCGATGGCTGGCTGCGCATTAATATTGGCTGCCCAAGAAGTGTTTTGATGGAAGCTCTGGAAAGATTGGAAAAAGCATTTAGCTAATAGAGTTGCTGTTTTTTGATGGTGATCTGACGGGAAGTTAAAAATCCTGCACCTATGTTACCAATTCAAGTCTATCCATTTCACAGCATTTTCAACCTGAATTTCATTCATACATTTAAAATGTTTTTTGGGGCATTTGCGGAAACCGAGTTTTGAGCAGGGACGACATTTGAGATTCTCAACTTCAAGGCGCATGGAAGCTGGGTGTGGCTGGTAAGGATCCATGCCAAAATCAGCAACTGTATTTCCCCAGAATGAGAGTATCTTTTTTTGAAAAGCTGCAGCAATGTGCATCAATCCGGTATCATTTGTTAAAACTACTTTTGCATCCCTGACAAGTGATGCTGACTTGTTTAAGGTGATTTTTCCTGCATAGTTCAGCACATTCCCTTTCGATTGCGAAAGAACCTTTTCGCCTACATCAAACTCAGTTTTACCGCCAAGAAGAATGACGGGATAATTCGTTTTTTGGCAAATCTCTGAAATCTTTTCAATTGGCAATTTTTTTGTTGTATAAGTTCCGGCAATTATAAATGCCACATAGCCGTTTTGAAATGGAGCTGGTAAATCGGCTTTTTTAAATTCATCTTTTTCAGGAATAAAATAATCAAGTCCCTTTCCGTCATTTTTAATATGAAGTGGAGCTGCTGTTTCCAGATATCTGTCAACAATATGTTTGTGTGGTAGCAGATTGATTTTGAAAAGGATGAGCAGCATTTTTTGCCAGTTCAGTTTATTAACTGAATATGATTTTGCTTTGATATTTTGTTTTAATCGGGTACTCCTGAAATTATGATGCAAGTCGATAATGTAATCGAATTTTTCCGAAGAAATTTCCCGAATAAGATCTCCAAGATTTTCTTCAAGTGCATGAACTTTGTCAATGTAAGGATTTGAATTTAAGATGCATACATATTGTTGTTTGGTTGCGAAATGAATTTCAGCATTTTCAATCTGATTTTTCAGACATCGGACAACAAGTGATGTTAAAACGATATCCCCAATTGAACTTAACCTTATTATCAGAATTTTAACCTTCATCTGTAAATTAAAAACCCCGAAGAAGTATATCTTCGAGGGTTATTGTGAGGTGAATATTTTTTTAGACTGATTCAACAAGTACGATAACCTTGTTCGCTGTATTTTCGATAACACCGCCTCCCACATTAAATTCATATTCCTTACCTGAAACATCCACAACTTTTATAGTTCCTTTATGGAGGGAGGAAATTATGGGAGCATGGTTTTTAAGTATTGTGAAAGTACCTTTGCTTCCGGGAAGTTGAACAAGGATGACTTCTCCCTCAAAAACCTTTTTATCGGGTGTAATTATCTCTAAATACATGAATTGTATGTGTTGTTTTAATTTTCCGACAATAGTTTTTCACCTTTTGCAATTGCTTCTTCGATGGTTCCCACCAGGTTAAATGCTGCTTCCGGATATTGATCAACTTCACCGTTCATTATCATTCTGAAACCTTTGATTGTATCTTCAATAGAAACCAATTTTCCTTCAAGACCGGTAAACTGACTTGCCACGAAGAATGGCTGCGACAGGAAACGTTGAGCACGTCGCGCCCTGTGTACAACCAATTTATCATCTTCTGAAAGTTCATCCATTCCTAAAATTGCGATAATATCTTGTAACTCAATATATCGCTGAAGTAACATGATTACATCCTGTGCACAACTATAATGCTCTGCTCCAACAATTTCGGGAGTTAAAATCCGCGAAGTCGAATCCAGTGGATCTACTGCAGGATAAATTCCAAGCTCCGAAATTTTACGGCTTAGCACTGTGGTTGCATCAAGGTGTGAGAAAGTTGTTGCAGGTGCAGGGTCGGTAAGGTCGTCAGCAGGCACATAAACTGCCTGAACTGAGGTGATTGAACCCCTTTTTGTTGAAGTAATACGTTCCTGCATCATTCCCATTTCTGTAGCCAATGTTGGTTGGTAACCTACAGCCGAAGGCATCCTGCCCAGAAGAGCAGAAACTTCAGAACCCGCTTGTGTGAAACGGAATACATTGTCAACAAAGAACAAAATATCACGACCACTGTCAGATGAACCATCGCCATCACGCAAACTTTCGGCAATTGTTAAACCCGATAGTGCTACTCTTGCACGGGCTCCGGGTGGTTCATTCATCTGGCCAAAAACCATCGCCAGTTTCGAGTTTTTAAGTTTTTCCTTATCTACTTTCGTAAGATCCCAGTTTCCTTCTTCCATCGATTGTTTAAAATCCTCACCATAATCTACAATGTTGGCTTCAATCATTTCGCGCAGAAGGTCGTTTCCTTCACGGGTACGTTCTCCAACTCCTGCAAAAACTGAAAGTCCGCTGTGAGCCAATGCTATATTGTTAATAAGTTCCTGAATCAGAACTGTTTTACCAACGCCGGCACCACCAAATAAACCAATTTTCCCACCTTTTGCATAAGGTTCAATCAAATCGATAACCTTAATACCAGTGTATAAAACTTCGATTTCTGTGGTTAAATCCTCATATTTTGGTGGTTCGTTATGAATGTTTAATCCTTTTTTGGGTAAATTTTCCATTCCATCAATCGAATTGCCAATTACATTTAGTAACCTTCCCAACGCTGCTTCTCCCCTTGGCATAATAATAGGCGATCCCAGCGCCTGAACTTTTAAACCACGGCGAAGTCCATCGGTAGCATCCATTGCAATACAACGAATTGTGTTTTCACCCAGGTGCTGCTGGCACTCAATTACTAAATTATCCTTTCCCTCACGAATGATTTCCAACGCATCGTTAATTGCAGGAAAATCACCACTTTCCCTGTCAAAACTAACATCTACAACAGGACCAATTATCTGTATTATCTTACCAACATTTTTTGCCATAAAATATTTTGAATTTTAATTCTGGTTCATTTATAATGTTTTGCCGCGAACAAATTTAGCATTGTTTTTAGTTTGACCAACCTATTTATTTGTTTTTTGGAACTCCTTAAAATCTCTAAAAAACGCGATGTAACATCTTGTTACTTACTTCGAGTAACTGTTTTTTTCTATCCTCATCCACCGAAATTTGCTGAAAAACTGTTTTGCATTTTTGAAAGTAGCTGTCAATTTTTCGTTCGGTTAGTTGTTTTATATCCAGTTGTTTATATATTTTTTGAATTGCCGAAATTTTTTCATCAGGATTGTATTCTTCCTTGTTCATCCAATTCAGCAATTCATTTTTTAATTTAGTTTCAGCATTTTGCAGTGCATTTATTGAAAGGAATGTTTTTTTGTTGGCAAGAATATCGCCACCTATTTTTTTGCCGAAAGTTTGCTGGTTTCCAAAACTATCGAGTAAGTCATCCTGTAATTGAAATGCCAGGCCAAGGTTGATTCCGAACTCATATAATTGATTTGCCAATGTGCTGTTTGCGTTTGCCAGAAGTGCCCCGGCTTTTAGTCCGCAAGCCAGTAATACTGCTGTTTTTAGCCGAATCATTTCAAGGTATTCGTCTTCCGAAACATTCAACCTATTTTCAAATTCCATGTCAAATTGTTGTCCTTCACAAACTTCGATGGCGGTTTTAGTATACAAATTAAGCACTTCAGGGATTAGTGCCGAATTGCATTCCAGAAGATATTGATAGGATAAAAAAGCCATAGCGTCACCCGAAAGGATTGCACTGTTTTCGCTGAACTTTTTATGGACAGTTGGCCTGTTTCTGCGCACATCGGCTTTGTCCATTATATCATCGTGCAGCAACGTAAAATTATGAAACACTTCAATTGCAAGAGCTGCCGGAATGGCTTCCTGAACAGAATCGGAAAAAATATTGTAACTCAATAAAAGCAAAACCGGGCGCAACCTTTTTCCACCCATTTCAAGTGAATAATCAATCGGATTGTAAAGGTTGGCAGGGGTAAGTTTTTTTAGATCACCCGTCCTTTTTTGAAGTTCGGTGTTTATAATTTCCTGAAGTTGGGTTATTGTGTACAAAGTTAGTCCTCCTTGTTATTATCGGGTTGCGCAATTTCCAAATCCTCGAGTTCAATATCAATTTCTTCGTCGTAAATATGCAGCATCGGTTCTCGAAATGCAAGGGTTGTAATTCTCCGGTCGAGGCTGAAAAGCAGTGTTGGCAACAAAACCAAATTTGCGATTACAGCTACTACAAGGGTTAATGAGACTAAAATTCCAAGGGCGCGGGTTCCTCCAAAACTTGAAACTGCAAAAATTCCGAACCCAAAAAACAGCACAACTGAAGTATAAAGCATGCTCACACCAGTTTCTTTTAAAGCCAGTATTACAGATTTTTTAATATCCCAACCTGTAACAATCAACTCCTGCCGGTATTTTGCCAAAAAATGGATGGTATTATCAACCGAAATACCAAAAGCGATGCTAAAAACAAGAATTGTTGATGCCTTTATGGGTATTCCTGTAAAACCCATTAGTGCGGCTGTAAAAATCAGCGGAATAATATTTGGCGTTAGCGATAAAACAACCATCCGCCACGATGAAAACATGAGCGCCATGATTAACGAAATTAGCACAATTGCCAATGCCAGACTAGAGAATAAATTCTTTAGCAAATAGTTGGTGCCTTTAAATACAGTAATACTTGTGCCGGTAACTGTAACCTCGTAATCATCAGGATTAAAAATAGAGTCAATGTCATTATAAAAATCTGTATATAATTCCTCCATTTGTTTTACGCCAACATCTTTTACTCTAATACTGATTCGCGTGAATTGCCTCGTACTGTCGATGAAAGAATGAAGCAGTCCTGAATTTTTCTCTCCGGTAGCCGCATACTGAAGGATAAAGTTTTTTTCGCGATTATTGGGCAAGCTGTAATAATCTTCACTGCCGTTGTAAAACGCCTGTTTCGAGAATTTTAACAGGTTTAGTATGGAAGTTGGAGTTGACAATTCCTCATGTTTCTCCAACTTTTTTTCAAGTTCATCTATTTTTGCAAAATTTGAAAGTTGCATTGCACCACCTGGTTTCTTGGTGTCAATCATTATTTCAAGAGGCATTATTCCTTCAAAGTTCTTTTCGAAAAACTTCAGGTCTTTATAAATGGGGTTACCTTTGGGAATGTCGTCCACAACATAACCCGAAGTTTTCATTTGCGATATTCCCCAAATGCCCAGCAATAAAATAACTGCTGTTGAAATATAAACCCATTTGCGGTAATTTGCTGTAATATTTATAAATCCATCGATAATGTGCGACACAAAATTATAATCCAAATGCTTAACATGTTTTGCCGATGGGGTTTTTATGAAACTAAAAATAACGGGAATTAAAATAAGAGAAAGTACAAAAAGCCCCATTATGTTTAACGATGCCACAATACCAAATTGTTTGAGCAAATCGCTTTTTACAATAATAAAAGTTGCAAAACCCAGCGCAGTGGTTAAATTGGTCAAAAATGTAGCATTGCCTATTTTGACAATTACCCGTTGCAGCGCTTTAACTTTGTTTCCATGCTGTACGAATTCATGATGAAATTTATTCATCATATAAATGCTGTTCGGAATTCCAATTACAATGAGTAAGGATGGAATCATCCCCGACAAAACCGTAATTTTATAACCCAGTAAACCGAGAGTGCCAAGCGACCAAACCACGCCAATGAGGACGACAACAACAGGGAAAAATACAGCTTTAAACGAACGGAAAAACAGATAAAGCACAATGATACAAATGGCAAGGGCAAGCGCACTAAAAAGGTACAATTCACTTCGGATGATATTTGCAGTAACCACCCTGATATAAGGTAGTCCCGAATAATGGAGTTTTACATCTTCTTCTTTCTCGAATTGCTTGCCAATTTTTTGGATTGCTTTGACCATTTTCTCCCGATCTTTCGTGAGCATTTTGTCTTTATTGACAGTAATCGCAAGCAGATAAGTGTTGTTTTCATCGTTGTATATCAGTTTGCGGTAAAACGGCAGCTTCCTGAAAACGTCTTCCGCCCGCGTAAGATCTTTCTGGTTCGAAATGGTATCCGGGAAAACCAGTTGCACTTCAAACTGCTTCTTTTCGGTGTTTTTAATCAGATTATAAGAATTTGAAACCGACACAAGATTTTCAACACCTTCAATTTTTGAAATGTCATTGCAAAGTGTTTTCCATTTTTCAAATTTCTCAAACTCGAAAAATGTGGAATCCTGTACCCCAATACTGATAAGGTTTCCCTCTTCTCCAAATACCTCAATAAATTTCTGATTATCAATGTAAGCCTTGTCTTTTTTTGGCAACATCGATGCATATTCGTATGACATTTCTACCTTACGGGCATGGTAACCAAGAAATAAGGTTAACAATGCAAGTATGGTAAGCAATAATATTTTGTTGCGAAGAATAATGCGGGAAACCCTGATCCACATAAAGCTAAAAATTTAATAAGGCACGAAAATATAATAAATATACGGAATACGAAAAAGACG
>JBFHJA010000071.1:0-12623 GCA_041596165.1 Draconibacterium sp. | reverse complement strand
GTCACGCGGAGTTTGCAGGTCTCTCGTCCCAAGACTGGTCTTCAAGGACTTGCCGATGCTCCCATTCCGCCGAGTGGCAACTCTATCCTGGTCCAAATGCGTGTCCAGCTCGCCTTCAAGACTGGCTTCCAAAATCCGTTTGATGAGTGGGGTGAAAATACCTCCCCGACCTGATAATGGCGCTCCTTCTTTGAGTCGCTCGATAGCCTCTTTCTCAAATTCTTCAAAATCAAATCTTGTCTCTCTTTTCATTTTACCAAATTAAAAAATTTATAATTCCTTAATTTGACACACTTATTTGAACAGCGTCTCAATTCCCCATTCTTATATAGATAAATTGTAATTATTGTGCTTTAAAATATCCTTATTTAGTAGCTTTTTATAAGGCTAATCCCAAATCACAAACAAAGGTGTTCAATTTAATCCAAACAAGCCTGCGGTTGCAAAAGACTTCGGCATAAACGCAGCAAATAAATGTGCAAGAGTTTTTTATAATAGCTGTTTTATTTTGCATGAATACGCCTTTCTCATTCTTCTGAAGGCATGTTCATCGCAAAAGAGCGGTAAAAACACTTGCCCACAAATTTGCCTCCAACCCACAAATTCCATTTATTCCGATTCCTTTTGCAATTTGAATTAAATTGATTTTCTGGTGTTTACGATTTGGGAAAATGACCACTATTTAAAATCGAAACTCTCACCAAAACATTGCTATTTATCACGTCAGTGAAGATATAGATTACTCTCGCATAAACATTCTCAGAGAATTGAGTTAATAAAAACTTCAGAGATTTGGATTACGATTCAGTTTTTTCAAAAAGTTTGTATAGTTGCTCATCAGTCATGCCGATTTTATTTGTAATTAACTTAATTTTTAACTATAAAATATGGTTGTGAAAGTTTAAAACAGTACGAGCCAACAATTTTCCTTTTTGTAAAATTATCGAGTCTATCCCAAAGCTAATATCATTTCTACATTATTAAGTTTTTATTTTCAATAACAGCGGCAAATAAAGTATAATCGCCACCATCGAAAACATTAACCCTCCCATGGCACCAACTGCAAAAGCAAACCAGAAGACTTCTTTTTGTCCGCCCAAAACAAACGGAATCAACCCGAGCACCGTTGAAAGTATGGTCAGCGTTATGGCAATAATCTTTTGGTTGTAGGCTTTCAGATAAGTTCGGACAGTGGCAGGTTTGCCCATTCTCGCGGTAAGGTTGTTGAAGTCGTTGATGATGTAAATGGCAGCGTTTACCACCAAACCGCTCAACAAAATGAACGAAGCAAAACCGCCCTGGTCAAAGTTGAACCCGAACAAGTAGAAAGTCAGAAACACCCCGATAAAAGAAATGGGGATTAAAACTATTACTGCCATGGGTTTTAGCAGCGATTCAAACAAAATGGCGGTAATGAAATAGATAATGACGATAATGAGCAGCAGCAGCCAATACTGTTTTTTGTCTTTGCTGTCCCAGTACCAAAATGATTCGGGTTTTTGGGCTTTGTAACCCAGAGGAAGTACTTCGTTGATGGCATCGATTTCCCTTTCCTGCACCATTTCTGACAAGGGGCCGGGGCCGATAAAATTATAGTTGAGGTAAAGTTGATAAACCTGGTCTTTTTTGTAGATGGATTTACCGGTTAGCAGTTTATCGATTTCGCCCGCCTGCGAGAGTTTTTTCTGTCCTTTTGTGGTTTCAACTGGCCGATTATAGAAATCCCATTTGTTGTAATCTTCGTTCTCCGACGAAACCAAAACCACGGGCTGCGATTCATTCTCGTTGTAATAAGGTTGCAAGTTGCGCGAATACAATTGGGTAAACAACGAAGCGGTGTAGTTGGCGTAGTTGATGTCTTGCAGCGCCAGCATCTCTTTTTCGACCTGCAAATAATATTCGTAACGGGTGGCCGAGTACCACGACTGCGAACTTGTTATTTCGGTATTGTCAACCCGTGGGTTGGTCAGCAACTTTTCCTGCAACTGCTCAGCATAATTATATACCTGATTGTAATTGTAACCCGTTAGTAAAATGTGGCTGTTTTTGTAGTCCATGTTCAAAGCGTTCGAAAAACCTTTACCAACACCATAAATCCCCCAATCCATGCCGCCCAGCGAAATGGCTTTCGATTCCATCTGGCTTTTCAAGAGGAAAGGGAACGACGAATTTTCCGCTTCCTTGGTAAAATGCACGGTAATCGACGAACTTTTGTAACTGTTGATGCGGGTTTCAAATTGCTCCACTTCGTCGAACAGGCTGATGTATTGTTCCATTTTGCGCACCGCCTCGTTTAGTTGGTGAATGGTGCAACCTTCGGGCATACTGCCACGGGCGTACAAAGTTGTTTTGCCGGGGTCTGAATAAAAACTACCCTCGAAAACATGCTCCGAAAACAAACGCAACGAACCGCCTAAAGCCTTGTCCAAAATAGGTTTTATGTCGGTCTTGAATTTTTCTGCCCCCAACGTTTTATTGTAGAAATTTGCCCACTCGGTTTCGCTTTCAATTTCATCGGGCAACATGCCAACTGGCAAACCAAAGCCAAGGATGGCGAGCAGTATAAACGCCCATTTAAACCGTTTTTCAAAACCGATAAACCGTTCATAAAAGTGTGTTATCCAAACAATCCGTCTCCGTGATTTGGGCGAAGAAACCGCGTTTGCTTTCGCACGGTACATTTTTTCCATCAGTGCGGGAACAAGCAACAGCGAAACTACTAGCGAAACGGAGAGGTTGATTATCATTACCCAAGTAAAATCGATGAGCATCAGTTTCTGGTTTTCTTTCAGGAAAAAAACCACCGACAAAGCCCCGAGCGTAGTGAGTGTTGCCGCCAGCAAAGCCACGAAAACCCGCAGCCCTTTTTGTCGTTGCAACTGGCTGACCATAATTATGCTGTTGTCGATGATTATACCAAAGGAAACCGTTACTGCGGCCAGCGAATAAATGTGGATTTCCACTTTAAAAAAGTAGTAAAACACACAGGCAATGAGCAGGTTTGCCGCCAACGAAATAAACAGCACCCCAAGTATGCGGAAAGAACGAGTGGCCACCAGCACAAACAGCAGCAGGATTATCAGCGAAAAGAGTGTCCGCATCCCTATTTTGTTTAATTCTTCTTTGATAAAAAGGGTGCTGTCGGATGCTACCTGAATGTTGTAACCCAGGGGAAGTTGGTTTTGAATGGTTGCCAACTCTTCGCGAATTTTGTTTCCCAGCTTTACCTGATTTTCGCCGGGAGCGGCATAAGCCACCAAGTTGATTGTATTTTTTCCGTTGATGCGGTAATACGATGTTGGCGGTTTTTCGCGGAGTTTTACAGTGGCCACGTCGGAGATTTTGATTATACGGCCATTTTTATTGGCGATGGGCAGGCTGCCCCATTTTTCGGGCGCGATGTTTTTGTTTTGGGTGAGCACGGGTAAAGTTGCCCCAGTTCCGTCTTTCTGGATTCCAAGGAACGATTTTTCGCCCAACTGATTGACAACGGTACTTATTTCGGAAGGTGTTACCGTATAGTTTTTCAGCAATTCGGGGTCGAAACGGATTTCCCACTGGTGCGGAGTTACGCCGTGCAAAGTAATGTCGGCGATGCCCTTAATTTTTAAAAGGTTGCTGATAACTTGCTGTTCGGCAATCTTTTTAATCTCGAAAGTGGTGGTATTGGCATTTAGAGTAAGTACCATAAACGAAGCTTGATCGTCCTGTTCGACATTGGCGATAATTTCAGGGTAGCTCATTTCCGCGGGCAGGTTGCTGCGGAGCTGGCGGATTAAGGTCGAAACTTCGTAACGCTTTTTATTCAGGTCGGCAGTTTTATCGAAGTCGAGGGTAACAGAACCGCTACCCACCGACGATGTGGATTCGACAGATTTTACCTGGTTGATTTTGCCCAAAACCCCTTCGATTTTTGAGGTTTCTTCTTCAATCACTTCAGGCGATGCGTTGGGCCACGAAAACCGCACGCTCAACTGTGGCAAATCACGGCTGGGCTTAAACCTTACATCCAACAATGGAATAAACGCTGCCCCAATAATCATAAGTGCCAAAAAGACCACGATTATGGAGAAGGGGGAGAAGGTTTTTTTGTATTTATTTCGATTTGTCATTTCAATTTTACCAGCATCAAAATAGGGTTATCGTATTTATTCAAAGTGTTCGTCTTCATTTAGTTCTTTTTCTTCTCAACAAATAATACAGCAGCGGAATAAAAAACAAACTCACCAAAGTACCGATAAACATTCCGCCTATGATGGCAAGAGACAGTGGCTTTTGAAGTTCTGCACCCATTCCACTTTGAAAGAGGAAGGGCGCCATGGCCAAAATGGTAGTTAGACTGGTCATAATAATGGGTTTCAGTCGCCGCCGACCCGCCTCAAAAATGGAATGCAACAAGGAATTTCCGGCATCCATCAGTTTATTTATCGTGTCTATTTTTAGGATGGAGTCGTTGATAATTATCCCGGCCATTACAATTATCCCGATTGCCGACATGATGTTGATTCCCGCCCCAAAAAGTTTCAGGAAAAGGAAGACACCAAATAAATCGATGGGCACTTCTATCAAAACAATCAGCGGCAGCGCAAACGACTCGAACTGGGCAGCCAGAATAAAATACAACAGCAGCAAGCTCACCCCAACAATCATCAGCAGTTCGAGCAACATTCCGCGGTTGGACAATATCGAACCGCCAAAAGTTGTATCGTAATTTGCGTTTTTGCCGATAATGCTTTTTATTTCCTGCACGGTAGTGTTGTATTCCCGCGGTTCAATTTCGAACAAAACGGGGAAATACTCGCTTTCCCGTCCGGCCACAATAGTTTTCAGGTCGCTGCCCGAACTTACTTTTACCAGGCCCGAAAGCGGAATCCGCTCATCGTTTTTGTTGCGGATGGAAATATTCTGTATGATTTCGTAAACCGACCCGTAATCGTTGCCCACGCTCACCGGCACATACATGTTGTTGTCGTTGATGGTAAAAACTGTATTTACGTTAAATGCACTCTTGATTTCGCGGTACAAATCGGCATTTTCAACCTGGTAAAAAAGCAGTTTTTCAGGGTCCGTTTCCAAGAGGATGAGGTTGCGGGTAATGATTTTTGAGGTTATTTTCCCGCCGAATTTTTGTTCCAGCTCTTTTTGCAGTTCAGCAAGTTCGACAAGGTAATTCTCACCGCCCGGATTAAAATGTGCCACCCGCGCCACCAACGGGGCATCCGATTTCCCAAAAGCGAGGTTAAAAAGGTTCTCGGTTTCGCTGAAACTGAAATCGGCGTGCGGATAGTTGCGCTGCAACTTTTGCGAAAGCTCGGCCATCAGCTTTTCCAATTTTTGTGGCGAGGCACATTTCAGGAACAAATTATTTTCCGATGTTCCGGCTTCGCCAATGCTGTTCAAAAAATATTGTTGCCGCCCGGCTTCCTCTATTATGTATTCGGGTTGGGCAGAAATATTGGCCATCAATGCACTTATTCTCGTATTGTTTTCTTCCAAAGTTACAGGTTCGTTCCAGTCGATTTTAAGTACGGTTTCGTCCTGGCTAACTTTAGGGAACCTCGAAACAGGCAAGGTAAACCACAGGAAAACTGCAAGCACCAACATTGCGATTACGCTCAACACGGTTAAAAGCTGGCGGCGGAACACGAATTTCAGCCCCGTTTCGTACCAATGGAAATAAATAGGAAGTTTTGCGTTTCGCGCTTTTTCGGTTTTCTCTTTTTTATAGATGAGGCGATAAAGCGTGGGTAGCAACGTAATTGAAACAATCAGCGAAACTGTTAACCCAATGGAAACGGCAACTGCCTGGTCGAAAAACAAGGCCCCCGCCATTCCTTTCATAAAAATTAGCGGAATAAATACCGCGCAGGTAGTTAGTACCGAACTGATTAAGGGGCTGATTACTTCGTTTGTGCCATCGATGCAGGAAGTTGAAAGAAGTTCGAGGGTTTGAGGGTTTGAAGAAGTTTGAAAGTTTGAAGAGGTTTGAGGGTTCGAGGGTTCGAGAGTTTCTGTTGTTTGGGTTGTTTCTATTGTTTTGTGGATTTGTGAATTTCGTTCGCGGTGCTGTGTAATGTTGTCGATTACGATGATGGAGTTATCAATCATCATGCCCACACCAAGGATTAAACCCGAAAGGGAAATGATGTTGATGGAAAGTCCGGTGAGATAAAAAAGCAGCAAGGAAATAATAAGCGCAACGGGGATGCTGATGCCAATGAGCCAGGGGGCTTTTTTTTCGCGGAGGAAAACAAACAACAAAAGAAATGCAAGCAAGCCGCCAATTACCAAACTTTGCCCGAGGTTATTGATGGAATATTTCAGTAGTTTAGATTGGTCGCGGGCAACGGAAAATTCCAAATCGGGATAATCTACACTGAACCTTTCTACCAAAAAATCCAGCTCTTTTTCGAGGTCGGCCATTTTTGCGTCCGACTGTTTGATTACTGCCAAACTGATAGCAGGGTTGGAATTAAATTTTATATTTCCCTGTGGTTTTTGGGCTTGCATTTTAATATCTGCCAGTTCTTTTAAAAGTATCACTTTTCCGTTGAGGTTTACCGGAACATTTTCGATGTCTGAAACATCGCGCAAGCGGGTATTAAAGCGGATGTTGTATTGATATTGCCCATCACGGATAAGCAAATTCCCAAGGTCGATGTTGTTGTTTTGCAAGGCCTGTTCCAAAAGCGCAACCGAAAATGATCCATTTTGCAGGAAAGCCGGATAGGGCGTTATTTTAATTTCGGGATGTTGAAGTCCGCTCATGTCAACCAGTGCTACTTCGGGAAGTTGTTCGAGGCGTTTGCGGATGACGGAGGAGGAGAAGTTGGAGAGGGGAAGAAGCCCCCCTCGGTCCACAGCCCCCCTCCCGTCCCCCCGCAGGGGGGAAGTTGAAGAAGAGGAAGTCCCCCCTGACCCCCCAGAGAGGGGAGTTGAAGAAGAAAGAGAACTTTTTTGGTTGACCATGAGGTAGAAAACGGGGATATCGGAGGCGCTGGCGCGGATGACTTCGGGGCGTTTCATTTCGCGTGGGAGGAAATTCATGGCTTTATCCACTTTTTCGTTTACCTCCACCGACGCCAAATCGATGGGCGTCCCGTGGCGGAACCGGAGTTCAATCCATGCCGAACCGTCGCGGGTTTCGCTTTTTAGCTCTTCCACATGGTTTACCTCTTTTAATAAATTCCGTACTGTTTTAACAACCGTATTTTCCAGTTGCCGCGCAGGTAATTCGCTCGATGAAATGCGGATGGAAACTATCGGAATATCGATATCGGGCATTAATGAAACCGGCAGATTTGTGGTAGTAGCAATACCAATTAACAAAAAGGCCAAAAAGGCCATTGTTACTGCTACCGGGCGGTGGATTAGGAATTTTACCATGGTTTTTAATTACTTCATTTCAACTTCCGACTCATGCGCTAGATTCAAATTATTCGAGATAATTACCGTGTCGCCCAGTTCCAGCGTAGCGCCTTCAGCAGCCACAACCGAATATTGGTGTTCGTTTTCGTCGAGTACGTTGATGTAGGTCCAGTAAGCAATTCCTCCGGTGTAGCGGAAAAGCACTTCGCGGTTTTGGCGTAATACCACGGCTTGTTTTGGAACCACCAATTGCCCGGAAATTGCTCTCTTAATACTCACTTTGACATTCATTCCTTCCAAATAACCGCCCGGGTTTGTTACTTCGGCTTTCACCCAAACCAGTCCGTTTTCATCGATGCGGGGGTTTATTTCCGTTATATTTCCTTTTGTTTGTTTTGCCCCGGCAATTGGGGTAATTGTAACTTTTTGACCAATATTTACCTGGCTGATTTCGGTTTCCAACAGCGGAAATTCAATGGTAAAACGGCTATCATTTATCAGTGTGCAAAATGGTTTTGAGAGGTCTGCCTTTTCAAAGGCTTTTTGTTTCAATCCTTCCACTTTTCCTGCAAAAGGAGCTTTTAACGAAATGTTTTCCAATTGTTGGTTTGCTTCAGCCATTTGAATTTTTGCCTGATCGAAACCAGAACGGATGTCGGCAATTTTCCGGTGTTCAGGGGAAATGCTCTCAGTCCCTGTTTTGTACCCCATGCTCAGCAAAGCATCTAAGCGGTCTATTTCAGCTTTTTCAATTGTTACCTGTGCTTTTTCTACATTAAACTTGTAATCGTCGGTTTGCAAGCGGGCCAGCTCAACATTTGTTGAAACGTTTTCCCCGTTCCTTACCTTAACAGTTTCAATTATCCCCGAATTCTTGAAGTACAATTCCGCTTTCTGTATGGCCGACAGTTTGCCGTTACTAATGATTTCACGCGTAAAATCCTGTTTTTCGAGCACAACGGTTTCTACAATGTTTTTTTCTTCGGGGAGAGATTCGTTGGGATTATCGGTTTGAACATCACTTTTTGATTTGCACGAAGTGATTGCTACAATTATTAATACGGTCAGGAAAATTACGATAGATCCCCATATGCTATTTAGTCTCAACTGGTTTGTATTCATTGGTTTTCGTTTAGTTTTTAATTTCTAAAATTATGAAATAATTGTTTATTTGATGGATCTAAAAATTCTTTTCAAATTAAATTTTTGGTCTTGATAATTAAATAGCACAAGGATGGCTTTGCCCACAACGCCTTCTTCAGGTAAAAAACCCCACGCCCTCGAATCTGCAGAATTATGGCGGTTGTCGCCCATCATAAAATAATATTCCTGCTTAAAAGTATAGTGTTTAAGCGGTTTGCCGTTCAAGGTAAAAATACCGTTCTCATCAACCAGGTTTTCTCCCTCAAAATCGTTTATGACATTTTTGTAAAGAATGTAATTTGCTTCCGTCATTTGGATTTTCATCCCTTTTTGGGGAACCGTTACCGGGCCAAAATTATCGGCAGACCACATAAATAATTTATGGTAGGGAAAAGCAGTAGGCACCGAATCTATTTTTATCTCGGCCTGCCAAATTGCTTGTTCCGGGACTTTTAGCTCACGCATGTTGCAATAAACCAATCCGTGTTTTATTTCCAATGTTTCTCCGGGAAGGCCAATGCAGCGTTTTATTAAAAATATGCCCCGCTCTTTTCCGGGAAAATCAAACACCACGACGTCGTACCGGGACACTTTCGAAAACCCTTTCAAACGCTTGTATTTCCACCAGGTTGAATCAATGCGCGATCGGGCATTTTTGTTTAAATAGAACAGAACATTAATCCATGAAACCTCAAATGGCGACCGGGGCAAACGCGGGCCATAGTGAATTTTGCTGACCAGTACCTGATCGCCGGGTTGCAATGTGTTTTCCATGGAGGCACTGGGAATTGTGAACGTAGCAAAAACGAGGATTTTTAGAAGAATTGCCAAAAGAAATGTGGCCACCAAAATAGTGAATGCTGACAAAATATGCCATTTTATTACTGCCTTCATTTTATATTTAATTCTGGATTTATTAAAACCCATGGAGATTCTCGCGGGCAAAAAATTGGAACTTAATAACTAACGGAGCAAACCACCTTCCCTGCGAAGTTGGTTGTTGTCCAAGAATGTCACCCAACACTATTTTGCGATGTTCGTCCTTCCTAACAATATTAAGTAGTATGAAATTCAAAGTATTGAAATTTTATTTCTTTTTGATATAGTATTTTATAAAAAGGGTATTGTATTCTTTGTCTGTATTGGTGACAATATTAATTGCTTTTCTATGCATTCCAGGGATACCCTCCTTTGCGATAAAGTTGACAATCAGGTCAGTGCTGTCTCCAGATTGAACCGTAGTGTTTCCCAATTCATATTCTATACAACTGCAATCAGGACTTACACCGGATATTTCCAAATCAGCCAATCCGCTATTTTTTATATTGAACATAGCTTGCAATAAAGTATCATTAGAAACCACCCCAAAGTCAATTGTTCGTGTTGCAAATTCGACAATTGTTTTTTTATCCCCCTTTTTGTCTGTACAAAATTCATTCTTTAATTTCATTAAGACAATAATTGGATTATCGTCGATAGTTATTTCTCCTAATCCCTCAATCGTTTCTCCATTTTTCTCTTCATTATAGTAAAAACTTGGCAAAATAATATCCACCAAATAGTTTTTGTACCATACTTCATGGTTGATGTCATTGTAGTAAGAACTTAGATGCACTAATTCAGGAAAACCGGAAATATCATTTTTGATTCGATTTGTATGATAAATTTTATTTGAACCTTTAAACCTAATGTAATGATATATGCCTGTACTATTTTTATCTTCATTGAAATAATACGAAAAGCTCATCATGTTGGTGTTATTTATATTTAATACAGGGAAGGAAGCTAATCCAGTAGCTTTTCCTATGTAAGCCAATTGTTTTTCTATCGGTTTACGACCCATCGAATTTTTTAGGCCCAACCTCCCGAAATCAACAGTATATAGAGGAACCGCCTCAAGCTTATCTAATTGATAAAATGTGTTGTGAAACATAAGCGATACAAACAGTTCATTATTGTTGTTGATTGTAAAGGATTCGGTGTTGGGTGTAAAATAAGAGTTTTCAGTAACTATGTTCTTTTCGAATAGGGTTTTTACGATTTCGCCATTATCAACAATTAAAATATCAGAGTTAGTCTTTTCGCCGTTTACAATATTATCAATTTGTTGTGTCGAAAAATAATATTTATCTTGAAACTTTCGACAGGCATTTGCAGAAATCCTCGCCATTGGTTTTTTGCTAATAAGCTCGAACGTGATATTGGTATATTTTAAGACTTCGTATTTGCCGCTCCAATTAATTATTTCCACAAAATCCTCATTGCTGTCAATAAAAAAAGGTCCTAATTTTGTGTATTCATCAGGCCCCCTTCCCATCTTGTCTAATTTGGATTTTAGAGTACCCGTTTTATCAAACACAAAAATTATCCCTTGACTTATATCTTGAACGTAAATATATTTGTCTTTAATAACAATTTCGTGAATTCTTCCTATAACCGTATTTGAATCAGTTTTAAGTTTTATGTATTGAATTGAATCAATAAACTCTGACAGTAATATTTCATTTGTTGCTTCTAATGGATTAAGTTCTATTATTTCTCCTTTATTTTCTATTTGTTTATTACAACTGAATAAAAAAATACCAATACAAAGAAAAATAATTTGTCTTTGTGTTCTTGAAAAATATTTTGATTCTATCTTCATGTAGTTTGCTTTATGTAATTAATTATGAGCGGTAAGTAGTTGATAAAATAATGTTAGATAAATCCAGATTTTAATATTTATTATTATAAAAAAGAAATGTCTGATGTCTTAACAAATAAATATATCATTCGGTCAAAATACCAGACATTTCGATAGTAAAACTATCTAGGCTCACACCCACAACCATAGACATCACATTTTGCCTTATCTTGTTCCTGACAGCACGCAGTGCATTCCCATAAAACAGAAGTTCCCATCATTTTTTTAAATGTACATGAACCTCCGGGACAACTAATGGCTGTGCTTGGCTGACTAGTCGTTTGAGCCACTGCCTCATCGCTCACCATGACAAACGGGTCGTCCAAGGTAACTTTTACGTTAATAGCAAGCGCAAACAGAAATATTGCTGCAGCCAGCCAAGTCATTGTTACTTTCAATTTATTTTTCATTGTAATTTATTTTTTTAATTTATAACTCAAACTGTTGGGGGATACCACTCAGTTGTCTTTCTTAAATTGTTATACTTTTGCTTCCCGGGAGGGAAGCTACCAAAACTGGAGTAAGAATGCCGTTTTGCGATAGTGGGTGTAGTTTTTCCCTTCCATTTTAGTTGATCCGTTATCGGGTTTGGTATTTAACGCTCCCTTTTATAGTGAGTGTGGCAGGCGAGTTTTTGCCGTTGTAGAACACGGCAACGGTTTTTTGGAACATCCCCGGATGCGAGGTGTCGTAGTTCACTTTTATTTCCGCTGTTTTGTCGGGCTTCACCGGTTTGTTTGGCCACTTGGGCACCGTGCAGCCGCACGAAGTTTTTACGTGCTGTATTATCAGCGGCGTGTTCCCCGCGTTTGCGAAGGGGAAGGTACAATTGCCGTTGCCGTTGAATTCAAGTTCGCCAAAATCGAAAACGGTGGTTTCGAATTGAATTTCGGCGTTGTTGCCCGGGCTTGTTGTGCCGCAGGCGAAACTTCCGCAAGCCAGACATAGCAAAATAGTTGCTTTTTGTAGGTGTTTCATTTTAAATGTTTTTATTTAAGTTGGGTGGAATTCCATGGGTGAGTGTGTATTATTGTTAAGACAGAACGATGCTTATTACGAAACCTCGAAAGGTGACTGTGGTAAACGAGCATTATAGTAATTCTTAGTAAGAAGATTTATTTGAGAAATACTTCTCAACAACAAATCTAAGATAAGCATCGGTTCTAACACTATTTCCTGAATTAGGGAAAAACGGTAGTATTATCTCACCATTTGGTAAAAGTATTGCAAAAAAGAGAGGGGAAGAATTATTAATTTTTGGAATTTGAGTTGATTCTGGGTCTAGTCTTGGGTCTGTTCAATTAAGTGTGTCATCCAATAATTTTTCTTTTTCAAGACCCTCCAAAAATAAACAGGGTTTTGGAAAAGAAAAATTTTATTTTGTAAATCGTTCATCAAAAATAATTGATAATTGTGATTGTATCGTACT
>JBFHJA010000070.1:0-12773 GCA_041596165.1 Draconibacterium sp. | reverse complement strand
TAGTATTGCGCAACTGGTTTATTATTTCAAAAATACAGGGAACCCCAAGTTGGGCAATGGTTTGCAACGGAATCAGTATTCTTGTTTTTATGTTCCTATATTTTGTAATCGATATTTTGGGATTGAAAAATTGGTCGGCTATTTTTAAACCT
Organism: Draconibacterium sp.; assembly: GCA_041596165.1. GTDB lineage: Bacteria > Bacteroidota > Bacteroidia > Bacteroidales > Prolixibacteraceae > Draconibacterium. The sequence goes on along the minus strand of JBFHJA010000070.1, from coordinate 12,621 downwards.
GCCGGACAAAATTCATTAACAACCTATCTCGCTCCCGATATTTTATATCATACGATTTGGATGTTCAGTTTTCCTGTACTTTTTTATAAACAGTCAGAATTTCAATGGGTTGTTGTTTTCGGTTCTATTGTATGGGCCTTTACTATGATTGGTTTTGCAGCTTTGTTATCAAAAATTGGGATTCGTTTGAAATTGTGATGTGTTGTTCTTTTTGTATGCAGTTATTTCAATAGTTTTTTTGTCGGAAAATTCCCATTAATAAGCCACATTGTTGAATCGATAAGGCGTAACTATGGGAATAAATAATTCAATAAAAAAATAAAATACCAATTAGTATTATATTATATATTATTGTTGTAAATTGTTGATATATAATTATTAAATAATAACATTATGAAAAACAATCACAACATTTGTCAAAAACCAAAGCTTGCATTTTTGATTTTTGCCCTGGCAATGTATGCATTCCCTTTATTGGGAAATAGCCAGGAAAACGCCCCTCCTCTATTGGCATTGGTTGAATGTATGAAAGTGATGCCCGGCAACGAAGGCAATTATCTTGAAGTTGAAAAGAACATTTGGAAACCCTTACATCTCGAAAGAACCAAACAGGGTATTATTGTCGGTTGGTATTTGTACAAGGTTTGGTATACCGGTACCGATGACAAGTATAATTATGTTACCGTAACCTTATTTGAAAATCCGGCAAAAATGGAAGATCCATGGCAAAACATTGATCCGGCAAAGATATTGCCCGGAGTTGATTTGGATAAGGCAATGAAAGAAACCGGTGCAAGTAGGGAAATGGTTTCAAGTTCTTTAATTATGAGTCAGGCTGGTGAATATCCCGTAGGTGGGCCAGGTAACTTTAAATACCTTCAGCTTGATTATATGAAGGTTGAACAAGGAAAAGACGGTGAATATTTTGATGCGGAAATTGATATTTGGAAACCGGTTCATGCAGCATTTATTGAGGCAGGATCGCGGGTAGGTTGGTCGTTATGGGGAAGGGTTTTCCCGACTGGCGCAGGATTGGATTACCAGTATGTCACAGTAAATTACATGTCAGATTTTTCGAAAATTGACATGGCAGATTATAATGATGCATTCAACAAAGCACATGCAGGAAAAAGTATGGATGAACTATTTGAAAGAACAAACAATTCGAGAATTTTGGTTAAATCAGAGTTGTGGGAAGTGATTGACAAAGTTATTATACCATGATTTTTATAATGGTTTTTATTTTCATCTCTTTAAATTAAGCATACTGATAAATTTAAGTATGATTTCATACTTTCCGACCCGGATACTTTTAAAGTATTAACGGCAAAAGATCTCATTTTCCTTTATTGGATTTGCCCTCAGGTTGACAAGCTCCTTAAACTTTTCAACCATTACAACGAAATAGTTTTCACACTTAGCGGAAAAAGAACATTTCATCACAACGGGAATTCGCGGCCGCTGACGGATGATACTTCGTTGTTTATTAAAAAAACTGCCTATACCACCGAGATACATGAAATGGTTGGCTGGGAAGTACTGGCATTTTTCTTTCAGGATGCGTTTCTGCGCCAGGTTTTTAATGAATACAGGGAATATTTGCCACTGAAAAATTTGCCCCCGCCACCAAAGGAAATGTTTATTCCCGTAAATGTGAATGAAACAATGCGGGCTTTCTGTTACAGCATTGTACCGTATTTTAAACAAAACAAACCGCCGTCGGAAAGTTTGCTTGAACTTAAATTCAAGGAAATCATTTTTGTAATACTTTCCAATCCCGGAAATGCAGGTTTGTTGTCGTTTGTTAACAGCATTGCCGATCAGCAAAAAACGCCGATTTGGGAAGCAATGGGAACTAACTGTATGTTTAATCTTACCATCGACGAATTTGCCCGTATTGCCGGTCGGAGTGCGGTTTCCTTTAAACGCGAATTTAACGAACATTACGGAATTCCTCCGGGCAAGTGGTTAACAAACCGGAGACTGGAGCGCACAAAACTGCTTTTGGCAACAAGTAAAAAAACAATCGGTGAAATAATTTATGATTGCGCATTTGAGAATGTATCCCATTTCAGCAGGATTTTTAAAGAAAATAATGGTTTGATACCGATGCAGTTCAGACAGAATAATCCTGTGATAGTGGCGGTACAGTAGTTTGCTTTCATACCGCAGGTTTTCATTTGAATTTTCCCGTTTCACCGGAAATAAACTGGAGAAATGGGAAATTTTATTTAGACCCATATTCCCAAAAGCAAAGTTTTTGAGCCAATAAGAAAAACTGAAATTTCTGTTTCAATCTAATTTTGGAATTACATTATTAAATTAAAAAAGAAGATTATGAAAACAACAACTTTTATTTTAATACTTGGCTTTTGCAGCTTGATCGGATTTAGTCAAAAAGGCAATATTTCCAAATCATACAAATTTGATGTAGAGAAAGCGGCGATTATGGAATCAATAAATGCGGAAACGGCAGCCTTTTTCAAACGTGATTACGAGGAAGTAATTAAGTACTTTGTACACACCGATTATGCTTTTCAATCGTGGAATAATGCTGACGGCACTTTTAGTGCAAGCATAGGCTGGCCTGCAATCGATCAAAGATATACGGATTTATTTAAAGTTAACTCTGTTCCCGTGGGTACCTCAGCTTACCCTGTTGTGGAGAAACGAAATATGATTGTCAAATTCTTTAACTCCAATCTGGCCTTTGTTACCTGGGATCAATATGAAAGCAACTATAATTCAAAAATATTTAGAAAAGCTAAAGCAGGCCGAATTATATAGAAACAAGATGGATTATGGAAAATTACCAACATGACAGCCTATTATGATTATAAAAACACATTTTCTTCGGAAAGTTTGAAATAAGCTTATTGATACCGAAAACGGAAATAAAAAATGATCTCATTTTTGGGATCATTCTTTATTCAAAAAACGGAAACAACTTTTTAATTTCTTCATCCGCTGGCCTTCTTCCATATTCGCAAATTTCAAAAGCCTCGGCATATTTTGCTTTCCCGGCTTTTTCGTTTCCATACCATTTAATCAATGATTCTTTTGTTTTTTCATTGATACCCGGTTTACGCCATTCGGCAAGCCATTTCAATCGTTCTGCTTCAGTTGCAGGAACTTGGTCAAGTTTTCCCGATGTCCAGGGCAACCATTCGAAAAACTGTGATTCATGTGCCGCCATCGCATAAATTTTCTTGTCAAAAACAGAAGTTATATCCACTGCAATATCGGGTTGGAAAGGTGTTGGTTTCTGAAAACCATCTTCGGTATATAGAAAAACTGGGTTTCGTTTTAGCGGAGGTGTGTCAGGTGCAACGTTTGGAACAATTACCATATAAGCAGCATCTTGCAATAATATGGCTGTATTTCTGTGGTCGGGGTGGTAATCATTGGGGCGCGGACCGATTACAACATCGGCATTCCATTGTCTAATTAACCTGATAATTTCCAGGCGAATATCCAAAGTTGGCATAAGTTCCCCGTCATGATGGTCTAAAACAACATATTTTACACCAAATCTTTTTCCTGCTTCCTGAGCTTCGGCCATTCGGATTTTTGCAAGCGCTCCACCCCCTTTCTCGTGATGCCCGGCATCGCCATTGGTAACCGACACAAACATTACATTATGACCTGCCTTTGAGAACAGGATTGCAGTTCCACCAGCGTCAATGTCGCAGTCATCCGGGTGGGCACCAATAATAATCACATTTAATTTATTTTGAGCCAAACAGAGATTTAGAACAACTGTAAACGAAACTAAAAGGAGTACAATTTTTTTCATCAGATCTGATTTAGATATTCAATCCTTTAAAATTAGAAATTTCAAAGAGCTTCCAACCATAAATATTAAAAATTTTTAAATTCAGAAGTCGTGTTGATTGTGAATCAAAAACAAGTAAAGATGATGTAGTACATGTAATAAAAAGTATAAGCAGTATAACTTTAATTATATTATATAAATTTGTTTTCTGGGAATGTTGTTATTATAAAAAATTTATGAAGTATATCATAACTGTACTTTTGTTGTTTGCTTTGGTTGGCACATATCAAACAAATGCACAGAATAAGAGTATCACAGGGAAAGTTTTGTTTTCAGAGGACGAAAAAGTTTTATCTGGAGTATCTGTTATTGTAAAAGGTACAAATTTAGGTACTGTTACCAACAACGACGGAATCTTTCAAATTGATGTTCCGCAAAATTCACAAACTTTGGTTTTCTCATTTGTAGGTATGAAAACTGAAGAAGTTCAAATAACTTCAAGCATTGTTAATGTAAATTTAAAGTCTGATTACATTGGAATAAGTGAAGTTGTTGCAACTGGTTATTCTACAAAGGGGAAAAATGAAATCACCGGCTCAACTTTTCAGGTAAATGGAAATGTTGTTGCAGATGTTCCGGTTACATCATTTGATCAGGCTTTGCAAGGAAAGATTCCCGGATTAGTAGTTTCATCTCAGTCAGGAACTCCTGGTACCATGCAGGATATTCGAATCCGGGGAGTTGGTTCAATCACAGCATTAAATGACCCGTTGATAGTTATCGATGGAGTCCCGGTAATAAATCCCGATTTTACAGGTGAAATTCAACGAAGTTCATTTGGTATCTTATCAACATTAAATAGTCAGGATATTGAAAGTATTACAGTTTTAAAAGATGCTTCTGCAACTTCAACTTTCGGAGCGCGTGGATCAAGCGGCGTAATTGTAATCAACACCAAAAAAGGAAACCCCGGAATAACAAGGTATGTTGTAAATACTTCGGTTGGATTTCAAAATAATGCAAGTGAAGGGTGGGGAATTATCAACGGAAGTCAGCGTGAAGAATTAATGCTGGAAGCCGTGCATAATACTTTTAATGTGCCCGTTGATGAAGCATACGATTTTCTTATCAGCAATAACATTAACAATACGCTGAAAGTATGGAATGAAACCTACAAGCGGAAAGAAGGTAACTGGGATGATTTATTAAAGAATAAAAATGCACTTGTTCAAAATTATGATTTTTCTGCATCGGGAGGTGACGCTGCTTCTTCATTTTTTGCTTCACTAGGTTACAATAATACTGAAGCAACTGTTGTAGGAGGTGAGTTTCAGCGGATATCAGGAAAATTTAATTTTAGGCGTCAGTTCTCATCCAGCGTGAATTTTGGAGTAAATATGACTGTGTCAAATACGCGTCAGAATGCGCTGCTGGAACAAAGCATATATTTTGGAAATCCGAACGCCACAAGATATTTTATTAGTCCCTGGGAGCAACCATATTTGACTGATGGGGTGACCTTAAATACAGCTACGACTTCATCGTTTTTCAACACTTTATATACCCTGGAAAATGACATTTTTAAAAACGATTTAACCAAAGGAATGGTAAATTCATTTGTGGAATGGGAAATTATTCGCAACCTTGTTTTTAAAGCTTTATATGCCGGAGATTATAATGTGGCTGCTTTTCATGGATATCAAAATCGGGTTCACGGCGATGGTAAATCAAAAGAAGGTTTTGCGCTTCAGTCGGTTAAACGCAATTACAATTGGGTGAGCCAGAATTCACTTGATTTCAAACGGTCAATTAATAAGCACAATTTAGCTGTCAAGGCTTTGATGGAATATCAGCAAAACAACAATAATTACCTGTCGGGTTCGGGCGAAAATTTTCCGGCTGACGGGCTTGTTTATTTATCGTCAGCAAGTTCCAATCTTGTTGCAAATGCGGCTTTTACCAATTGGAAAAACATGTCATATCTGGCAATGTTGAATTATAACTTTTCGGGAAAATACATTGCCGATCTGACCTATCGATATGAAGGTTCTTCATTGTTTGCACCTGAAAAGAGGTTTGGTAATTTCTGGTCGGTTGGTGCAGCCTGGAATATGAGTGAGGAAAATTTCATGAAAAGCATCCAATTTGTCGATATTCTGCGTATTCGTGGTTCATACGGTTTGTCCGGAAATTCATCAATTGGCCTAAACCAGAATCAGGCTTTACTTGGATATGATAAAAGTTATGATAGTCAGGGTGCAGTTTATCCGAAGCAATTCGGAAATTCAAACCTAACATGGGAAAAAAATAAAAATTTTGATGCTGGAATCGACTATGTATTCTTCGATGGCCGAATAAAAGGTTCGTTTGCCTGGTTTCATAAAAAAACTTTTGACCTACTCCAGCAAGTACCTTTGTCGCTTACATCGGGGCATGCTTCAATGTTGATGAATGTTGGAAGCATGATAAATAAAGGTTTTGAAGCTTTTATTGAGGGGGATGTTTATCGTTCAAAAGATTTTAATATTAATGTGTCTTTCAATATTGCAACTGTAAATAACGAAGTTACCCAACTTGCACAGGATGCTGCCGGAAACGAAATTAATATTGAAAATCTTACAAGTAAAGTAGCAGTTGGTCAACCAGTGTATGCATGGTATATGCGTAAATGGGCAGGTGTAAATCCCGAAAACGGAAATGCACAGTGGTTTATCAATGGGAAAGACGGCGATATTACAGAAAGCTATTATGCAGCTCAAAAAGCATGGCAAGGTGAAAGCGCTATTCCAAAATTTACGTCAGGACTTGCTACCCACATTGAGTACAAAGGTTTTTTTGCAGATGTAAATCTGTACTTTGCTGGCGGTCATAAAGTTTATGAAGATTTCTCTTTTATAACACATCATACAGGTATCTACTCATTCAGTCTTTTTAACGGGGTTGATGAATTAATGGATCGTTGGCAGCAACCCGGTGACATTACCGAGGTGCCAAAGGTTTGGTATGGTACACGCGACGATTCCCGGGAATCTACAAGGTTTTTGTTCGATGGTGATTATATGCGCATTAAAGATTTGGTGGTTGGTTATAATCTCCCCCAAAAGTTAACTGGTAAAATTGGTAGTGAAAACATTGCATTGTCAGTTAGAGGAACAAACTTATTCACTGCTGTAAAAGACAGCGGATTAAAGTTCGACCCTGAAGTAGGTGCCAACGGTTTGACAAGAATGACTACACCACAGGTAAAATCAGTTGTTTTTGGTATTAATCTGAATTTTTAGAATAAAATGAGGAAAATATACTTACATAAGACGAAAATGAATTTAATTGCCCGTGCAGCATTCTATATGCAACTCGTTATTATTTCACTATTTGTATCCTGCACCGATAGCGATCTTGATCCTACTCTTTCCAATGAAAAAGATGTGGCAATTGGAATACGTAATTTTGAAGATATACAGGGAATTTCCTACGGTATGTACGACAGAATGACCGTTAGCACTTACTACGGCCGGAATTTGCAAATTTATGGCGAAGTGAGGTCAGATAATTGTTTTGCCAATGGAAATACGGGCAGATTTTTAACCGAAGCCCAAATGATGGTGAGTCCTGATAACACAAATGGTTCGTGGGAATCTATTTATGCTGTAATTGCGTCGGCAAATATTATTATTCAGCAGGATATGGGAAAAATATCCGGTGATTTACAACAGTTAAATCAACTTGCCGGTCAGGCTTATATTGCCCGCGCGATGGCACATTTCGATTTGTTACGCTTATACGGGCAGCAACATGCAAGTGGAAACCTTGGAATTCCTTACATAAAAAGTTATGGTGAAGAAGAATTAAATCCTTCCAGAAATACGGTTGAAGAAAATAGAATCTCAATTTTCGAAGATATTGAAACCGGTTTAGGACTCATGTCAGAATCCAATAATCCGAAAACAAAAAATTATATTTCTACTTATGCCGGATATGCATTGAAAGCAAGGATTGCCCTTTATTTTAAAGAATGGGAAAAAGCAAAAATAGCTGCACAAACGGTTATCAATTCAGGAAAATTCAACATTGTTGATTCTGCTGCTTATATTAATTCCTGGAAAACAAAGAATGCAGGAAACTCTGTATTCGAATTGGCATTCAGCACTTCCGACAACAATGGTATAAACAGTTTGCAATACATTTACCGGGGCGCTGGTTATGGAGATATCGAAGTTTTGGATAATCTACCTTCCATTTTTGATGATTCCGATATTCGAAAATCATCTGCCATGATTGGAACTGAAACAGTTAAAGGCAAACTTCGTCTTCGGAACATGGGGAAATTTCCATCTTCCGATTTCTCCGACAACGTCGCACTGATCAGGTTGGAAGAGGTGGTACTCATTCTGGCAGAGGCTAAAATTGAACTTGGCGAATCGGATGCTCTGGAAATTTTAAATTTAATTCCCGCAAAACGCGGAGCCTCATTTTATACGGAGGCAACAAAAAGTAATGTGCTTTTGGAAAGACGAAAGGAACTTTGTTTCGAGGGTTTTCGTTTCGATGATTTGGCACGCACCGGCAGCGATATTCCGCTTGTTGACCAATACAGGCAAACTCATGGCGGACCAGAATACGGAAGTTATAAATATGCATTTCCGATCCCAACCGTAGAAATGAATGCAAACTCAAATATGGTGCAAAACGATTTGAAATAGAACATCACTGAATTTATTGTTTTGCAAATAACTCTCATGCTTTATTTTTAAAAGACTGACTGATTCCAGTCGTATCGTTTATTATTCTGCTTATTCCATCTTGTTTGTAAAGAATGGCATATTAACCATAAATTGCAAAGAAATAACATGAAATAAGCAGAATACAAGAAAACACTTACAGAAATATTCGTTTTATTTAAGCGGTTTCTTTTGAATGCGATTTTGATTTATAATGATTTTTAAATCAAACTGATTTGAATAATTAAGATAATAATCAGAAGAAACGAAGCATTACACAAAATTTTGACACCCGATTGATCCATATGTCTTAACGTATATATCTGAAATTCAAAATAAAAATTCAATACGATGAATAAATATTTTCTTTTAATCCTTGTTCTTACCGCAACAGCAATGCAAACCGTGTATTCACAAAAAAAGGTTGAAGTGCTTACTGTGCCTGCCGGTAATGAATTTGCAAAAATTAATACCGTGGGAACAACAATTCTGCCAAGTGGCCGGTTTTTAACTCCGGCAGGCGATTTTATCCGGATTACAAATGATGCCTACGGATTGGCAATTTCGCCCGATGGTAAAAAATCAGTAACACTTCACAATGGTGTTTTCTCAGTTATAAATCTTGAAAACATGAATGTGGTGCGGGTACCCGATTATGAAGGGAAAATAAAATCACCTTTATCAAATGGTTCGTTTTTGGGTGTGGCTTTTGCCCATGATTCCAAAACAGTTTATCTCAGTGGCGGCGATAATGGCGCAGTTATTATTTACGACACGGAAAAATTCATTCGCACCGATTCAATATCTTTAAATGGTATTGTTGATGGAATAGATTACGGCGACAGTTTTACTTCTGATTTGCTTGTAAATGACGACAAAAATGAATTGCTTGTACTTGATCGTGCCAATTTCAGAATGGTTCGAATTGATTTGTCGACAGGAAAAATTACGGGTTCAGTAAATGTTGGCAGGCAACCTTTCGGGCTGAGTTTAAGTCCCGATAAAAAAACTGCTTTAGTGGCAAATGTGGGAATGTACTCCTATCCGGTAATTACAGGTGCAACCCCCGAAAACTATGATTCACTGATGATTTCGCGCCATCCTTATGGAAATAATACTCCTGAATCAATTCATGGTACTGTTGTTGAAGGTCGGCAGATTCCTGGGCTTGGAAGTCCGCATCATTCCGATGCTATGAGCGTTTTTACAATCGATTTACAAACAAATAAAGTGCTTGAAAAATTTAAGACAGGTCATCAAATCGGGCAAATGATTGAAGACGCAGAAGTTGTTGGTGGTGCCAGTCCAAATTCAATTGCAGTTGGAAAACAATTTGCTTATGTTACAAATGCTACAAACGATAATATCTCCATAATCGATTACAAAAACCATAAACTGATTGGCGACATACCAATTTTGGTGGATTCGCGAATTGACAAATACCGTGGTTTGCTGCCTTTTGGAATTACGCTGAGCAAAGATGAAAAAACACTTTTTGTAGCGCTACTAGGCTTTAATGCAGTCGCTGTAATTGACGTGGATTCAGGAAAAACCTTAGGATTAATTCCGTCAGGATGGGGACCAACCCGTGTAAAATTATCGCCCGACGATAAGGAAATTTATATTACAACGTGTCGCGGACTTGGCGCTGGACCCAACGGAGGAAAAGATTTTGTGCCACCAATTCAAGGGTATTATGTGGGCGACATTCAGTTGGGAAGTTTCCAAAAGGTAGCAATGCCCGATGAAACTCAACTTGCTGAATATACAAGGCAATCAATCGAAAATACATTTAAAAGTGTAACTGTTAAAAACGACAAAAACAATCCAATGCCACCCTTGCCCGGATTGCGAAAATCGCCAATTAAACATATCGTTTATATTACAAAGGAAAACAGAACTTTTGACGAGATTTTTGGCCAGTTAAAAGGTTCAACTGGCGACAGCACGCTAGCGCGGTATGGCATTAATAACGAATATACTTTACCACATACCATGTTTGGTAAATTTCCAAACCTGCGGATTAGTCCAAATCATATAAAAGCAGCACAACAGTTTTCTTATTCCGATAATTATTATTGCGACAGCGATGCATCGGTTCATGGGCATCACTGGATGGTTGGCGTAATCCCAAACGAATGGGTTGAAGCAAATGCAGCCACATCAAAAACTGCAATGGTTTTTTCAAAAGCTCCGGGTCGTAGATTCCCAAAAACAATAGGTAGTGTTGACCCGGAAGATTATGCTGAAATTGGTGGTCTTTGGGAAGCACTGGAAAGGAAAAATGTGTCATTTTACAATTTCGGCGAAGCAAATGAAGCTGGTCATGAACGTGAAGAATGGTATGATACAAATACCGGAGCAGCTCACGGTGTAATGATTCCGATGCAAAATGCACTGTTTACAAGAACAAGCCATAATTATGCCGGATATAACATGAATATTCCCGATCAATTCCGTATGGACCAGTTTGAAAGTGAGTTTACTTCAAAATGGATAAAGGGAGAAGAAAAAATGCCTTCGCTTGTAACTGTGCAGATTCCAAATGATCATGGTGCCGACGTGAGACCTGAAGATGGATACCCTTACAAACAATCGTTTATGGTGGATAACGATTTGGCGGTTGGGCGTATTTTGCATTTTCTTTCACGCACAAAATACTGGAAAGATATGCTTGTGATAATTACAGAAGACGATCCGCAAGGTGGGGTTGACCATATTGATGGTCACCGTTCAGTTTTAATGATGGCTGGACCGTACGTAAAAAAAGGATATGTTTCGCATACTCATGCCAATTTTGGTTCAATCCTGAAAACTATTTACAACATTTTGGATGTGCCATATGTTAATCAGTTTGATGTAACTGCATCCCTGTTACAGGATTTTTTTACTTCTGATCCTGATTATACTCCATACACTTTGGAAAGGCACGATTCACGCATTTTCGATGCCGAACTTTCAATGAAAAAATACAATAAAACTATTGATTGGAGAAAAATTGAACAGGGACCGGAAATTGATAACCCCGAAATTGAACGAAAAGTGATGTATAAGAAATAGAGGGAAGACAGAGGACTGAAGACGAAGCACGAAAACGGATTCCATCTTTATGTGCAGTTTGGGGGAAGATGGAATCCTTAGAATCAAAGTTATAACAATCCCTCACAAAAATTTTTAATTTTATAAAATCAAAAAATATCATCACATGAAAAAGCTTTTTAAAATCCTGGGTTTTGTGATTATCCTGCTTTTCGCAGGTTTGGTAACCTGGATGTTTATGAATATGAGAGACAGGCATCCGGGATACAGCGCCGATTTAAAAATAATCAATAATTCACCTTCTGATTTAAATGTTGGTTTTGCAGCAGTTACAATTACTCCTGAAGTGCCTGATCGTTGGGTGGACAGCAACAGCGACAACGAATACAATCCCAAAGACGGAGACACGTTTACCGATGGAAATGGAAACGGTAAGTTCGATCCGGTTTGGATTGCAGGTTTCAGCAATAGAAAACCGGCAAACGGAGTGCATGACGACACGTGGGCGCGAACTATGATTGTTGATGATGGAAAAAGCCGTCTTGCAATTATTTCGATTGATGCCATTGGTTTTATGAATGATGATGTAATTGATGTCCGGAAAGCAATACCGGAAGAGACGGGCATTACCTATGCGATTATTTCGTCAACCCACACCCACGAAGGACCTGATATGATTGGGATGTGGAGCGGAACACCTATAAAGGACGGGCTTAACAAAGAATACATGAAATATGTGAAAACAAGGATTGTACAATCTGTTGAAACTGCTGTAAAAAATATGCAACCCGCAAGGTTGGAAATCTCACAGGATTTAACAGGTGCAATTCCACTTGTGAAAGACACGCGCAAACCCGAAGTTTTTGATTCAGGGATGCGAATGATAAAAGCAGTTAATAAATCGGGTGGGGAAGTGTTGGGTTCGCTTGTTGCCTGGGCCGATCACCCCGAAACATTATGGAGCCAAAACCTGCTTGTTTCGTCCGATTTCCCGCATTTTGTGCGCGAAGGGGTTGAAAAAGGAGTTTTCAATGGCGACTCTTTAATGAAACCTGGAATTGGTGGCGTTTGTGTTTATGTAAATGGTGC
>JBFHJA010000069.1:0-12832 GCA_041596165.1 Draconibacterium sp. | reverse complement strand
TTCGGAGAAATAAAGGAGGAACATAAGTCCAAAAAGTAACCATAAAACAGTTAAATAAACGGAGTCGGGTGTTGGTGTGTTTTTATTAAAGTCGGAAAAATAAAATGCATAGAGAACAAATGGCAGAATAAATATGCTGTTGACCGAACAGTTTGACTTGCCGTTTATAGCACAGATTATGGGCGGAGTAGCCATTGCAAACAACAGGATATTGCAAAGAAAACAGCTGCTTTCAATACTAAAAACCAAATTATAGATGAGATATAAAAAAGCAAAAACTTCAAATAACAACCATACATTGAGCAATTGCCAAAGTTTTCTTTTATCCTGAATTGAGATTCCAACCCAAAATTTGTTCGATAATATCGCAAATAATTTTGTATTCAATACTTTAATGTTCTCAATATCCTTTCAAAAATGCGTCCGCTCAAATATAATTTAATTCTAAATAACAATAAAGTCTGAGTCTCAAAAACTGACATTTGTTTTGTTTATAAACCCGTGAATTTTATCAGTCTGGAAATAAGAGATATATAATTCCATAATTATTCTAGTCACTGATTTTTGTTATGATTTAACAACATTTGAATACATATTTTTGTATAAAATAAATTTCACTTAAAAAAGAAAGCTATGTCAAAGGGAATTTTTAATGTGCCGGTTGCAAAGAATGAACCAATTTTGGGTTATGCTCCCGGGAGTGCCGAGAGAATTGCATTAAAAGAGAAAATTAATGAGTTGCGATCAACAGAAGTTGATTTGCCAATGGTTATTGGCGGTTTGGAAGTTTACACTGATCGAAAAGTAAGGATGGCGCCTCCTCATGATATTGCACACACTTTAGGATATTATAACCAGGGTGATTCAAGTCATGTTGAAATGGCCATTGATGCGGCGCTCGCTGCCCGTGAAAATTGGGCGAATTTACCTTGGCAACATCGCGCATCCGTATTTTTAAAAGCTGCCGATTTATTGGTCGGACCTTACCGTGCAAAAATTAATGCAGCTACTATGTTGGGGCAATCTAAAAATGCTTTTCAAGCCGAAATTGATGCAGCATGTGAACTTGCTGATTTTTTTAGGTTTGGAGTTAAAGTAGTGACTGATATTTACAAAATTCAGCCCGAATCGGCTCCTGGGATGTGGAACTACAATGAATTTCGCCCTTTGGAAGGATTTATTTTTGCTCTCACTCCGTTTAATTTTACGTCAATTGCCGGTAACCTTCCGGCAGCGCCTGCTCTAATGGGAAATGTTGTGGTTTGGAAACCATCAAAAACAGCAATTTATTCGGCAGGTGTTATCATGGAAATCTTCAGGGAAGCTGGTTTACCCGATGGTGTTATAAACCTTGTTTTTGCATCAGGACCTGTTGTTGCAGATATGGTTTTAACTCATTCACGATTTGCAGGTATTCATTTCACTGGTTCTACCGGTGTGTTTAACAGTATCTGGAAAACAATTGGTGACAATATTTCGAAATACAAATCATATCCCCGAATTGTTGGGGAAACCGGTGGTAAAGATTTCATTTTTGCTGACAATACGGCTAATCCACAAGCACTTGCGGTTGCTATGCTAAGGGGTGCGTTTGAATATCAGGGACAAAAATGTTCTGCGGCTTCCAGGGTTTATATCCCCGAAAGTATTTGGCCAGAGGTAAGGGAACGTTTTGGGAATGAATTAGCTACTGTTAAAATGGGGCCTCCTGAAGATTTTACAAACTTTATCAATGCAGTAATTGATGAGGCCTCGTTTGATAAATTAAAAGGATTTATTGACAGGGCAAAAAAAGATAAAGATGCAGAAGTGATTTTTGGCGGAAACTGCGATAAATCAGTTGGTTATTTTATCGAACCAACTGTAATACTGGCTAAAAAGCCAAATTACATAACCATGGAAGAAGAACTCTTCGGACCTGTTTTAACCGTTTATGTTTATGAAGATGAAGAAATGGACAAAACGCTTGAAATACTGGATAAAACTTCGATTTATGCACTCACCGGAGCAGTAATGTCTCAAAATCGATACAATATTGAAAAGATTACCAAACGTTTGGAAAATGCAGCAGGTAATTTCTACATAAATGATAAACCAACAGGTGCAGTAGTCGGACAACAGCCATTTGGTGGTGCAAGAGCATCGGGTACAAATGATAAAGCCGGCTCCATTTTTAACATGCTTCGCTGGACTTCAATTCGAACAATTAAAGAAACTTTTGTAACTCCGCAAGAATATACTTATCCGAATTTCCAACCCGATAAAGAATAAAATAAACCGAATAATGTTTATAAAAGGGTATTGAAACGTTTCAATGCCCTTTTTTTATCATACTTAAAATTCTACTTTTGTTGAAATGTTTTTGCTGAAATGAGTAAAGTAAATTTAAATAACAGTGTCTTTAAAATACTTAGAAATAAGTGGATTGTCGCATCTGTTTTGTTTTTAACATGGATTGTATTTTTTGATGAGAACAGCATTGTTTCGCACCAAAAAAATAAACGGAGACTTTATGAACTCAAGCAGCAGGAAGATTATTATAGGGAACGTATTGAAATTGACAAACAAAAACTTGAAGATTTGAAAGCTGGCGAAGAAAAACTCGAAAAGTTTGCCCGCGAACAATATTATATGTCGAAACCGGATGAAGATGTTTTTGTTGTTGTGGAAAATGATTGATTCCCAAGAAATTTAGAACCGTAATTTTCACTCGATTTTATTTTACCCTGAATTATAAAACCCTATAAAAAATGCTGCAATCTGCTGAATAGTAGCACTTTCAATATATCGCAACATATTTTCTTTTCTTATTTCATTTAGATTTCCGCGCTAACCCCAAAATAGTAATCAAACTTTTGCGTTTTTAAAAGTGTAAATCAGATTAAATAATTGTCAGTTCACAACCGGCCGAAGTTGAATTTTATTTGATTGGTTTTTAAATTTTCTTATATTGCTATTGAAAATGAAAGGAAATCTCGACATATTTAAAATTAAGACCAACAATGTGTCACCGCAGAAAGGGAGGATTTTAATTGCTGAACCTTTTTTGCATGGTGATTATTTTAGCCGTTCGGTTGTTTTTTTAGTAGCATATAGCGAAAAGGGTGCAGTTGGCTTTATTTTGAATAAGAAAATTGAGTATCAGTTGCATGATGTTTTTCCTGATTTTCCTGATTTCAATGGCAATATCTTTTTAGGCGGACCTGTAGCTGCCGATTCATTGTTTTTTGTACATAAACTTGGCAGTCTGTTACCCGGGAGTATAAAAGTTCTGGGAAATCTACATTGGGGTGGCGATTTTGAAGTTTTAAAGAATCTTATTTCACAAGGATTGGTAAAAACATCCGATATACATTTTTTCCTCGGTTATTCTGGTTGGGATGCGGGGCAGTTGGAGAATGAAATAAAAGATGATTCCTGGTTGGTTACTGATGTTGATGAAGAATTAATTATACAAGAAGATAGTAACTCGTCATGGACTGATTTTGTAAAAAAGGCCGGAAATCGTTATTCCCTTTGGGAAAATTACCCTGAAAATCCATCTTTCAATTAAGTGTTTTTATTTTTTTTTTGGATTTTCTGAAATAGGTTCATTAATAATCCAGTGTGAATTGACATGTATAAATCAATATAAAAAAGTAAAGCAATGGTATTTCCTGCAAAAACTTTTCAAACATTGAATACTATTATTCGAGTGCAATGTAAATAACCTTAGTTATAAACCTCTGCTAAAGTTCTATTTCGGGGAGGCGTAAAAAAAAAAATGTAATTTTACGCCCACAAATTTGAAAAAGAAACGTCCCGGTATTACGGGGAATTATAAACTAAAAATTACTTTATGTCACTGAGAAGCAATATTCTTGACCTTCGAAAAAGGAAAAAGGAAGTTCAAATGGGTGGTGGTGAAAAAGCCATGGAAATGCAGGCTAAAATGGGTAAACTAACTGCCCGTGAGCGCATTCTCGCCCTTCTTGATAAAAACTCATTTCACGAATATGACCTATTTGTGGAACACAGTGCAAAAGATTTCGGAATGGAATCAAAAGTACTTCACGGCGATGGTGTTATCATCGGAACCGGAACAATCAAATCAAAACCGGTTTGCATTTTTGCACAGGATTTTACAGTTGCCGGAGGTTCATTAGGGTTGATGCACGCCCGGAAAATTACAAAAATCATGGATCATGCCCTGAAAATGAGGGTGCCGTTAATTGGTATCAACGATTCAGGAGGTGCACGAATCCAGGAAGGAGTAAATTCACTGGCTGGTTATGGCGAGATATTTTTTCGGAATACACTCGCATCAGGTGTAATTCCACAAATTTCTGTAATTCTGGGACCTTGCGCAGGTGGTGCTGTTTATTCTCCGGCTTTAACCGATTTCGTTTTTGTGGTTGAAAACATCTCAAAAATGTTTATTACAGGTCCAAGTGTAATAAAATCGGTTCTTGGTGAAGAAATTTCAATGGAAGAACTTGGCGGTGCCCGCGTTCATGCTGAAATAACCGGGAATGCACACTTTTTTGCGAAAAACGAACAAGAATGTTTTGAACAGATAAAAACACTTATAAGTTATATTCCACGGAGTAACGCCAAAAAAGCTCTGGCGTATCCTGCCAAATTACCCATAAAAGGAAGAAAAATAGAAGATATCGTTCCGCTGGATCCCCGCATCCCGTATGATATGCGCGATATAATCAGAACAATTACTGATGGTTCTGAATTCCTTGAAGTAATGGAATTATTTGCACCAAACATTATCATTGGTTTTGGCCGAATGGACGGTGAAACTATTGGTTTTGTTGCCAATCAGCCAATGGTGCTTGCTGGTGTTCTCGATTGCGACAGCTCCGACAAAGCAGCACGTTTTATTCGTTATTGCGATGCATTTAATATTCCTATCGTTACACTTGAGGATATGCCGGGATATTTGCCAGGTGCAGATCAGGAACATGCCGGAGTTATCAGGCATGGAGCCAAAATCTTGTATGCTTATAGCGAAGCAACTGTTCCAAAAGTGACAGTAATTTTAAGAAAAGCTTATGGCGGTGGATATATTGCAATGAACTCACGCCATTTGCGTGCCGATTTTGTGTTTGCATGGCCAACTGCTGAAATTGCTGTTATGGGGCCTGAAGGCGCTGCAAATATAGTTTTCAGAAAAGAAATTGCTGAAGCTGAGAACCCCGATGAAATGCGGAAACAGAAAATTCAGGAATACAAGGAAAAATTCGCCAATCCTTATGTGGCTGCAGCTCAAGGATATATCGACGAAGTTATCGAACCCAAGGATACCCGCGCAAGAATACTTCATGCCTTACAGGTATCTGAGAATAAAAGTGTATTCCTTCCAAACAAAAAACATGGAATTCCACCATTTTAATCAATAAATGAGTTTCGAATATGTCTGAAAATAATGAATTGAAAGAATTGATCATTCAGGGTGCTATATACAAAACTACTTTTACCCGAAAATTTGAACAAAGAGTAAATTGGGAAGCTCCTGACGTAAATATGTTGTACTCATTTATACCGGGAACAATCATAGATATTTATGTTAAGCCAAAGCAAAAATTAAAAGAAGGAGATGTAATTTTATTGCTTGAAGCTATGAAAATGCAAAATCAGGTGCGAATGCCTTTTGATGGAGAAATTGTAAAAATCCATGTGAAAAAGGATGAGGTAATTCCAAACCGTTATTTAATGGTTGAAATAAAACCAAAGAAATAGCTAATAATTTGCTGAATAAATAGAAAAACCGTACAATGGATTGTACGGTTTTTTTTTTGTTCTATTTGTAATTCTCAATCGTTAAGGTTAAAAATGAAAGAAACTATTAGGACTTTTATTGCCATAAAAATAACAGCTGAGAAAAAGTTACTTGATTCAGTTATTGAACTGAAGAAATCACTGGCAGCCGAAGAAATTCGCTGGGTTGACATTGATAATCTTCATCTTACGCTTTGTTTTCTTGGTGAAACCAACCAGTTTCAGGTTGCTGAAATTATCAATATGATTGAGTTAATCGCAAAGCAGTTTCAACCTTTTCAATTTGAATTAAAAGGCGTTTCAGTTTTTATGAAGAAAACTCAACCTCGTGTACTTTTCGTGGCTATTAAAAACGAATCGGTTTTGAATCAACTGGCAGCAGAAATTCTAAAAATGAGCAAAACCCTTGATTTTAAAGTGGATAAGAATAACTTTAATCCTCATTTAACTTTGGGACGAATAAAATTCATTCAAAACAAGGCTGATTTTTATGCACTTGTAAACAGGTTTTCCGATACGAAGTTTCAAGAAATATTTGTTTCAGAAATCATATTTTACCAAAGTATTTTAAGCTCGGAAGGACCAACTTACAAACCAATAAAAATTGTAAATCTTAACTAAATCAATATGATGGCTAATACACCACAAGCTCCTTATTATGCTGTAATTTTTTCTTCATCCAGAACAACTACCGAAAATGGTTATTCCCAAATGGCAGCCGAAATGGAAAAATTGGTTGAAGTGCAACCTGGTTTTCTGGGGTTTGAATCGGCCCGTGAAAATATTGGTATTACCGTTTCATACTGGAAGGATATGGAATCGATTAAAAATTGGAAGGAAAACCCAGCGCATATTATTGCCCGCGAAAATGGCAGACTTATGTGGTATGAAAATTTTAAAGTTCGAATTGCCAAAGTTGAACGCGATTACAGTTTTGAAAAGTGACAATTATTTGCCCTTTGCTTTCATGCTGACCATGATTGTATAAATCATTATTTTAAAATCGATATATAACGATATGTTTTTCAGATACATCATGTCGTATGGCAGTCTTTCCAACATTTCGTCAACATCCGAAGCGTAACCGTAACGTACTTGTCCCCAGGAAGTAATACCCGGCCGGAGTTTATGAAGATGTGTATAGTGCGGCGCTTTTTTTACAATCTGATCAATGTAGTATTGTCTTTCGGGTCGCGGGCCTACCAACGACATATCGCCAATTATTACATTATAAAATTGGGGTATTTCATCTAAGTGCGTTTTTCGCATAAATTTCCCGATTTTTGTAATGCGCTCGTCGTTTTCCGTGGACAGGGCCGGAGTTCCGTTTTCCGCGCCACTAAACATGCTGCGTAATTTGTAAATATTGAATGGTTTTCCAAATCTCCCTATTCGTTCCTGTTTGTAAAGAACAGGACCTTTTGATGTAGTTTTAATAATTATTGCGAGTGTTAGAAATACAGGAAATAAAATAATTGATGCAATAAATGATAGAAAAACGTCAAGTAACCTTTTTGTATTTTCCTGCCAGCCAGGCATCAAACCGTTTGATATTTTAATTAACGGGCTTCCATAAATAGTATTTGTTTTTACCATCCCCGACAGGAAATCATATAAATCGGGAATTCCCCAAATTGTAACCTGTCTGTTCTCAATAACTGTTAGTATTTCGCTTAAACGTTTGTGTTCTATGGTTTCTATCGCAATAATTACTTCCTCAATTTCATTGTTTTTTATTACATCCAGTAATTCCGAAAATTCCCCGAGTTTCGGGATATAATTACTCAGCAAAGCATCATTGTTGTTTTCGAGACCGACAAATCCAACAAATTTATTGCCTGCAGGATATTTTTGGCTGTTCATATCCTTAAAAATATTTAATGCTTTTTCGTTGCTCCCTATTATTAATGTATTAAAACCTATTTTTCGTTTGTGGATTTTATGAATTGTTTGCGTTGTAATTATAAGTCTGAATAAGTAGGTTGTCAGAAAATGTAGCAGGAACAGCGTGAAAAAAAGTTGGTAGTAGTTTTTATAAGAATTTATAAAGTCGTCAAGAATTAATGTGAAAAATATGACAACAACCCCTGCAAGCGCTGTAGTAAACGTTTGGCCAAGTTCAATTAACCGCGAACGACGAAAAATATTTTTATAAAATCCAGTGATGTAATAAAAGGTTATCCAAAAAATGGGAATAAAAATAAGTCCAAGGAAAAAACGGGTATTAAATTCAATCGGAATATCAATGCCAAAACGTTGGGGTTCAATAATTGCTTTTCGGTAAATGAAGAACGCTGTCCAACTAATTGCAGCGGCTAAAATGTCGAAAAATAAGTATTTAACAACTTGCAAGGGCTTATTCATTTCTTCATATACTAGTTAAGTTCGGTGTAAGACGTATAGTCGCCTACATGAACGGTTTTGAGATAGATTTATTGCACAATAAATAATTTAGTTTGAATATTTATTGCGCAAAAAACTGAGTGATTTTTTTATTGATTTTTTGTACAAGGTTTATTGCAATTAAATAGTCTTCAATGCAACTTTTTTTCCTTGTTTTATTTTGAATTGTATCGATAAAATAATCAAATTCATTGATATTTTTAAAGGCCGACAAATTAATCGCTTCATTATTACAAATAGAAGTATCCCTTGTAAAATTCATATTTATGAACTGATTTCGCGAATAAACCCTGATTTTAAATTCTTCCAGTGATTCCAACGAACCATAACTGATATTTACTACCGAAGCATCTCCAAATTCGAGCCTCACATTAGTGAAATCAGATTTGTTTGGATTTGAATTAAATGTAACAGCACCAACTTTTTTGGGGCTAATTCCTGTCAACTCTATCAACATTAAAATAATTGGGTAGAGCAAGTTCTCTTGGTCGTTGATTTTGGTAAAATCCAAAATGTCAATATAAACTGGCGAAGAAATATTGTTGTTCAACCACTGTACAGCGGGTGTAAAAAAGTACGGATTGCTAATCTGTACAACCGATCCCGATTCATTTGCAAGTTTAACAATTTGTGTACATTCATCGATGGTCAGGTTTAAATAGCCCACCAAAAAAACATGTTTCGATTTTTTTACAATCTCTGCAAGTATTTTAAATGGCATCAGCGGCGAATAATCCATAATGATAACGTCTGCACGTTCAATCAACTCAACCCTGTTAAATTCAGGTATCGAAAAATGAAAACTGTTCATTTTGTCGGTAGTACCAATCGATGCCTTACCGATAACATTAATATTTTTGTTTTCCCTGAAGCGTTTTACAAAAGGTTCAAGAATTTCTGTATTTCCTATCAATCCAACGTTTAGCATAACATGCTTTTTTATGGTAATTGCACAAATATAGAAATCGGTATCGTTTCAGTCATTTATTAATGCTACATTTTATCAACGTTTATTGTTAATATTGAATCTTGATTTGGGCGGTAAAAATGTTTTTTAGGTTAATTTTGCACAATATCTTTTTAGAATGGTAATGAATGAAAATCCTCGTCACCAGGGGATGCGTAAAAGACTGGTTGAAGGTTTAAAAATAAAGGGTATCCGAAACGAAAAGGTGCTTGAAGCAATTGGAAAAGTTCCGCGGCACTTGTTTATGGAGAGCACGTTTATTCAGTTTGCATACAAAGATCAGGCTTTTCCTATCGGTGCAGGGCAAACTATTTCCCAGCCATTCACTGTTGCAATGCAAACTCAATTGCTGCAAATCGAAAAGGGTGAAAAGGTTTTGGAAGTCGGCACTGGTTCAGGATATCAGGCAGCAGTATTGCTCGAAATGGGTGCAAAAGTATTTACTATCGAACGGCAAAAAGAACTTTATACGAAAGTGCATAAATTCCTTCCTGAAATCGGTTACAATCCTGCATGTTTTTTTGGTGATGGCTACAAAGGTTTGCCTAATTTTGCTCCTTTCGATAAAATAATTGTAACTGCCGGAGCAACTTATATTCCTGAAGATTTGAAACTTCAACTTGCAATTAATGGCAGAATGGTTATTCCGGTTGGCAGCGACCAACGTCAGGAAATGAACGTTATAACGCGACTCTCTGAAGATGAGTTCAAGAGCGAAAAACATGGCGATTTTGTATTTGTTCCGTTACTGAAAGGGACAGTAAATTTCTGATTATGATTAAAATAGAAAAGTTTGTTGTTAATCCGCTTGGTGAAAACAGTTTTATTATTTCCGATGAAACCGGCGAATGTATTTTTGTAGACCCCGGGTTTTATTACGATGAAGAGCACGAAGAAGTAAGGGATTACATAAAAAGTAACAATCTGACTCCCGTAAAAATCACAAATACACATTGTCATTTCGATCACATTATGGGAGTTGAATTTGTGCGCAACGAGTTTAAAATCCCATTTCTTGCCCATGCCGATGATGTTTTTTGGGTTGAAAAAGCAATTGACCAGGGTAAAATGTTTGGCTTCGAGATGAAGCCAGTTGAACCAGTCGATACTTTTTTAGTTGAAAATGAATTTGTGGAATTCGGAAATACGAAATTGAAAATTATCCACGTTCCCGGTCATTCTCCGGGACATGTTGTTTTTTATAGCGAACCTGATAAAAAATTGATTGCCGGCGATGTACTTTTTTATGGAAGCATCGGTCGCACTGATTTGCCCGGTGGAAATTATGAAACCTTGATTTCAAATATTAAAAACAAACTGTTTGCCTTGCCCGATGATACTGTTGTTTATTGTGGCCACGGTCCCGAAACAACAATTGGTTTCGAAAAAAAGACAAATCCGTTTCTAACATAAATTAAACTCGAAATTTCATTACAGTGTGGTTTAAAATCATTTTTTCAATTCACAGGGTTTTTTAACATTGCAAATAATTTCAAAAACAAAATAAATTATGTCTCACGATAAATTTGTTAATCGTCATTTAGGCCCAAGAGCCAATGAAATACAGGAAATGCTTGAGTTTGTTGGTGCAGCTTCAATGGAAGATTTAATTGCACAAACCGTACCATCAAATATCAGGATGAACGAACCTTTGAAAATGAAAGAAGGGTTAAGCGAACGCCAGTATTTCAGGGAGATTTTAAAACTGGCCTCCAAAAATAAGGTTTTTAATACCTATATTGGAATGGGATATTATGATACAATTACCCCAGCAGTAATTTTGCGCAACGTATTTGAGAACCCGGCATGGTACACTTCATACACACCTTATCAGGCTGAAATTTCGCAAGGGAGACTTGAAGCACTTTTGAATTTTCAGACCATGGTTTGCGAATTGACAGGAATGGAAATTGCAAATGCCTCCTTGCTCGATGAAGCCACTGCTGCAGGCGAAGCAATGATAATGATGATGAATTTGAGATCACGTCAAATGGTGAAGGACAATGTTAACACGGTTTTAGTTGATGAAAAAATGTGGCCGCAAACCCACGATGTATTAATCACACGTGCCCAACCACTTGGTATTGAACTGAAAATTCAGGCAAAAGATAAATTTGAATTTACTGACGATGTTTTTGGGGTACTTGTGCAATATCCAAATTCTGATGGCGAAATTGTTGATTATACTGAATTGGTAAAATTAGCGCACGAAAAAGAAATTAAAGTTGCTGTTGCAGCTGATTTGCTTTCGCTTGCAATTTTAACTCCTCCCGGTGAATGGGGCGCCGATATAGTATTTGGTAACAGTCAGCGTTTTGGAGTACCAATGGGATATGGTGGCCCACATGCTGCATTCTTTGCTGCGCGCGACGATTATAAGCGTTCAATGCCAGGAAGAATTATTGGTGTTACAAAAGATATTCACGGAAACAGAGCTTTACGAATGGCTTTACAAACCCGCGAACAACATATCAAAAGAGAAAAAGCAACTTCAAATATTTGCACTGCTCAGGCGCTTCTGGCTAATATGGCAGGTTTTTTTGGCGTTTACCATGGTCCAGAAGGAATTAAAATGATTGCCGAAAGAATTCATAGCATTGCAGCTTTTCTTTCCCTCGAAATTGAAAAATTAGGCTACAAACAGCTAAATACAAACTACTTTGATACTATTAGATTCGCTTTGCCAAAACATGTGAAGCACGAAGATATTGAATGGCTTTCGCTTGAACTTGAAATGAATTTCAGGTATTTTGAAAACGGGGAAGTGGGCATCAGTATTGACGAAACTACCAACCGTGAAGACATGGGTTGGATTATCGAAGTATTTGCTAAAGCTGCAAACAAACGCTGGCAAATTATACATGAATATCCCGAAAAAGCTCCAATTGCCAAAAAATTTGTGCGTACTTCAGAATTTATGACCCAGGAAGTTTTTAATAAATATCGTTCTGAAACCGAAATGGTACGTTACCTGAAAAGATTGGAACAAAAAGATATTTCACTCACACACTCAATGATTTCGTTGGGATCGTGTACGATGAAATTAAATGCCGCTACCGAAATGCTTCCTTTGAGTTGGATTGAATTTAACGGCATTCACCCGTTTGTGCCTAAAAACCAGGCTCGCGGTTACCATGAAATGATGGAAGAATTGCGCCGTGATCTGGCTGAAATTACAGGAATGGCAGATGTTAGTTTAATGCCAAACTCTGGAGCAGCTGGTGAATATGCAGGTTTAATGGTTATCCGCAAATATCATTTGAGCCGTGGTGATAATCAGCGCGACGTGGTTTTAATTCCCTCTTCCGCCCACGGTACAAATCCTGCAAGCGCAGTTAGTGCAGGTATGAAAGTAGTTGTGGTTAGTTGCGATGAAAATGGGAATATAAGTTTGGACGATTTGCGTAAAAAAGCGGAACAGCATAAAGATAATCTGGCTTCTTTTATGGTAACTTACCCTTCAACTCACGGTGTATTTGAATCGGCAATCATCGAAATGTGCGAAGTAATTCATCAATTTGGTGGGCAGGTTTATATGGATGGTGCCAATATGAACGCTCAGGTGGGGTTAACAAATCCCGGAATTATCGGTGCCGATGTTTGCCACTTAAACCTGCATAAAACTTTTGCAATCCCGCACGGTGGTGGCGGTCCGGGTGTTGGGCCAATTTGCGTTGCAAGCCATTTAATCGA
>JBFHJA010000068.1:0-12848 GCA_041596165.1 Draconibacterium sp. | reverse complement strand
TAAATATTTGTTACCGCTTGATATCGGGAAAATGAACGAAGCAGCCCGGATTTTAGCTGAATACGAAGATTTTACAAGTTTCAGCCGGTTGCATACCGATGTAAAAACAAACAACTGCAAAATTCTCTGGGCCGAATGGGAGGTTAAAAATACGCAACTGATTTTTACAATAAAAGCCGACCGTTTTTTGCGGAACATGGTACGCGCAATTGTAGGCACACTTCTCGAAGTAGGAAAAGGAAAACTTTCACTCAGCGATTTCAGGAAAATCATTGAAGCCAAAGATCGCGCCGCCGCCGGCGCCTCCGCCCCTGCAAAAGGTTTGTTTTTGGTGGATGTGGAGTATCCGGAGGGGAAATAATGGGTGAGTGGGTGAATGCAGGAATGTGAGAAATCATAAATATTTTTTGAAATTCACAGCTTCTTAGTACGTTTCTCCACCTTTTTAAGGGGGAGTGGTCTGCAAGCTGGCGGACGGGGGAGTGGGTCATTAATTAATATCAATTTGTTATTTGACTTTGCTGAATTTATTTTCACCAACTTTTTCGTACTTACCCGATAATCGGGCTTGTGGTTACCACTGTCCACCATATCCTTCAACTGTTTGCCCAGTATTGTATTGATTTGAAATATAGGACAGTCAACAAATCCAAAGTATTTTATATCTAATTTCAAGGGAAAATTTCCATATCGGCAATTTTATTTATTTGGATAAACTGGAGTATATTAATTGCAAAACAATTAAGTAAATTGCAAAAAGTAGTTTTCTTTTTATTGCTTCGCCTATTTTAAACTACTGTTTTATGTTGATCCAATAAAAACTTCTATTATGCAGTTTTGAGTGTACCAACCATTATAATCCATGAAAAAATCTCTTGTTCATCGTTGTTTTATGATTGTTGTAATACAATAGTAAATTAGCTATTTAGAATGTTGCAATTTAGAATCATTACAAAATAGTGATCATAAGTTTTTTATTTTATTTTTTTCGTGGATTTTATTTATTTTTGATATATAAGATATGTTTGTCAGAATTTGCAATTGTAAATATCTGATTGTTTGTATTATAATGGTAAAATGAAATAATTCCGCTGGGTATTTTATTATTTTAATCCAGAATATGAAAACAAAACTAACCTTACTTTATCTTCTTGTATTTCTTTTATCATCATGTGGAGATAGTGATGAGCCTGTACCTGACGATCCAGGTAATCCAGATGATCCGCCTGTTGTAGTGGTTGACTTTCTTGATCTTTCGCTTACAACCATTAATTTCACCAAAGAAAAAGATGCCAGTTTAGTGGTTGTTCGCACCGATAAAACGTGGAATGCCACCTGTTCGGCAAATTGGATTTCACTTTCCACCACCAATGGAAATAAATCAACTGGATTTCTTATTGGTGCCACAGCGAATACCAGGTTTGGTCGTGAGGCTACAGTCACGATTTCAGGAAGCAATAAAACCAAGGAGATAAAAGTAACTCAACCCGGTGTTTCTGAAATAGAATTTGAAATAAATGGAGTTTATTTTAAATTTTTACCCGTAATAGCTGATGCTTCTTTTCAGCTGGATGGAGCTACTTATCTTGCATCCCGGAAAGTATTTCTGGATAGTTATTTCATATCAGAAACAGAAATTACCAATGCACAATGGAATGCCGTTATGGGCAGTCTACCTTACAATAATGAAAACAGTTCGCCAAATCTTCCGGTAATGGTGAATTGGAAGAATATTACTGAAAATTTCATTCCTAAAATTAATAGCTTAAAGGATTATAAGTTACGATTGCCTACAGAAAATGAATGGGAAGTGGCAGCCCGTGGGGGGAAAAAGGATATTTCCGGAGTTTATCCCGGGAGCTTGTATGTAGACGAAGTTGCCTGGTATTTTAGAAACTCGGAAGGTCGAAAGCGCGATGTGGCTTCGAAAAAACCAAATGAACTCGGTTTGTATGATATGAGTGGTAACGTAAGCGAATGGTGCAGCGACTGGTTTGTGGAATGGACCGACTCAAATCACCCGGCAGCCGAATCAAATAACCCTACCGGCCCCGCAACCGGAACCGAGAAAGTTATTCGTGGCGGAGATTTCCTTGCTGATAGGTTTGAGTATGACAAGAACAGTTGCCAAATTGTTTCCAGAAATTCTCTTCCGCCGGATATAAATACTACTGATTTTCTCTACAATGGATACCCTCATTTTACAGGATTCAGATTAGTAATCCCCAAAAATTAACGCCATGAATTTTCTTAAAATTTTTATATTTCTTTTTCTTGCGTTTTCACTGAATGGCCTTTCAGCTCAAACAGTCGTAAAAATGGATATGCCCGCCCAGTCCGACCAACCTGTAAAAGTTGTTGCTTTATTTGATGAGGTAATTCCTGAAAATATTCCCGTGGTTTTGGGTCTCATGGGATATGAAGTTGAAGGTGGCATCACTCCGTATTTATATCAATGGATGTTGAACGGAGCTGTAGTTTCAACCAGCGACATCGTGATTTTCACTCCCAAAAAAGGAGATGATTTGTCTTTGAAAGTTACAGACAACAACAAGTGCAGCGCATCAACCACTTTCAATCTTAAAGTTGCCCGAATACCACAAAATCCAGCAGATGGCGAAAATGAAAACATTCAGGTTTTCCCAACTATTGTAAGCGAATTTATTCAAATAAATATTCCACAGGATGAAGGTAAGAAAGCGCTGGTAAGGATATTCAATATCAAGGGCGAAATAGCACATCAGGAATATATTTCTGAAAGCACCCGAATAAATATAAATCTTTCTTCAGGAACATATTTCGTTTCAGTCAGGATTGGAGAAGAACATAAAGTTAAAAAAATTATTGCCCTTTAAAAAACCACCTATGAAAAGAGCTAACTACGTCAAGAAAACCTCGCCCGTAAGCCTTATCTCAATGTTGGTGATATTATTAATGGTTAGTCCGGCAGTTCTGTCTCAAAATACCGAAAATCAGGCTGCACGGAAATTTGCAGCTGATTTTTTCAATGCTTCCGCACAAAACAAAAAAGGATTGAAAAGCGCGGTTTCCGCATCGTCACTGCAACAGTGTTATCAATCTGCCGAAAGTGCAAAAACACCACTCTTTGTTTTTCAACAGGCCGGCAAAGGTTTTGCCATGGTAGCAAAAAGTAACAATACTTTTAAAGTAGTAGGATATTCGGATGACGAAACTTTTCAAACCGGAAATATTCCACCACAGTTACGCGCCTTAATGAGTTACTACGAAGATTCACTTGAATTTATAAATCCCGTTATAAATTCTTTAGGTGCCGGAACTCCGGTTGTCCCTGCACTTTTGTACGAACACAACATCAGGCTAAACCAATACAATCATCCTGAAGTAGGTGGCAGTTACACCGGGTGCATGGCAACCGCCATAACACAAATATTGCTTTTCCATGCAGCGGAGAGCAAAAAACCTGTAAGAGGCTATGGTTCTCACTGTTACAACTACGGTTCGTTCGGTGAAATATGTGCCAACTTTGAAAATGCAAATTACAATTCAGATGAGCTTCTTTCGTATCATGTTGCCGTTGCCATGGATATGAGGTTTACAACAGCAGGGAGTAGCCCCCCAAATATGGATAAGATTGATAACATTGAAAAGCATTTTCATTATTTTGTTACGCGAGGTATTTCAGACGATTTCTACATTAAAAATGAATTGGAACATCGCCGTCCACTGTATGCTACTGTTATCGGGTTTCCAGAAAATCATGCGGTGGTAATTGACGGATATGACGATCGTAACTACTATCATCTGAATTTCGGATGGGGAGGAATTTTTAACGGATATTTTTTGATGAGCAATGGCTTATGGTTTGGGACTGGAAATGGCGGCCAGAAATTTTTTGCAAACTTCCCCTACACTTACATGTTTTCGCCTACGGCAATTCCGGTAAATAAGCAAGATTCGTTAGCCCTGGTATCACTCCATAACGCACTGGGAGGATTTGCAGCAACAAATTGGGATTTAACTTTACCCGTGCGCAGGTGGCCCGGTGTGCTGGTAATGAATGACAGGGTAATCCGCCTTACGTTGCAACCAAAAATTCCACCTGCAACAGCTCAAAGTATTCCTCCTGAAATTGGAAATCTGACAGCTCTTCAGGAACTGCATCTTGTTGGGTGTTTCAACGGAACTATTCCGCTGACAATTACAAACCTTACCGATTTAAAAAAATTAAATATTGCAAATAGCTATGTGTATATTGCACCTACTTTATATAAAGGAAACTTTAAAAGTGCATTGCCTGCGAATATTGGTAAGCTCACAAAACTTGAATGGCTTTCTGTATCCGGCTCTTTGGAAGGAACGATTCCAGCATCCATCGGAAATCTATCGAATCTAAAACTTCTTCGACTCTATCAGGATACAACCTATTACGGAAAAGGAAAACTTTCAGGGGCAATCCCTCCTGAAATTGGAAATTTAACCAGGCTAAATCAGCTTCACATCAGCAACCAGCAATTAACCGGGAATCTTCCGGAATCGATTAATAATTTGTCGGAAATTATTGATATTGATTTGTCGGGCAACCAGTTAAGCGGCTCCATACCGGCAATGAATCTGCCGGAATTGACATACCTGAAATTAAACGGCAACTCATTTTCAGGATTCGTTGAAGGGAATTGGGATTGCCCAAAATTAACTAACCTTGAATTGCAGAATAATCAAATTGCCGGAAGCATTCCTTCTTTTTTTGGAAATTTCACAGCACTTGTAAATCTGAATTTATCCGGTAATAAAATAGAATCAGTTCCTGAAGAAATTGGCAACCTGACCCGACTTGAAGGTATTGCCGTTGACAACAATAAATTACAGGCATTGCCCGATGGCCTGGCCATCATTTTAAATTTAAAATATCTTTCGGCCAGCAACAATCAGATAAACTACATTCCAGGTAATCTGGGCCAATCGCATACATTGGTAACATTAAATCTTTCGAACAACCAAATCACAAGTATTCCTGAAGAGATTGGTAATTGTCCCGATTTGTATGAAATTTATTTAAACGACAATAAAATAACAGACATTCCTGCATCTTTTGCGAATATTCGAGATGCAGCAACCGTTTTATTGCAAAACAACGAAATGCAGGGAGCAATTCCTGAAAAACTGATGACTTCGAAATCGAAGAACAATAAATTTGTCAGGCTTGACAATAACCACTTTGTATTTGGTGATATTCCCCAATCGGATCAATTAATTTTTGGGGTGCGGGATCAAAAAAACGTTCCGGTAAAAAAGCAATTATTTAAAGTTCAACCCGGAGATACGGTAATAATTGATATCCGAACGATTACCCGACTCTCTGATCCCGGCAACGAATATTATTGGCTTACTTATCCGGAAGAGCCAAAGGAGGGAATGGAAAGCAATCCTATACTACAATTTATTGCCAGCGAAAATAATGTCCGTAATAAATACTATTGCAAAGTGTTCAATCCTAATTCCCCAAAATTTTCTTTTACCGATGACCCAAATAATTTTTTCCCCTGTATGTACTCTTTAAACACCGATACAATCGCATTTAAACTTGCAACCGACGAGGAACTCATTGCCGAAAAATATACCGAAGAATTTGTGACTTCTTTAAAATCAATATCCAATAAAACTGTCACTGATGGCACGGTAACTCTGGTTCCACCTCTAAAAATAAAAAGGGGCACCGTACAATGGGAAGCATCGGCCGATGGAATTAACTGGGAAAAAGTTTCGGAAACCATGGGACGAGCCGACCTGAAAGACAATGTAAAAAGCGTAGGCAACGAAAAACTGGTGCTTGCCCCCCGTAATACAGCCTTTTACCGCTGCGGACTGTTGGAGCCCAATTGCGACCCACTCTACAGCGACAAATTGAAAGTAAATGCCCTGGGGTCTGTACTATTTGATGAAATCATAAATGTAACCGAAGCATCACGCATTATTGATGTGGATAGTATTGAAATTCATGTGCCTAAAGATTTTTACGATAGCGATTTTCGCCTGACCATTACAAAAATTGACAATCCTCCTGCAGCACCTGATTCTGTAAATTCAGGTAGCGCTTATGATGTGAATGTCAGTTTTTCAGATTCGTTTAAAATGCCATTATTGGTCAAATTAAAAAACTTCGATAAAACAAAAATT
The DNA here is from genome assembly GCA_041596165.1 of Draconibacterium sp. Lineage (GTDB taxonomy): Bacteria > Bacteroidota > Bacteroidia > Bacteroidales > Prolixibacteraceae > Draconibacterium. Next base: position 6,692 of record JBFHJA010000068.1, on the reverse strand, counting down.
AAAGAAAAAGAAATTAACAGATTTAATGCGGTTTATTATGATGACCTGAAACAGAAATGGGAGATTTATGAATACGGCGGAATATCATTAAAGGATAGCACTTTGCAATTCTTTACAATTCATCTCACAAAGCTTGCATGGTTTGAATATGCCCATGGATCTTATACACACATTTACACAAGTAAGCGTGTTAATGTGATATATAAATATGGAGTTGGTAATGAAGATGGTATTTATAAAATATACGATAAATACATTAAAAAATTCCCGGAACCAATCTGGCACAATAAAAACATTGATCCGGATAACGGAGGAACCCCTTATATGATTCAGGACATAGGAGGATACATGGATCAAATCATTAATAAATACGAATCTTTGGGCTTGGAAACGCCGAGCTTGCGTTTTAATGTATACGTAGGTAATTTAAAAAATTCTGTTGAAGGTAAAATAGATGCGTTCGGGTATTTGGCAGGTAGGGGATATTTTTATATCGATCCTATTTACTATGGCAAAGACAGAGACAACCTGAGACGAACCCTCGCCCATGAATATACTCATTATACACAAGATTATTACATGACGGTGTTATTAGCGAATTATTTCTGGATGGAAGCAACTGCTCCCTTAGGCGCCCGAACCATTTGGGATGAATCAGAATTGGAAGCTACGGAGCCAGAACTACTACTTAAAGAGGCTTTGCGTTCGACTGCTGATACAAAAAGCATATTTGACATTCTGAGTGAATCGTGGGATGAATCCTCAACATTTCCTGTGATAGAAAAATTTACTGTTAATTCAACAGATGCTAACGTTTCAGGAGCATTTTTACACTTTATGCAAAATTACAGGCGGGAAAGCGAGAAACTTGACCTTGCAACCTTACTGAAAGAAACATCCTGGACCGGCAGCTGGCGAAACTATTTGGCAAGTTATGTCAGCAATCATGTAAATGCAATTTTGGGTGATGAATTTGAAGATTACGTGAAGTATATTCTATCGGGTAAAAACGAAAAATTTACACTTCTGAATAAAGCAGGAAATCCTTACGCTTATATCCAGAATCCAAAAAATTTCGGAGTTTTTACTTCTCCTGTCAGCTATTGTTTTACCGAAGGAGATGAAATGGTTCAAAAAGATGAGGTGGAAGTAAAAATTCCATACATGGCCGCCAAAATCGTTTTGCTTCAAAATTTATGTACCGATACAATGGTGCTTGTGAATTACAAACGTAAACACAAATTTGATTACAACCATATGGTGTATCATGTCACCTACGATTATAAAAAAAAGGAAATGATTTATGTCGATATTTCTGATTCCACAGAATACAACTTACTTCTGGATGCGAGAAATAAAGAAAACACCCTTGAAAAATTCAATAACTACAGTTTTCTTTTAATGATCAACACCCTATATTCAGGTCCTTCCGCTACATTAAAGGATTTTGATGCTTCTTTTGACCTCACGGCAATGCCTGTAATCAATATTGCAAGCATTGGCATGCTGGATATCTACAGTGGGAACTCACCCATGACACATACTTTTGACAACAAAACGGATTACGTTTCAATAGGATCGCCAAATGCTGCCTTCCTGCAAAAAGTAACAGGGTTTAATGTCACCAGGACTGATAATAATACATCAAAACGAATCATCAACGACCACACGTATCAAATACAAACTCAATTTTCCTTAGTTATCGATCAGGGACAAATAAAAGGAATGCCAACAATGAAAGACAGCACTATTTTTACCCAAACCATTGAACATGATGTTATTTCAGGAATAATTAAAATAGAAGAGCGTGAGCAAAAAATTCACAAATTGAATACATTTATTGAATTCACAAATTTGAAGGGAGAAGATGTAGTTGAAAGATTGGTGTATAACGGCTACGTTGATAAAGTGGAAGACAAAACAAAGACTTATTGGCTGAAAAATTTTATGAACTATGTTCAACCTGATGCATCTGTTGCCGATTACAAAGATGTGTATGGACAAAACATCAAAATGTTTAAAACAAACAATTCATCCGAAACGCAGCAAATCGTGTCTAAAATAGAAGCAAACCATAAAATTTATTCTTACAGCCAAAATGGGACACTGTCTTCGCAAAGCGAATCAAATTATGTAAGTACCGATTTTTCGGACCCGAATTTGAAACTAAATTTGATTATTCGCATTGATGAAGATTAATTTGTACACTGTAAAAATGGTTGAAAATTATAAAGTGATGTACAAATACAAAACAAAACATTGGATGACAACAGTTTTTTTGACTTGGGTAAATTAATTTATTCATTACACAAATATATTAAGACCCAACCGGTTTTTCCCTCATGATAAACTTACGCGTTTAGCTGTTGTGCTTAAAGGTGACGATCTTATTATTCAGATTTATTTTGAAACACATTGTTATTTAGAACGGTTTCTCCCCATTTCCAGGGGGAGTCCGGCTTCAGCCGGGTGGGGGTTTGAGTTTTACAACAATATTTATTAATAAAAAATATAATTCTCTTAAATCAATTTCAAAAAATCACAACAATTTCGAAATCGATTGGTCTTTTTCATTTTTGATAAGCCCCGAACTACAGTTGTACCTTAGCTTTGTTTCAAATTCAAAATTGAATAAAAATGAAACAACGAATTTGGTATATCGATAATTTGCGCATCTTCTTAACGTTTTTAGTTGTGGCACATCATTGGGCAATTGCAAACGGAGGACCAGGAGATTGGTATTACACCGAAAATAACCTGGGACAGTTTGGAACACTTTTATTGGCTATTTTTGTGGCTACAAACCAGGCGTTTTTTATGGGTTTTTTCTTTTTTATCTCAGCGTATTTTATTCCATTTTCTTATAAAAAGAAAGGTGCTTTTACCTTTTTAAAAGAACGCATCATCCGGCTTGGAATTCCCCTATTGTTTTATGCGTTTATAATCTCACCCGTGTTAATGTTCTTTTCAAAAAAACTAAGTGGGGCATTTTCCGGTGGATTTTGGCAATTTGTGCTTACCGATGGCGGACTCTCGGTTGGTCCAATGTGGTTTGTAGCCCTTTTACTTATTTTCTCAATACTATATTTGTGGATTGACAGCATGTTTTTTGGCAATCTGGAACGATTTTATGTTCCCATAAAAAAGCATGTTCGGGTTATTGGTTTTGTCGCATTAATTCTGTTCACTTATTTTATTCGTGTTTATTATCCTGTCGGAGATTGGGTTCCGGTAATTGACGTTCAGCCTGCGCACTTAACTCAATATGTATTCTGTTTTATCCTGGGTATTTGGGCAAAAGAAACCAATGTGCTTCAAAAACTTTCATTCAAAAAATCGAAACTTTGGTTTGCCATTGCACAGGTACTTATTTTTATTGGTTTCCCTTTGGTATTTTTACTTGGTGGGGCAACAGAAGATATATCACGTTTTATGGGAGGTTTTACAGGCCAATCTTTTGCGTTTGTTGTTTGGGAACAACTGGTTGCCGTTTCAATGATTTTAGGCGTACTGGGCATGTTTAAAAAATATTTCAACTCGCAAAATAGCTGGCTTACAGACCTTTCGCAAAATAGTTATGCTATTTATGTTTTTCATGGAGTTGTAGTAATTGCATTCTCGGCCATGTTTAAGTTCTATGATGGAAATTCGATGTATAAATTTATTTTGTTACTTGTTCCTGTTTACCTTTTCTGTTATTTATTGGCTAAGTTTGTTAGAAGCATACCAATTGTAAAACGAGTGCTTTAATATGACAGAAATTCTATCAAACGGTTTTCACGTTACGGCTGTTTTCCTGATTGTTTTCTTCGGAATTGCTGTTTTCAATTCGGAGAAAGTTACTTTTCGAAAAAATATTTTAATCCTTTTTCTGTTGACAGTTATTGGCTATTTGCTAGCATACTGGGAGCCTGTTCAAACTGAAAAAATAATATTTTCTATCTCCTTTTTCCTGTCGATAACTCTTCCGTTTGCATTTTGGCTGGCTGCAAAAGCTCTTTTCGACGATGATTTTCAGTGGTCGGCGAAATATTGGATTTTAGGCATTGCTGTGCCTGTTATTATGAATGTTCTGTATTATTTAAACGAAATTATTACAGTTGGTTTTTATGCCCATTTCAGAGCTTTGCCTTACCTGATTTCTGTATTTTTTATACTTCTGGTAATTTACGAATCAGTTAGAAACAGAGACGATGATTTGGTTTTGTCGCGGCTGAAAAAACGAAATGTATTTGTGATATTTTCATCGTTTTCGGCGCTGTTTTCCATGTATTTCTTTTTTGTTGAAGACCCGATGAAACTTCCGGTGCTGTTTGATTTATTGCAGAATGGGGTTATTTGTGTATTTGTGGCCCTGTTTTTTTATTCGCAATTGGAATACAAAAATTTATGGGAAGAGCCTGTAAAAGTTATAATGGCTAACGATGCCAATACTATAATCAGAAAACGAATAATCAAAAAAATAGAACACCTGTTTACTGAGGAAAAAATGTATAGTACTGAAGGAATTACGATAATAGCACTTAGTGAAAACATAAATGAAAAAGAATACCAGGTTCGGCGTGCCATTAATTACGAACTTGGTTATACAAATTTCAATGCTTTTCTGAATCATTACCGTATAACAGAAGCCTGCCAACTAATCAATCGGAATCAGGAAAAGAATCTCACCTTTCAGGAAATTGCTTTTCAATTGGGTTACCAGTCTGTAGCAACCTTTAACAGAGCTTTTAAAAAAGTAACAGGGAAAACACCCAGTGAGTTCTCGAATAACAATCAGTAAAAAACCAGTGCCTAATGTATAAAATAATAGTTGGGATAATCGTTATTCAAAGGGTTGTAATCCACTTACAGTAATGAAACCCACAATCAGCTATTATTCTTTAACTAACAATTTACGACATTACAACCAAATCAACTTGCCCCCATTAATTCTATATTTGTAACAACTTTAACCAATAAAATAGTGTCATGAGAATCCTTATCTTTTTTGTACTTTTTTCTTTCACTCACAACTTTCTTTTTGGACAAAATACCCAAAAGAACAGGGTAATAATATTAACCGATATTGAAGCCGACCCCGATGATACGCAATCGTTGGTACGCTTGTTTTTATATTCGAATCAAATTGATATTAAGGGAATTGTTGCAACTACTTCTTGCTGGCACACTTCGCAAATAAATCCTGAATCGATTAAAAAAGTAATTGAAGCATATGGCAAAGTGCAGCCTAATCTTTTAAAACATGAAGCAGGTTTTCCGGAAGCCAAAACCCTGTTGATGTTGGTAAAAAATGGATTGCCAAAATATGGCATGACCGGTGTTGGCGAAGGTTTGGATTCGGAAGGTTCGGAGTGGATTATAAAAATACTGGAGGAGCCCGACGACCGCCCCTTGTGGATTTCTACCTGGGGAGGCGTTAACACACTGGCGCAAGCTTTACTTAAAATTAAAAATACAAAAACTGAAAAAGAAGCAAAAAAGCTAATTGCAAAACTTAGGGTTTATACTATCTCTGATCAGGATGACAGTGGTATTTGGGTTCGGAATAATTTTCCTGATTTGTTTTACATTGTTAGTCCGGGAGATGATTATGCAAGCGCAACCTGGACCGGAATTAACAGCTATATAAAAGGTATCGACAATACAAGCATCAGCAACAGTTGGATAGCAAAAAACATTCAGCAGGACCATGGTCCTTTGGGTGCAGTTTATCCCGATGTGGCCTGGGGTGTGGAAGGTGATACGCCTGCATTTTTATCATTAATTCCAAACGGAATAAATGAACCGGAGCATCCTGAATGGGGTGGATGGGGTGGTCGTTATGAATTGTACAAACCTGATTTTTCGAAAACAAAAGAGGGCAGTTCAATTGTTCCCATCGCACCTGAAACACGAGCAATCTGGACAAATGCCATTGACAACTATAGACCATACATTCCAGGTGAATTTGGCCGTTCGGTGAAACCCGACACCGTTTCATTCACAAATGATAAAGTTACTTTATGGCGATGGAGAGATGATTTTCAAAATGATTTTGCCGCACGAATGGATTGGTGTTTAATGTCGTATGAAGAAGCCAATCATCCACCGGTTCCTGTATTAAGTCATCCGGATCATATAACAGTTAAATCAGGTGAAGGTGTTACGTTAGAAGCATTTGACACAACCGACCCCGATGGTGATAGTTTCAGCTTTTTGTGGTTTCAATATGCAGAGGCAGGTACTTATAAAAAAGCAATAAATATTGGGGCAGAAAATGTGCATCTGGCAAATTTTACAGCCCCGGAAGTTGACAAAGAAGAAACTGTACATTTTATATTAAAAGTTACAGACAAAGGTGAACCTCAATTGTCAGGATACAAGAGAGTAATAGTTACGATAGTTCCAAAATAAAACAACACAGCTAACATTTTTGGATAAATATTGGTTAATGATGTGCCTGACTTTATGGTTTTTATTTGGGAATAATATTCAATTTGCCATTACCCGGTTAATTTCTGTTGTGGACAACCGTCACCTTTTTCCCCTCCCCATCTTTTAAATCCCAATTTAACACGTACCTTCGTCGCTGTTGGTTGCGATTTGTTTCGCTTAAAGGGAATCCGGTGAAAAACCGGGACTGTGCCCGCAGCTGTAAGTCTGTAAAATGTTTGTTACTCACGCCACTTTTTCCAATAAATCGGAAATGG
>JBFHJA010000067.1:0-12952 GCA_041596165.1 Draconibacterium sp. | reverse complement strand
GGAAGAAAAACGGTCACCGTCAGCATTTTACTCAAATTCAGGTTGAAACCATTGTTGGATAACTTAAAAAAAATTTACCATGGCTCATAAGAAAGGTGTAGGTAGTTCGAAAAACGGACGCGAATCGGAAAGTAAACGACTGGGAGTAAAAATTTACGGAGGTCAGTTTGCAAAAGCTGGTAATATATTAATTCGCCAGCGTGGTACAACTCATAATCCGGGTGACAATGTAGGAATGGGGAAAGATCATACCCTGTTTGCATTAACCGACGGTACAGTTGTATTTAGAAAAAAGAAAAATAACCGCTCATACGTTTCGGTACAACCGATTGTAGAAGTGGATGTTGCAGTTGCTGAAGCTCCGGTTGCAAAAGCGCCAAAAGCAGAAGAAAAAGCTGTAAAAGTTGAAGCTCCTGCAGCAGAAGGAGATGATTTAAAAAAAATTGAAGGTGTAGGACCGAAAATTGCAGAGATTTTCAATGCAGCAGGTATTAATACTTATGCTGAACTTGCAGCAACTTCAGTTGAAAAACTAAGCGAAATACTGGCTGAAGCTGGTAGCAGATATGCTTCAAAGAACCCGGGAACCTGGCCAGAACAAGCCAAATTGGCTGCTGAAGGAAACTGGGAAGTATTAAAAGAACTTCAGGAAAAATTAAAAGGAGGTTTAGATAAATAAACTAACCTGCCTTTGCAATAATGAATAAGGAAAGTCTTCTGTTAGAAATAGCAGGAGATTTTTTTTGCAGCAATTTTGCGTCATGCTTTAGCTTGGCGATAAAAAATATATTTCATTCAATCCGCTTTAGCATTTAAAATTCTTAAAGAATTAAATGCTAAAGCCAAATCCATCATATTGCTGATTATCACCGGGCTAAAGCACCGGTGCAAAATTCAATACTTCATCGGATTAAATGGTTTTCAACTTTTGCAACACAAACTATGATTACTCATTTCTTTGAAATATTTATGATTCTCTGCAATAAAAAAACCATCTCCCCGAATTCAATAAAATTCATTTATTAGCTTTGCACTTCAATTAAAACAGAACCACATGCTCAACTTAAAATTCATACAAGACAATCCGGAGTTGGTAATCGCGAAATTACAAAAGAAAAATTTCGATGCTTCTGCGATAGTCGAAAAGATTATAGAACTCTATCAGCAAAAAAATAAACTGCAAGTACAGGCCGAACAGGCAAAAGCCGAAATGAACAAAATTTCGGCGGAGGTAGGGAATTTAATGCGACAGGGTAAAAAGGAGGAAGCAGAAACTGCAAAAATCCGTACTTCAGAAATCAAAGAAAGCATCAAACAATTCGACCTCGATTTTGCGGCTATCGAAGAAAAAGTAAATGAATTACAGGTTCAACTTCCTAATTTGCCGCACGAGTCGGTTCCAGTAGGGAAAGGTGCTGCCGACAACGAAATTGTAAAATCTGCCGGAGACATGCCGGTTTTGGTAGAAAACGCACTTCCGCACTGGGAGTTGGCTGCAAAATACAATCTCATCGATTTTGAGTTGGGTGTAAAACTTACAGGTGCCGGATTCCCGGTTTACCGCGGGAAAGGTGCACAATTGCAGCGCGCGTTGATCAACTTTTTCCTGGCTGAAGCTTCTAAAGCAGGTTACGAAGAAATCCAACCGCCACTGATGGTTAATGAGGCTTCCGGTTTTGGAACAGGACAGTTGCCCGACAAAGAGGGGCAAATGTACCATGCAACCATCGATAATTTATATTTGATTCCTACTGCCGAAGTTCCTGTTACAAATATTTACCGCGATGTTATTTTGGATGCCAAAAACCTACCTTATAAAAATACGGCATACAGCGCCTGCTTCCGCCGCGAAGCCGGTTCCTACGGAAAAGACGTTCGTGGGTTGAACCGTTTGCATCAGTTCGACAAAGTTGAAATTGTGCAAATTGCCCATCCCGAAAAATCGTATGATATTTTGGAAGACATGGTAAAACATGTGGAATCGTTGGTTCAGAAACTTGAACTGCCCTACCGCATTCTCCGTTTGTGTGGTGGCGATATGAGTTTTACTTCGGCTTTAACCTATGATTTTGAAGTGTTTTCCGCAGCACAAAAAATGTGGCTCGAAGTGAGTTCTGTTTCCAATTTCGAATCGTTCCAGGCTAACCGCCTAAAATTGCGTTACCGCGACGAAGCCACAAAAAAACCACAACTGGCACACACTTTAAATGGCAGCGCACTTGCTTTGCCCCGCATTGTGGCTGCTTTACTGGAAAATAACCAAACGGCAGACGGAATAATAATCCCTAAAGTGCTGGTTCCGTATTGCGGGTTTGAGATGATTAACTGATTTTAACTTAAAATATTAGTATTCAGGGCTGTTCAGAAATGGGCGGCCTTTTTTGATTTGTATTTATTGTTATTTTTGTACAATAATAATTTTTAGCTTATGCCGCACATCGCTGGGAAACGATTAACAGAAGCCATCAGCAAGCAATTGGAAAGGATTGAATATTTCAGTTCTGCTGAGAATGTTTCGCCCAATCTGGCGGTACACGAAATGCGCAAAACTTTTAAACGCCTGCGCTCCCTTGTACACTTTTATATTGACTATCCCGATGAATTTCCTCCTGATTACAGTACCCAAATCAAATATTTTGGCCGCTCCTTATCTGTAATGCGCGAGTCGTTTGTAAACGTCCAGATTTTTGAACGGATTGTAACCGAGAACCATATTATACCCGAACGAAAAATGAAGTCTTTTCGTGAAAAACTGGCTGAGAAAAACAGGTTGGTTATTGAACAAGGTTTTTTGCAGGCTGAAGGTTATTTACCTATCCAAAACTTTGGGAAGTTACTTGCCCGTCAGTTGGAAAGGTTTGAAATTGGTCAACCTTCGCTCCTGCAAATTGTAAAGCAACTGGAAGTTTCTTATTTGGAGGCATTTGAATTATTCAAACAAATTTCGGCTGATTCCGAACCCGAAAAAATTCATGAACTGCGAAAAAAAATGAAACGCTTAATGTATCAGTATGATTTTATAAGGTTTTTGCACCCTCGTTTTTTCAAGTCGAAGACATTTCAGTTAAACAATATTACCGAACGGTTGGGCGAGGACCATGATTTATTTGTTTTTCTTGAAGACATAAAAAATACAGAACACGATTTTACCAATGTCGAGTTTGAAATCATCGAAAATAAAGTGCAGCATTTGCGCGAAGTTAATCAGGTTAAACTTTTTCCCCGGCTAAAACAGTTTTTCAGCGACACACCTGTAATATTCAACCAAAAATTGGAAACTATTTTTAAGGTTTCTGTGGTTTGAGTTAAAGGAACACAGACTTCACTGATTGAACTGATTTCGCTGATTTTTATTTTACAGTGAATTTCTGTTTAATCCGTGTCATCGGCGTTTTTTTTATAAAAATCATTTTCTACTTCTCACAAACACAGAAACCGCGGTTGAACCAAACGTAAAAATGTAAAGCAATATATCAAGTTGAAGTGCACCAACTTTCGAAGGCACAATTCCACCAATTGATGCAAGGAAAACAGCAAGTGCAATCAATGAAACTATAAGCAATTCTTTTCCAGGTTTCTTTTTCATGATAACTCCTGCAAGAACAACCGGTGCCATCATTGCTGTTCCAGTAAAACTAACACGCGCCAGCAATGCAATCTGGTCGCCCATGAGCGATGCGAAAATCATTACAAGAACAGAAAATACGAACAGGAATATTTTGGTTATGTACATTACTTTCTTTTCATCGCCTGGAAGCAGAGATCTTAATTCATTCCCCAAAGCAAAAATCTGCGAATTGGTGGTTGACAAACAGGCGGCAAACAGACCAACAATTGCGAGGCCAGCAACCGGATGAAACTGGTCATATAGCAACGCACCCGACCAAAACTCCTGTGCAGTTGCACCGGGATATTTTACCGCACCGTACATTCCGATAAAAACTGTGGCGAGAATTACCAGGATTGCAAAAATCCCCACTGAATATGCCATTTTTTTCATGGAAGCCAGGTTTTTCATCACCACCAAACGTGTTGTCAATTGTGGTTGGGTAACCGGAATCATTACAACAGCAATTAAACTTCCCAACAAAAACTGCCAGTTAAACAGGCCTTTTGGACCCGGGGTTGACAATAGTTTTACGTCGGCAACTGCAACCTGTTCAAACATACTTTGCATACCACCCAATTTCATTATGCAGGTAACTGCAATCAGCCACAAAACAATTAATAGAATTGTTCCCTGGATGGCATCGCTGTAAACCATAGCCTTGAAACCACCTATCTCGGCATATAAAATCATTAAGGAAACAAGTATAAGCGACCAACCCCAGCGAGGGAGAAATGAAGGAAATGCCGCATCGAAAAAAACAGAAATACCACGGATTTGAATGGCAGCATAGGGAATCAGAAATAGAAAGGAACTTAAAAACAGCAAATAGCCAGCCCATTTCGAACCATAAATGTCGGTTACTAAACCGGCAACTCCCTTAAACCCTTTTTCGCGTGATTTTTTACGTATTTTTTGTCCAAACCAGAGTATGAAAAAAACCATTGCACCATCAGAAAAGGCAAGAAAAATCCAGGCTCCAATTCCGTTCTGTCTGAAAAAATCGGGCATTCCCTGAAATGTAAAGGCGCTAAAAAGCGCGGCAGAGAAAGTCATGAATCCAAGGAATACACCCAAACTGGAACCAGCTAACATAAATTCCTGCGAACTACGGTTTTTCTGATATGATTTGTAGGAAGCGTAACCCAGCAAACCAAAAAAGCCAACAAACATAATAATTACCCAGGTTGTCATTTGCTTTCCTCCTCATCGTTAGGTGAAACACGACCTCCAAGGTAAGTCAGGACCACTAGTAAAATAGTAGTTAAAATACTTGTCCAGAGCGTAAATGGCATTCCCAAAACTGCTGGATTTATTTTGTCCGGAGCAATAATTAGTGGCGAAAAAGTGACTGTAATAACCAAAATTACTGTAGTTACACAAATCCTCCATAATAGTTTGTTGTACTTCATCGGTTTAGTTTTTATTTGTTTCTCAAGTTTTTATTGGATTCTTTTTTCTTTCTACTCCTCCTTCAAAGGAGGTTGGATTTAGACAAATCTAAAGTCTTTGCACGGTCATGCCCCCGTCTACAACTACCACTTGTCCGGTTGAATAGGGCAACATTCCTGTTGCCATTGCAGCTGCTACTTTTCCAACATCTTCCGGCGTTCCCCAGCGTTTTTGTAAGCTGATTCCCTGCGCAAAAAGTTTGTCGTATTTTTCGGTAACCCCTGCTGTCATGTCTGTTTTGATAACGCCTGGCTGAATTTCGTAAACAGGAATATTAAATTCCCCCAATCGGGCGGCCCAAAGTTTTGTTGCCATCGCAATTCCAGCTTTTGAAATGCAGTATTCGCCACGGTTAACTGATGCCACCGTTGCTGAAACGGAGGAAACATTAATGATGCAGCAAGATATTTCTGGATAGAGTTTTTTTTGCTCTACCATTTGATTGGCAAAAAGCTGCGTAAGAAAATAGGGGCCTTTCAGATTGGTTGTAATTACTTCATCGAAAATATCTTCAGTGGCTTCCAGAATATCTTTTCGTTCGCGGGGAGCAATACCTGCGTTATTTACCAGAACATTTAGTTGACCAAATTCAGAAATAACAGTTTGAAATATGTTTTTGCGGTCTTCTTCTTTCGAAATATCGCCTTGCGCATAAACCACTTTAACGCCAAACAATTTTAATCCATCCAAAATAGGCTGAATACGGTCTTGTTGTCGAACTCCGTTGATTACTAAATTAAACCTTGCTTTTGCCAGTTCTACTGCAATTCCAAATCCAATTCCACGGGAACCGCCTGTTATTAGTGCTGTTTTTTTCATGCTAAAAAGTTGGGAGATTGAAGTTTAGCTTCTTCAAATTCGAGCCATCCATTATTTAAAAATTTGTTTCTGATATTTGCGATTGAAAACATTCTAATGAATTTTTGGGATTTCCACCCAACTTTTCTTTGCCCAGCTTTCCAATCCTTTTTCGGCAAGTTGAACGCCTTTTGCACCTTCCATCAAATTCCAGCGAAATGGCTCGTCTTTTACAACATGTTTCAGGAAAAGTTCCCACTGTGCTTTAAATGCGTTGTCGAAATTCTCCTGTTCCGGTACTTTGCTCCAGCCTTCGTAAAAATTAATTGGGTTTGGAATATCGGGATTCCACACAGGTTTTGGTGTATTTCCGTAATGTTGTGTCCAGCATTCGCGCAATCCTGCAATGGCAGATCCTTTTGTCCCGTCAACATGTAAAGTGAGTAAATCATCACGCCGAACACGGGTTACCCAGCTCGAATTAAAATGTGCAATTACACCACCATCCAGTTCAAAAGTTGCGTAAGCCGCATCATCAGCAGTGCATTTATAAGGTTTTCCTTGTTCATCAACACGCTCAGGAATGTGGGTTGCGCCCAAACAAAATACGCCTTTCACTTCACCAAAAAGATTATCAAGCACATAACGCCAGTGACAAAGCATGTCAACAATAATTCCGCCATCGTCTTCTTTGCGGTAATTCCAGCTCGGGCGTTGTGCAGGGACTGAATGCCCCTCAAAAACCCAGTACCCAAACTCGCCACGAACGGAAAGGATTTTTCCAAAGAAATCGTTTTCCATCAAACGTTTCAGTTTTAGCAATCCGGGCAACCAAAGTTTATCCTGAACAACGCCATGTTTTACTCCGGCTTCTTCGCAAACCCTGTAAAGTTCAAGTGCCGTCGCGGTATCAGTTGCCACTGGTTTTTCGCAATACACATGTTTGCCAGCTTTTGCAGCCTGAATTACTGCATCGGCTCGTCTTCCGGTGGTTTGAGCATCGAAATATATTTGATAATTGGGGTCGTTCATTACCGAATCCAGGTCGGTTGTCCATTTTTCAACGCCCGACATTTCTGCCAGTTTTTTTAGTTTGATTTCATTTCTGCCAACCAAAACCGGGTCGGGCATTATAAATTCTGATGGGCTGACTTGCACGCCACCTTGTTTCATTATTGCAACAATCGACCGCATTAAATGCTGGTTTGTTCCCATTCGGCCGGTAACGCCGTTCATAATAATTCCTATTTTGTGGATCATATTTTTTTAGTTTAAAATTTTGAGTTTAAAGTTGAAACAAAGATTGAAGTTGGAGAACCGAAGTTGACTGTCCGTTCTATTTTCTGATTCTTTATTCCTTATTTTGTTATTAGATTTCTATCTTAAGTGAAATTGATATACGCATTTTTAATCTTTTCAAGATATTGATTTTGGTTAATTGCCCAATATTTGTCCGAAAAAATTTCTACTTCATTATATCCTGAAAAACCAGCCTTCTCAACCCAATCGCGTATCTGAGGCACATTAATGCAACCGTCGCCCATTAAACCGCGGTCGTTAAGAAAATCGCTTGTTGGAACATTCCAGTCGCAAACATGAAAAGCCAACAAGTTTCCGTTTTTTCCACATCGTTTTATTTCTTTCTTGAGGTTATTATCCCACCACAAATGATAAACATCAACTGCAACTCCCACAAATTCTGAATTTATTTCTTCAGCCATATCATTTGCCTGTGCAAGTGTATTAATTGCCGAACGATCGCCGGCATACATAGGGTGCAGCGGTTCGATTGCCAGTTTTACCCCCGCAGCTTTTGCCTGAGGGAGGATTTTTATGATTCCCTCTTTTATTTGATCCCGGGATTTTTCGAGTGATTGTCGTCCGTCAGCGCCACAAACCAAAACTATAACAGGCGCTCCAACTGCGGCAGCTTGTTCTATTGCCAGCAAATTGTCGTCGATTGCAACAAGTCTTTTTTCTTTTTCAACCGAAGGGAAAAACCCGCCGCGGGCAATAGAAACCACATTCATTTGATGATCATCAAGAATTTGTTTGGCTTCTTTTAATTCCTGGTTTTCCAACACATTTCGCCAGATGGTAATTCCATGAATGCCGGCAGCACTGTAATTTTCAGCACACTCCCTTAAATTCCAGGGTTTTGTTGTAAGTGTGTGCACGCAGAGTTTTGAGAAACTGGTAAGTTTAGTTGTCATTTAAATATTTCATAACTATTCTGTACTGATTGTCTATGTAGGTTGAACTGTTAAACATAGTCAAATAGAGCAAATAGAATTTATTTTATATTACTGAAAAAGGTGTAATATTTTTCATTATTTATTACCCTTTGCAAATACAGCGCAACTTCCCGCGCATGATAATCGCCCCACATGGATGATTCGCCACAGGCAATTTTTTGTCCGGCGGGTATATTGTCCCAACCGTTTGGCTGGTGATAAATGCTATGTAAAATTAAGCCTTGATGATTGGGATCGGTACTTAAATAAGGGTGATCAAGCAGCGAGTTTATCACAGTTAATCCGGCCTGCCAGTATTTTTCACCTGCCTCTTTTTTGCCTTTCTCAATTAAATATTTCCCTAAACGTAATAACCCCTGAGAACCAATTGCAGCAGCCGAACTGTCCACAGGTTCCCAATCGTTGTACGGATCGGCAGGTTTGTTTAAATAATCACCAAGTTTGTGCAGATTTGGCGCACCTGTATCCCAATAAGGAATTCCGTCAATTGGTGTGTTTTCGATATAAAAATCGCAGGTAGCTTGTGCGGCTTTCAGCATCATTTTTTCAATTTCTGTTTTGCCGCCTAATATTTTTAGTTCTGAATCAGAAAGTTTTTCAAGCAATTCAAGTTCTTCAGCAAAACCGAGCATTGCCCAGGCCAGTCCGCGGGTCCAGGTGGAAAAGCCTGTGTATCCCTGCTGCGAATTGGGGCAGCGGAAATTTCCGTCGTTCGTATTGAAAACAGCCTCGTGGGCAGTACGTCCCCAAACATCGAAACTGTCACGACCTTCGCCATAAAAAACAGAATATTTTGCAGTTGCTGAAATATGCTGCAATCCTCTTTCAAGCAAGGATATTTTAACATCGCCTTCACCTTGAAAAACATGGCCAAGCTGGTGGCTTGCCATTAAAATGCGGCAAGAGCGAATGGTATCAACAAACAGAGAATGTGGGCCGTTAAACGAATATATAAAACCTCCATCTTTTATTTTTGTCCAGCGAGCAGCTTGCACGGCTCCTGAAATTTTTATGGCGAGTTCATAAAAATTCTTCTCCCATTCATTAAATTGAATTTTGCCTTCATTCATTAAACGCAACAAATTTCCGTAGGTACTTAAATTGTTAAACCCGTGGTCGTGAACTCCAACATGACTGATGTGGGGTGCCATTTTTTCAAGAGTAGCTTTTCTTCCCGATTCCAAAAAATAGTTGTCTCCGGTGGCATCGAATTGCAAAATAGACGAGCCAAACTGAAAGCCTTGTGTCCATTCAGTCCAGCCTCGGGTGCTGTATTTCCCGTTTACCGTAAAAACGGGCGATCCTTTTGCAGCCTCGTAGTTTTTATCAATGTTTTTTATCTTTTCTGCTGAAAGTTCCCAAAATAATTTGAGTTTCTTCTTTAGGGATTCGGGCTTTAATTTAGTGTCTATTCGTATCATTGGCTAAAGTTATTTATAGTTTTTGTTTTCATAAAAATAGTATTTCCTGACTAATTCAGTACAAAAATGGAGGTTAATGTTTAACAGAAGGGATGCTGAAAGATTGCATGATGTTGATTTAGTAGTTAATTTTTGGATTTTCTAGAAAAATGAACTACTTCAATTAAAGTCATCCAGCTTCAAAATAACCGACCCGTCTTTACAATTCTCAAGCATTTGAAAACTTGTTAACCGGAGCAAAGGATGCTT
The DNA here is from genome assembly GCA_041596165.1 of Draconibacterium sp. Taxonomy (GTDB): domain Bacteria; phylum Bacteroidota; class Bacteroidia; order Bacteroidales; family Prolixibacteraceae; genus Draconibacterium. The sequence goes on along the minus strand of JBFHJA010000067.1, from coordinate 3,170 downwards.
AAAGTCTGGTGCAATTTCGTTTAAAGGGACAAGTACAAATTTGCGCTGTTGGATGCGTGGGTGAGGAATTGTCAGGTTTTCTGTTTCTATGTAAATATTGTCGTAGTATAAAATGTCGATGTCCATTTCGCGCGAATTGTATTTTCCAACTTCACGTTTACGGTCAAAGTTGTTTTCAATTTCGGCTATTTTTTGCAAAAGTTCAATTGGCGAAAGATCTGTTTCAATAAACAAAACCTGATTCCAAAAATTATCATCAGATGAAAATCCCCAGGGTGGCGTTTCATAAACCGATGAACTTTTGGCAATTTTGCCTAAATCGTTTTGAATGAATGTGTAAACTTTATTGAAATTGTCGGCTTTATTTCCGATATTTCCACCTATTCCCAGAAAGACCTTGTGCATAGAATCTTATATTTGTAATTTTTAAATCTAGAGCCGCCTAATCGGCAAAAGAATAAATTTAGTGAAATATAAAATACAACAAATAATATGAAAGAGTTTTTTAAATATGTTTTTGCAACAATCGTTGGGATTTTTGCAGTTTCTGTAATCGGGATAATCCTGTTTATTATGGTAATAGGAGCAATAATCGCATCAACAGAGAAACAGGTTTCAGTCGAAAATAATTCGATGCTTGTAATTGACATGGGACGGCAAATTGTTGACCGGGCGCCAAACGATCCGTTTGAAGATCTGGATATCCCAGGTTTTTCGCAAATAAAGACACTTGGACTAGACGATATTTTTACTTCACTTGAAAATGCCGAAACCGATGATCGAATCAAAGGGGTTTACCTGAAACTTTCGATGGTAAACGGCGGAATGGCTTCTGTTGAAGAAATAAGGAATGCTTTAATCAACTTTAAAAACAAATGCGACAAACCTATTTATGCCCATGCTGACCAGTACATGATGGACCAAAAAGCGTACTATTTGGCTACTGTTGCTGATAAAATTGTTATCCATCCTGAAGTTGCTGTTGATTTTCGCGGTCTTGGAGGTGAAATGATGTTTTATAAAAAAGCACTCGAAAAAATAGGTGTTGAAATGCAAATTGTGCGGCACGGGAAATTTAAAGCCGCAGTTGAACCTTTTATGCTCGACAAAATGAGTGAAGAAAACCGCGAACAGCAACTCACTTATATGGGAAGTTTGTGGAATCACATGTTGAAAGGAATTTCTGAAAAAAGGAATATTTCGGTGGAGCAGTTGAATGTTTTAGCCGATGAAGTGCAAACTTTTAACAAAGGTCAAAAAGCTGTTGAATCGGGATTGGTTGATGCTGTAAAATATAAAGATGAAGTTTTGGACGATTTACGCGAAATTACCGGAATCGAAGGAACAAAAGGTGTTCCGGTTATCAGTGCTTCGAAATATGCTGATGTCCCGGCAAAAGGGAAGAAATTCAATAAAAATAAAATTGCGGTAATATATGCCAGCGGCGATATTGGAATGTCTTTGGGGGGCGAATATATTGATGGCGAAAAGTTAGGTAAAGAAATTAGAAAAGTGCGACAGGACAGTGCTTATAAAGCAATTGTACTGAGGATTAATTCTCCCGGCGGTACTGTGTTTGATTCGGAAACCATTTGGCGTGAGGTAAAACTTGCTTCTGAAGAAAAAACACTTATTGTTTCGTTTGGCGATGTGGCTGCTTCGGGTGGTTATTATTTGTCGTGTCCGGCAGATAAAATTTTGGCAAGCCCAAATACGATTACTGGTTCAATTGGTATTTTTGGTACAATCCCAAATTTTGGGGAATTATTGAACGACAAACTTGGCATTACAACAGACGTTGTGAAAACCAATAAAAATTCGGATCTGTTGACATTGACACGACCGATGACAGATTACGAGCAAAAAATGATGCAGGCTAATATTGAAGAAGGTTACAATACTTTTATTTCGCATGTTGCCGAAGGGCGCAAAATGTCGTTGGAGCAAGTAGATTCAATTGGGCAAGGCCGTGTGTGGAGTGGTGAAAATGCAAGGGAAATTGGTTTGATTGATGATTTTGGAGGATTGAACGATGCCATAAAATTGGCCGCCGAAATTGTTGGGTTGGACGAATACCGCACTGTTTCGTTACCCGCTTTACCCGACCCGTTTGAAGAGTTATTTAAAATGGGCTCCGATAATATCCGCGCAAAATTCATGAAAAACGAACTTGGCGAGAAATACCGCTACTACGAATATTTCAAAAAAATGTCAGGATTAAATGGCATTTACGCCAGGATGCCGTATGATATTTTTATAAACTAATTTTAGTGATTTTTCCAAAGTTTTAAACTTTGGAAAGTTGAAGTTGATATTAATCAGTGAGGGTTTCACTCCAAGTGAGGCCCTCACTGATTCTAAAAAAGATGCCCACATTTTCTTATCTTAGCCCCACAAATTTCTGACACCTTATGAAGAACCTGTTTTTATACCCGCTTTCATGGATTTATGGTTTTGTGGTTTACCTGCGCAACCAAATGTACGATTTGGGCATTTTTCGATCTACTGAGTTTGACGTGCCTGTAATTTCAATCGGTAATATTACGGTTGGCGGCACCGGTAAAACCCCGCAAGTAGAGTATCTTGTTAATTTGCTGCACGATAAATATGAAGTGGCAACCTTGAGTCGAGGATATAAACGTAAAACGAAAGGTTTCAGGATTGTGGAAACTACGTCAACAGTTGCAGAAGTTGGTGACGAACCATTGCAAATAAAAAACAGGTATCCCAATATTACCGTTTCTGTTGGAGAAAAAAGGGTTCAGGCTGTAGAAAAACTGCTCGATCCGGAAAACAAAACAATCCCCGACGTGGTAGTTCTCGACGATGCATTCCAGCACCGGAAAATAACTGCGGGAATAAATATGTTGCTTATCGATTACAACCGGCAATTGAAAGAAGATACTTTACTTCCTGTGGGACGGTTGCGTGAAGGAATGGCGCAAATGCGACGCGCAAATGTGATCGTTTTTACAAAATGCCCCAATGAAGTTACTCCAATAATGCGACGTATTTTGCAGAAAGATGTACGACTGAAACCCTATCAAAGTCTGTTTTTTACAACATTCGACCATGGAAATATCGAGCCGGTTTTTTCGGCTCCAAAACTCAGCAGTTCATTTTATACTGATAAATCGTATGCCATGTTGGTGGTGACAGGAATTGCATCG
>JBFHJA010000066.1:0-13044 GCA_041596165.1 Draconibacterium sp. | reverse complement strand
CCCCAATGTTTGGATGGAGTACGATACAATCACAATTATCAATTATTTTTGATGAACGATTTACAAAATAAAATTTTTCTTTTCCAAAACCCTGTTTATTTTTGGAGGGTCTTGAAAAAGAAAAATTATTGGATGACACAGTTAATTGAACAGACCCGGAATTTAAGAAACCAGAAGAGTTTTTCCCAATTCACCACTTCATAGGGAATAATAGAGGCCATCTGCCCGTATATTTTCACAAATTGTTTCGCTTTAATCTTGAAGTCAGCTTTGTCGCTTTCTTCCAATTCAAGACCGGAATTGAAACGGTCTGCAGCAAAATCAATGATCGGGCTTAACTCCTGGGCATTCACACCCTTAAAATACTTCTCCACAAAATCTTCTACCTCAATCCATTCATAAACACCAACATTATCCATGTTCAATTTTAACTCATGCAAAACATTTACATCAGTTGCACGGTTTAAACTTGTAGCAGTATAAAATGGGTCAAATGATTCTTTAATATCGTCAGTCGAATTGAAAAAATCAAGCACAAACAAATCTTCCGTTTTCTTTCCCAGTTTATCTGCCGAACGGTTTAATCTCGATAAAGCCTGCACCGCCATTACATATTGAAGTTTTTTATCGACATACATGGCTGTTAATTTGGGCTGGTCAAAGCCAGTAAGGTATTTATTGGCAACTACCAAAATACGGTATTCCTCTTTATCAAATTTATCGCGGGTATCTTTTTCGGCAAAACCATTAAGGCTTTCCTCAGAATATTCAATTCCATCCACCGTTTTTTTGCCTGAAAATGCAATCAGGACTTTAAACGGATTTCCCTTTGCTTTCAGTAAATTCTGAATTGCAAAGTAATACCGGATGGCGGCCTCAATACTTTGGGTGACGACCATTGCCTTGGCCTGACCTTTCAGCTTTTTTGTATTTACTATTTTGTTGATGAAATGATCGAGCACGATTTCTGCCTTTGTGGCAATGGTCTGTTCATGCCTCTCCACATAAGTTCTGAGTTTCTTTTGTGCCTTTATGCTATCGAAAAGTGGATTTTCCTCAATCGATTTTTCAATCTCGTAATAACTCCGGTAAGTGGTATAATTGGCCAATACATCCAAAATAAAACCTTCCTCAATGGCTTGTTTCATCGAATACAAATGAAACGGTTTGTATTTACCGTCTTCCTGCAATACTCCGAATTTCTCCAGCGTATTGTTTTTAGGAGTAGCTGTAAATGCCAGATACGACGCATTGTCCCTCATTTTGCGCGAACGCATGGCTTCCAGTATTATGTCCTGAGTATCTGTATTTTCCTCTTCCTGGTTGTTGTTTCCCATGGCACGGTTTAAATTGTCGGCTGCCGATCCGCTCTGACTGCTGTGCGCTTCGTCGATAATCACTGCAAAACGTTTGTCGCTTAAATCGGCAATACCATCCACAATAAACGGGAATTTCTGAATGGTGGTGATGTTGATTTTTTTACCGCTTTCCAGATTCTCCTTCAGTTCTTTTGAGGAATAAGCAGCGGCAACGATATTTTTTACTTCGGAAAAATCGCGGATATTCTCGCGTAATTGTTTATCGAGTAATCGCCGGTCGGTAACCACAATTACTGAATCGAACAGCGGATTGGAAATGCCTTTATTCCCGGGAACTGAATCATTTTCAGGATAAGTTTCAATCAGTTGAAAGGCGGCCCAGGTAATTGAATTCGATTTGCCTGAACCTGCTGAATGCTGAATCAAATAGGTCTGCCCCACCCCTTTTGTACCCGCATCGGCAATGAGTTTGCGCACCACATCCATTTGGTGATAACGCGGAAAATATAAAGTTTTTTTGCTAAGTGAATCAGTGTCTTTCCCATCAAAACGGACAAAGTGTTGAATTATGTTTGCCACACTCTGCCTGGTTAAAACTTCATCCCATAAATAGGAAGTTTTATGACCGAAAGGATTGGGTGGATTTCCTTTTCCAAAATTATGCCCTAGATTGAAGGGCAAAAAGAATGTTCCGGCACCGTAAAGTTTAGTGGTCATATATACTTCGTCGGTATCAACTGCAAAATGCACCAAACAACGACCGAAATTCAGCAATGGTTGCGTAATATCTCTCTTGTATTTGTATTGATTTTGACCATGTACCTTTGCATTTTGCCCGGTCCAGTGGTTTTTTAGTTCCATGGTTGAAAATGGTAAGCCGTTTACAAAAAGCACCATGTCAATCTCCTCTTTCGGGTTGACCAACGAATAACGCAACTGACGGGTAACACTAAACTGGTTGCTCTCGAAATTCTTTTTTACCTGTTCGCTACTGCTAGCCAATGGCAAAACATAAAACAAAGTAAAACGTGCATCATCAATCTCCAACCCTTTTTTCAGCAAGCGGATTATGCCATATTTTTTAATCATCCTGTCAAGCCGTTCCAGAATCTTGAGCTTCCAGTCGCTTTGTTTTTGGAGTTTTGCAAGCTCTTTTTTTTGGGTAGTTTCCAGGAAATTCCAGAAACGGTGCTCGTCGATGGCATAACGTGGATTAAAATCGTTGGGGGAACCGATGAAATAACCATTACCGCTCCGATAGACTTCCGGATGGTCGGATGCAATATCCAAATTTATACCTTGTTCAACCAGTTCTTCAAGGCAAGTGCCGGTTAAGCGTTTTTCAATGGCAGATTCAAGGGCTTGTTCGTTGGTTTGGCTTGGCATGGTTATTTATTATTTTCCAGTTGTTGTTTTAAAGCTATTCCATTGGTTGTTAAACGATATCGCTGATCCGGATGGTTTGGTGTTTCAGGAATTGTCATTTCGATATATCCATTTTCCATTGCAGGAATCAGGTAATTATCTCTGAAATATTCCTGATGCTTGAGTTGCAGAATATGCTGAATTTCGGTTCTTTTTAATTCACCGTACAAAACCATGACTACTCTTTTTATTCCTTCCGTAAATTCTCTGGTAGGTTCTCCAGTAGGTTCTCCAGTAGGTTCTCCAGTAGGTTCTCCAGTAGGTTCTCCAGTAGCTTGTCCGGTAACTTGTCCGGTAACTTCTTCCGTAGTTTTTAATGTCCGCCAAATAATCGACTTAAAGTTTTCTTCCTGAATAAATTCCGGTTCTTTGAGTCCTTTCTCCTTGCAAAGGCGAATGATATCGCCGGTTCCTGTTCCCAGGCGTTCGATAAAACCAGCAAGATACATTGGTTCGGCAAGCAGGGGATTTGCGGGTATGGAATTGTGCGGTTGACGAAGTTTGGCAGGACTGAGTCCCAAAGGCAATTGCCCGGGGTTCCAAACTTCGAGCCGGTCTTTAAATAACATCACCTGAACACTGCCGTTACTGGTATAATCACGGTGAGCAACCGCATTTACGATGGCTTCAGAAACTGCTGCCAGCGGAAGTTCATAATCAATGGCTACCTGTGTACTTTCATCACGTGTTCCCACCGACACGTTAATTTTACCCATCACAAAATCGACGGCCTGATTCACCAACTGAAATACATCGCCCTTATACACCTGGTAAGCCGGAATCGGTTTTACAACATCGAAGCCGTGAAAATGCGCACATTTTATTTCTGAAGTAATAAAAAAACGCTGCGGTTGTTTCCCGAACAACAAAAGAGCTGCATTACTTACCCGACTGTTATTTAATAAGTTTAAATGCGTTAAAATGGTTTCTGTTGCCGATTCAGCCGGAAGTGGAAATCCTCTTTTTGCCCTGGCTATATGCACAAACTCCTTTATTTTATCCTGATCCAAATCCTCAAGGGTAGCAGTTTCATTTAAACTGGCATCAAACGGACCGGTGCGAATAATTTCTTTTTCTTTCAGGTAAGTCACCAGCGAAGCATAAATCCCTGAATTGAGATCGTTGCCTGAATTAAAGCGCTTTCGAACGAGGTTGATTCCCACCTTTTGGATAAGCTGATCCATTTTGGGGTGGCGGGTAAGACTTGGATCGCCTAAAACATAAATAAGCCGGGTTTTGTGTTGCCGGGTGGCTTCGTCAAACTCACGCTCGGTGGGCGAAATACCTTCGACATCTTCAAAACCATAACGGACACCAAACAAACCAATATAAATATCGCATTGGGCAACTTCGCTGATATATACTGCATCGACACGCTGGTCTGATGCCGGCAATTTCTCAAATAAAAAAGGTTCAAAAAAAAGTCCCAACAGCGGGTCACTGTGCAAATAATCAAAAAGATTTTCCCGCTCCCGGGCAAATTCGCTTTGTACACTCGATATGAAAATTTTGAGTTTCTTCACCGCAATATTTTGATTGTGTTATTACAACATAAAAATAGTTAATCTTTTTTACCTTTCTTAATTTCTTCTTTCCAGGGATATACACACCATCCATCTACGGATGCAGTAATCCTTCCATTATAGCCGATAATATCCAAAACATGCACAAACAGAAAAATTTCCATCTGTTCCTGCAATTTATATAGTTCTGATTTTGCAAAATTGGAAGGGGTTATTCCACTATGCGCTAACGAATCCCGCAATTCTTTCAATTTGTCAAAATCAAGCTCAATTGACCAACCGTTTTTCTGCAAATGTGTTTTAATCTTCTGGATAAAAGCTGTTTCCCACGGTTGAATTCTTGAAACACTTTTAATTATTGCTAATTGTTGTTCGGGTGTAAAAGAATCCGGAGAATCGGAAAAACAAGAAGTAACCTGGTCATAAAGAACTTGTTTTAACTGTTTCAGTCCATTTGCAAAATTAGCAGGATTAAAAACTTTATCATTCGAGGCGCGCAGTCCTAATCTCTCCAACGAAGTTATCAAAACCAGTAACCCAGTTTCCAGCAAACCACAACCTGTTGAGGTTGCCAATGTATGGCCAATATCAATTATACTAATCCTGTCGAACTGGTCAATCGTTTCCATTTTTTGCAAGCCTTTTAACAAATATTCAGGGTACTGATGGGTACTTTCGAGCATATTACTTTGCATCCCGAAGAGTTTACCCATCATTCTTTTTTCGTGATAAATAATATACTGGTTGTTGCATTTCATATATCCGAAATAGACCTCTGATGATGTTAAGGGTCTTAACAAAAGACACATATCACGCAGTAAATCACTTATTTTATCAATTTCCAGATTTTCTCCCGTAACGGTTACCTTATTGCCTTCCAATATTGTACCTGCAACACGTTTTGTGCGCTTAGCAATCTCTTTGTTCGTTAGCGAAGCTGAAAACGAAATTTTGTATACTTTGTATTTAAATGAAAATGAGTGCGGGAAATAAATCCCCAGTAACACGGTTTCAATGGTGTGTAAAAGCTGAATTTCTCCAATGGTTAATTCGTGACATTCTGCAATAGCAAGGGTGTCATGGGTATTGTAAAAGCCACTAATCATACCCGTGCAAATTGTGCCATCTTCAAGATTCCCCTTGAAAGATGAGTTTTTCAGTTCTTTGAGATACCAGAAAGGCACATTGAATGAAATGTAAGCTTTTGATGCAGTAATGGTAAGCTGAAAAACCGATTTTATTTCATCCTTTTCAATAAAAAAAGTCCCCTCTCCTTTGAAGATTGTAGTTTCAATATTCTGAATTATAGGATGATATATGGAATCTTCGCTTACCATTACCCCACTTTTATTTTCCCCGTTACCGCCTCATTGATCAAACTCGCCTTGTACTCCTTCAACTTCTCAATTTCCTGCTCTTTGAGGGAAATGGCAGTGGCGATTTTTGCATTGACTTTTCCAAGGTAGTGAACTATTGTTTTTTGTTCCACTAATGGCATTACCATAATTGGAATATTCTTAATATCAGACATATTGAAGTGAAGAACGGTTGATCCAGAAGACAAAAAATCAATATAAGTACGGCCAATCTTTGAATAAATGAAATAAATTAACAATTGGGGATCAACAAGGTTCTTATTGATCTTTAACCAAACCATTCTCTGTCCTAAGCATAGTTTAATACCTTCCGGAACAATACAAGCTTCTCCAGCGGGGGCTTCTCTTGTTAGAAGAACGTCACCTGGTTCTGGTATTCCTCTTTGAGTCCACTCAATAAATCCCTTTTCATGTGTATATTTTGCATCATCAAAAGTTAGTTTGCCTTCTTTAACATTTGAAGTCCTTACAACAAAACAGATTTCTTCATCGACAAACGGGGCTGTTTTGTGCTCACAATCTATGATCCCATTTAAAGAATATTTTATTGGCTCAATCTCCCAATGTTCCGGAATCTCGCCAATCCATTCCACTCCGCTGTCTTTGAGTATTGCGTTTGGGTTTAGGCCACGGGTAACTGCACGGTGAATGAGTATTTGCCTGCGTTCTTTGAGCAGTTCGATTTGTTTTTCTTTGATGCCAATGGCTTGTTCGATAAGGGTAGTTTTGCGGTCAAGAAAGTTGGCGATGGCGGTTTGCTCGGGAAGTGGAGGAAACGGGAAATCAAATCGTTTAAAATCCCTGAAATCAATATTTTGTCTCAGCCCTGAACCAAGTCCATGAATCACCTTATTATTGTCAATTCCTCTAAAAAAATAACTGTAGAATTTGTTGTCAGCAATAGGCCTTAATCTTAGGTTCAAATATGCACTTGTAATTATTCCTTCAAATTCAGAAATACCACTTCTTAAACTAACATGGTCATTCTGTAAGTCGGTTGGTCGAAATATAATATCACCCTTATTCACAAACTGATACGTTTCAAACGATTCCGGGACAAGTCCGGTTAACTCTTCCATTTCCTTAACCCTAATTTTGCCATAGCTAAGAGAAAGAACCGTATTTCGCTTCATGCCTTTGTTCTTCTCCTTAGCTTCAAAAAGAATTGTAAAACCAGGCTTAACTTCCCAATGTTCCGGAATTTCTCCCAGCCATTCAACACCGGAAGGTTTGTAGGCAGGGTATTTGGGCAGTTTATTGTTCATTGTTTTTCTGTATTCGGTGCAAAATTTCGGGTGCAAAATCGTCCATTCTCGAAAAGGCAAACCACTTTTTACCCAAATCTTTGAGTGAGGCTCCAATATGATAAAGTTCTTTGTGGTCAAGCAACAAAAATCTGTCGTGCGTATCGGAAATGGTTTTTATTTCAATGGCCGGGTATTGTTCGTTGTGCTTTTTCAGGTCTAACTGCAATTGTTTGTTTATCTGCTTTGTATAAATGGTAGCGACAATTCCGGGTTTACGCCTGGCCAATTGAGTCAATACCGTTTCGTCAACGAAATTGTCGATCACAATTATAGAGGAATGGGCTTTTTTAATCAAACCGGCAACAAACACATAAGCATCGAACACCTGCCCATCAAAGAAGATTCCTTTTTCGGGTGTCTGTTCTCTGGCTTCCAAAGCCTTAAACAGTTGCTCAAATTTATGGTCGGCATCAATTTGCTTAAGTTTTACCTTGTCTAATCGTTGAAAGAGAGCGGCGTTTCCCAATACCATTTTACGCATTTCAACAAAGGCACTCATAATTTGGATGCTTACCTTAACGGCAGTTTCACTGCGAAGTACCGCAGAAAGCATAGCCACACCCTGTTCGGTAAAAGCATAAGGTGACACCGAAGAATGCTTCAGCATTTCGAACCGGTCGCAATTTGCGACCAGTTCATCTTTCTCAAAATCAGTTAATTGGAATCTAAATCTTTCCGGAAAACGATTAATATTTCTTCTTACCTGTTCGTTTAATCTCTTGGTTTCGATACCATATACCTCCGCTAGATCCCTGTCTATCATCATCTGGACTCCTCTCATATTGAAAATCCTGTTTTCAATTTCTTTTTGGCTAATTGCTATTTCCATACATGCGGTTTTTAATAAAAGTCGCTACCCATAGCGACAATCTGAATATAGACTACCCCAGTTTTAATATTTCACGAATTAAACCATCGCTCTCGTTTTCCAATGCCAGAATATCGGCACTAACAACTTCAATACTTCGCAGTGGCTGGTGGCGGTAAAAGTATTTGTTAAAGCTAATCTCGTAGCCAATTTTGGTGGCATCGAGATTTATCCAGGCTTCGGGTACATGAGGTTTTACTTCGCGCAAAAAGTAGTCGTAAATATTTTCTTTGAGTGGTACATTTTCGGTATCGCGCAAATCGCTTTCGGTTTCATATTCCAAAAATTCGCCTTTCTTTTTAGTGGCAAAATAACCATAATCGGCTAACTGGCTTTCGTTGCAGCCCAAATGGTCGAGCAAGCGTTCCAGTTTTTCACCGGTCAGTTTGGATGTGCCTTTTATTACCTTTTCGGCGGTGGCATCGTACCAGCTTACTGCATTTAGAATGGCATTTTTTTCGGATGCTGACAACTTTGTTTTTGAATGCTTTAATGCTGCATCAACCTTATCTCGGAAGATATTGAAATCATTGTACTCTTCTGTTCCAACAGCTTTCATCAACTGTTTGGCTGCATTCAATATATCAAGTTGTTTTTGCCAGGTTGCTGCGTTCACCAACGAACGGTTTTGTTTGGCATTCAGGTTCAATTCCTGCTTTTCTGCCCATTCCAAAATGGTTTTCTCATGTTTAGCCAGATTGGTATAAACGTCCTCGCCTAACTGTTCATAAGCCCAAACCATTGGTTCGCGTAACGATTTATCGAAACGCAATTCAGCAATACGCTCTTCGGTAAACTGCGCTTTCAAACGTTTCGGGCGTTCGATGGTCACTTTGTAATATCCAAAATCGGCATTGTCGAAAACCTTAGACGAGATGGTTCCCGAAATATTTTCGATGTTTATTTCCCGTGCTTCAACGGGTGCCATTTCGGTATAAACATTCAGAATTTCCCTGATGTGTTCAGGGGCAAATTCGCAATTTTTGTTTCCTAAATTTTTGCGGAGTTTGCGGTAAAGTTGTCCGGCATCAATCAACTGCACTTTCCCCTTGCGGTGTGCGGCCTTGTTGTTGCTCAGTATCCAAACATACGTTGTGATTCCGGTATTGTAAAACAAATTGTTGGGCATTTGCACAATGGCTTCCAACCAATCATTTTCGATAATGTACCGACGAATATTGCTTTCGCCACCACCGGCATCGCCCGTAAAAAGGCTCGATCCGTTGTGAACCGAAGCAATTCGCGAACCCAGCTGACTTTGCTTCAGCGGTTTCATTTTATTCACCATTTCCATCAAAAACAACAACTGTCCATCGGAAGATCGCGGTGTGGCATCGGCATCTTCCACAATTCCCCAATAATTTTTGAGCTTGATTTGGAAACGCGGATCAATAATGTCTTTGCCGTCTTTGATGTATTTCTGCTCACTTGCCCACGATTTTCCATAAGGTGGATTGGAGAGCATAAAATCGAAGGTAGTTCCTGCAAATTCATCGGTGGAAAGTGTTGAACCCACCCGGATGTTTTCAGGATTGTTGCCCTTAATCATCATATCCGATTTGCAAATGGCGTAGGTTTCGTCGTTGATCTCTTTTCCGTATAAATAAACATCGCCTTTTGCCCGTATTTCACCCTCCTCGTCTTTTACGAAATTTTGTGATTCAGTTAGCATTCCACCACTTCCACAGGCCGGATCATAAATTGTCATTACAGGTGGAAGTTTGTCTTTTACCGGTTCAAAAACGATATGCGTCATCAGGTCGATTACTTCGCGCGGGGTGAAATGTTCTCCTGCTTCCTCGTCGTTTTCCTCGTTGAATTTACGAATCAGTTCTTCAAACACATAACCCATCCCCAAATTGGTAAGTGGTGCAAGTTTCCGTCCATCCGGATCTGCTTTTTCTGAAGAAGTGAGGTTGATGTAAGGCGAGGTAAATTTCTCCAGCACATTCAGCAACACATCTTTCGATGCCATGTGCCGAACCTGACTGCGAAGTTTGAATTTATCAATGATCTCTTTCACATTGGTGCTGAATCCGTTCAAGTAGTCTTCAAAATTTGCCTGAAGTATTTGCTGGCTGTTGGTAGCTGTGTCGTGCAAACGTTGCAAAGTCCATGGACTTGTATTGTAAAAAACATAGCCCGATGCGTCAATTAATCCGTTTTCGTCCCATTCGGTAAACTTTGCTTCATCGCGCTGAAAAGCCAGTTCTTCCATCACAGCATCCTTGGTCGGTTCAAGCAAGGCATCGAGGCGGCGCAGCACCACCATGGGCAGAATTACATCGCGGTATTTTCCCCGCACATAAACATCGCGCAGGCAATCGTCGGCAATCGACCAGATAAATGATACTAATTTATTGTGTACAGTTGTGTTCATTTTAGTAAATTGTTTCTAATATATCTTTTCAGGAAATGAGGTTTGCATATCGCGAAAAGGAATCATCAATAAGTAATTAAATTGTCATATCCATCGGAATATTTGCCTGAGGATAGGCTTTGGTTTTGTTTTGTTTTAGGGCAACTAAATTAATAAAATCATTGGCACAAATAAATTTTGGGTTGTCATTATTTCAGGGCATTTATTTGAGTTCAAATAAATACTAAAAATAACGACAAAAAAAAGGGAGCAAAGCTCCCCTTTCTTTAAGCCATAAAGTTGATCTGTTCTTCAACCTCGGCAATCTTGGAGTTCAGTACTTCCAGTATTGTTGCCAACACTGTTTCGATTACAATGTTATGGCTGGTCTTGAATTCCTGACCTGTAACATCGCGGATGATAACTGTTGAGCTTAACCCATCGGCACCCAGTTTAAAACCGGTGGGGTTCTTTTTGGCTTCGTTCAACTTCCGCCATTTGTCGATAACAATGGACAATTCCTGAACTTTTTGGATACGTTTTTCCAAACTTAAAATTGCATTTTCAGCTACCGGTTCGTTCTTTTTAACCTCCATCTTTGGTTCGGTGCCTGAACCGTTTGATTTTCTTGCTACTGCTGTATTCATGGCAAAACAGCAATGAGTCGAACAAACGTACTATTGTATCTTTATCCAATTCCATAATCAGTCCTCCCAAGGTAACATGATGAATATTGCTGGCGACGGGTCATCGATATCCTGTGCCGAAATTACCGCTTTGAGCCTGACATTGCGGTGCTGAAAAGAAATACTTGACTTCTCTTCGTTTTGTGTCCATGGCATTGATTTTGGAACCTGGCACGTAAATTTGAAGGAAAGCACCGGTCCGGAACATTTTTTGGCCTGAAAAGCAAACATAAACAGAATGTCGCCCAACCTGCTGTTAAAATCCTGGATACCTTAAATTCATCTGGGATATTGATGTACTTGTCCCAAACTGTACCGGTAAAATACACCGGGAATTTGATGGTAGCTCCGGCACTGAGCTTTGAATCTGCCTGTACTAAAACACCGTCTTCCACCGCCTGTTTAGTAGTGTAGGAGAAAATAATATCGTCTTTTGAAAACATGGGTTTTGCCGATGCCCTTCGGACTTGTTTTGGCTTTCCCGGAACCTGTCGGGAAATTTATCTGGCACGCCGATTAAATTTTGGCGTACCGAAATTGAGCCGCGACGGATTAGGGCAAGGGTCGCGCCACAAGCGCGACTTGCACCGCCCTTGACCGTTCCGGCGGGCGATTAATAACTTTGCCGGAAGTTAAGCGGATTGGAAATTTATAATATTTATGAAGATAATTTTATGAAGTTTCTATACGTAACCTTGCTTAATCCATTCATTACGATCGATCCACTTATCATCAGGACAGTAGTAAAACTTAATTGAGCCATCATCAACATTAATTGCAATCCGCCATATCGTTACAATATGAGTTTCATGATTTTCTGCTATGGCTATTTGCCATGTTCTATCCATTGAACTCTTGGCTGATTGAAGGTTTGGGCTTTGTTCTACTCTAAAATTTAGGGTTATAGTTCCAGAAGATAAAATATTGATTTGTTCTTCTAAATCCTTAAATTCATCTAGCTCAAAGATACACGATATTGCATCGTCGTCAGTTAAAACAGGTGTTTTAGATAGGTTTAAAATTGGACTACCTTCAGTTAAAATCGGACTCTTAAATGACCGTGAAATTGCATCAAAAAAACTGGACCAATACTTTTCTATTAACAATGGGTCAATGGCCAAATGCTGGCATACATCTTCAAAAAAGATAATAAAAACTTTGAAACTATTTTTTGCCTTTTGTTCAATTGATGTTTGTTGAATAAGTCTTTGAAGGTTTGTATCACGATGTCCGCTTATAACAAAATAATATTCATCTAGTGGCAAAAAAAACTTCTCAGCTTTTTGTATTTCAGATTTTATTAAATCTTCTGAAATTGTATTGCTATTTTTTGCCTGAGCAGCTACATTCAAAGTACCTCTTTTCCCCAAAACATCCACACCATCTTGTTTTTGACCTCGACGTCCATAACGATCTGCATTCGGATCATCCCACCTGACACGCATTGCATCAAGCACCATGTTTTCCCATTCATCCTCGGAATTAGGTTGTGGCCATTTTGTAGTAGAAGGAATTGGCATAATTGTTATTTTTCTAAATTAGAAATAGTACATTGGAGTTTCAGTAAAAGATTATTTAGATGGGTCTTATAATCGGTTCTCATTCTATAAAGATTTTTTTTTTGTAGCTTATTACAAGCTCAGCAACAAATTTCGCAAAATCATCAATTTTCTGGTTTACGCTTGCCTCTTCAAGTGCAGCCATATATTCATTGCGTTTTTCCACCGGAATAACAGTCCAGGAATACCCGCCGGAAGCAAGCATTACATTCATTAAAAAGCGTGAAATCCGTCCGTTACCATCCATATAGGGATGAATATAGACGAAAACAAAATGCCCCAGCACTGCGCGAACTCCCGCTTCCGGTTCTTCTTTTAAAAGTTCAAAAAGTACAGGCATAGCATCGCGCACAGCAGCTTGGTTTGGCGGAACATGATTCGCCCATTTTATATAAACCTGATTGTTACGGTATCCGGCCAAATCCGTAGCTTTGATAATTCCTGCCGTAACACTTGGCGCAAATAATTCTCGATACCAGATGCCATGGTCAGCATCGGCAACTTCTCCAGGGTTTTCCCCGTTCAAAATGGACTGAATACTTTCCTTTACCTTCTGAAATGCCTGCCAGTATCCCCGCGCTGCCATGGCATCCTTTTGGCTGTTGTCATATTCATTGTCATT
>JBFHJA010000065.1:0-13124 GCA_041596165.1 Draconibacterium sp. | reverse complement strand
GATGGTGGGCAATAGGTTTAACCAATATTCTACAGACCTTAACCAGAAAGATTATTGATTTAGAAAAACATTCCCTTGTTCAATTATACTCTTACTTCGGGGCTTTTCTGAAAATATTGATTTAGACTTAAACAGCACATTGTTGAGAATTGAAATCCCACTTAGTTTTCCTTCCATCATTTTTACAAACGAATCAGAATCACTGTTGTAGAAGCTATTTTTTACTAAAATATGCTCACAATCTTTCATTGCAAAACCTGCAGCCGCCTTGCCACTATTTAATAACTGAATGTCTGAAAACTGGCCTCCAGATACATCATCCAGCAAAAAAGCTGGTCGTAAATCTTCGGCAAGCGTTTCTATTTGTATCGATTTTAACGTAATATTTTGGGCATGGCGGATAAAAAATCCGTGGGCTGGCAGTATTCCAAACATAGTTCCTTCAGGGTAATCTTTCTCTTTTTCAGGAATTTCGTTATTGAAATCTTCCAAAACTCCGCCTCCTTTATGTTTAAATACAATATTGTTAAAAACAATATTTTTAACAGGATTATCTGGAAGTCCGGTTATTGAACAAGCTATGTTGTTAGCATTTGAAATATGAATATCGCTGATTAATACATCTCCTAATTTGCCAACATTCGTAATTTCCACTCCTTCTTGATATGGTCGGGCACGATTACCCAGTCGAATAAAAATAGGAGAGAAGGTACCTTCAATTTTAATTCCAGAAACAACAATACCTTCCATTGTTCCACCATCAACAATTTCAAGAGATACGCCTGAAATACCAATTTTCTGTCCATAGAAAACGGAATTGTTAATAACAGAAGGTTTTACAACACAATTACTAATTGAAATATTTCGAAATCCTCCATTCGATTCGGTTCCCATTTTTATGGCATTGCAGTGGCTACTTACAACACAGTTTGTAATACTAATATTTTCACACGGTCTTCCAGAGGCACTTTTTAAAGTTATTCCGTCATCATCCGTATCAGAGATGATATCAGAAACAGTAACATTTTTACATCCATCTATATCCAGTCCATCATTGTTGTAATTGTTATGATTAAAAATCTTTAGTCCCCTTATTTGAACCTGTTCACAAGCCAAGTAATGCTGCATCCATGCGCCTGAGTTTTTAAGTGAAACATCACTAATACTTACATTGTAACACGAAATAAATTGAATCATATGAGGACGGTTTACACCCTCATCGTTTCCCACTCTTCTAAAATCTTTTCCTTGTCCGTTTATTTCGCCAAAACCTGAAATCTTGATGTTTTTTACATTCTCGGCATAAATCAATTGTTTTACAAAGCCACTTGTTCTTAACGAAACATACTCGGGTTTTATATTAGGGTAATGTTCGATATTCTTACTTCCCAAAAGTACTGCTCCACAAGACACATGCAGTTCTACATTATCCTTCAGAATCAGAGTTCCAGTCACATAGTTTCCCGCCGGGACAAGCACTCTCCCACCTCCACTAAAAGTACATGAATCAATAGCAGCCTGAATTGCTTTCGCATTGTTCATGCTCTCTTGTTTCGCACCAAAATCGAGGATGTTAAAATCTCTTGCCTGAATATTGATTACTGTCAATAACAGGATCAATACACTTATATAATTTTTTGCTTTTTTCATGGTTACACTTTTTGATAATTTCGAGTTTGTTTATTTTATGTAGCTTTCTAAAAATCCTGCAATATATGCAGCCTGCAGATCACGGGCATGTTCTTTATAATGAACATGATCGGCAAATTGCTCAATACCCAGTTTTTGAGTAAAATTATAGAGATCGATTACCGGAATATTTTCTTTTGCACATACCTCATCAGCAATTTGGTTGTATAACTCCAGGTCGGCGGCATAACGTTTAAAACTCGATTGTTTCGCATTGTGAATACTATCAACAACCGGAGTCGTTCTCATCCATACCACTTGAATTTCCTTGTTTTTTAATATCTGTAAAATAGCTTCAAGGTTCTTTCGATATTCATCTTCAGATACCTGGATTTTATTTGATTCCGGATTTCTTTTAATATCATGTAAACCACAATTTAAAAGCAAATAATCAGGTGTAAATTGCTCATCTTGAATTTTATTAATAAGGTATTCCAATACCATGCGCGAATCACCTCCATTTGCACCCGTAGGAATATCCAGGTTTTTCTCCGCACTGCCATCATCAACTTTTCGTTCGAACTGAACTTTACCCTGTATGTATTTTTCCAGAAATGGCCCATATTGAATTGATATGCTATCGCCAATTAAAAATAGCTTTGGCAATGATTTTAATGATGTCAATGAAATACAGACTACAGATATTAGTATGATTGCGATTAATCTTCCAGAATAGGAATATGTATTTTTGTTCATTTTCTAATTCGAATTAAAGGTTCAATAACTAATTCTAAAAACCGTCTCCATCATCCTTTAAATAAAACTCTGTGTTCTGTTGTTCTCCCGCACTGTTCTTCCAACTTATGATATAATTGCCCTTAAATCCACGAAACCTGGCAATCCCGTCTTTCCCAACCACAACTGTTGTATTGGTCTTCCATTCGTGGTTAATCAAATTATCCAAAGCATAAAAAGATGGTTTCGGTTTCATGTCCCGGGTAAAAAGACCGGATACAGAAGGCTCTCCCGGGGCGCCACAACCATCCACTACATTCCACCATGTAATTCCCATCATAGGCTTAATGCTGAACCATAAACGATATAAGTTCCGTGCAATAATGGCCTGGATTTCCTGGCCTCGTTCGTCTCCACCTGGAGAAGTAATAGTTATTTCACTTAGATGGATGGGTAATCCGGCTTTGGAAATAGCATCCATTTTATTCCACTGCCACTGTGGCGATTCGAGTGGTTCCCCTGCAACAATATCAAAGATCTGCTGGTCTTTGAATAAATGCATTTGCGTCCCCACTACATCAATCCGACAGTCATGAGCGAGCAGATCTTTAACCTGATTCGCATAATTTTCGGCAGTACGCTCCGGGGTGTCGGCTCTATTATAATCGTTGATAAAAAGCTGAACATTGTCTGGAAATACTTCACCCGCAGTTTTAAATCCTTTATAAGCAAAATCACCGTGTATCCATCCATTTTCACTTTTACCTACTACATCCCCGGTTACGCTCTGACCGTGAAAATCCCCTGAACTCTCATTTACCACGTCCCAGCTGTTAATCTTGTCTCCATAATAATTTGCCAGTTCTACAATGCGCTTTTTTGCAAGCCTATTCAGCGCATGAAAAAATACCGGTGCCAGTTTCTCTATCTCCTCCGACGGCATTTTCTTAATTTCTTCCTTGGTTAATTTATCAAGTTTTTCCTTTTCTTCTTTAGGCCAATATTGATCATAAAACCATTTTGGCCAACTGTGTCCGTTTGCCCATATAATTGTATGGCCGTGCAAATGAATACCTTTGCTTTTGCAAAATTCGACTATTGGGTCGGTAGCCGGACGTCTCCAATGTGGTTCTTTCTGGGGTTCTTTGGCCTGATTCCAGTATTCTTCGGTATCCCAGTATTCTTCGCGAAAACGAGGTCGATTCTCTTGCATTTCAAAACCTTTCCAGTAAAAAGGAATTGTAGCCGAATTGAATAATGTTCCGTACAGTTCTTTGTACTTTGAATTCAAATCATATGATCCCAACTGGTTAAAATTGAATATATGAGCTCCAAATAAAAAGTCGTGAGAAACCTGTTTTACTGTAATGGCTGTTCCGGCTGGAAGTTCTTTGAGATTTAGTACCGCATCAGCTTTCCTGTTTTCCTCAATATCCTGATCAATTTTTGCCTGAACTTCGGGATTCCATAATTTCCAATAAGCGGCGCTCATTACGGTGTCTTTCGAAGAACTTGTTCCGCGAGTTTTTCCCTTTTCTGCTCCATTTGCATTCCGCGGTGTTTGAAACAAACACAGCATTAGTAAAATGTAGATAATTTTCTGATTCATAACTGTTCTGATTTAAGTTTTAACGAGCCACTCCAAAAATAAGAATGGCCATTTATAGATTTTTTTAGTATTAAACTGACCTTACATTGGCTCATGCATCATTAATTCTTCCACAACATCGGTAACTAATTTATACGGGTATTTATGTGCGAGGAAATAGTGGTTTGCATTTGTATTCGGATTCCACTGATTGTGTCCATCCTCCGAAACTAGAAATTCGCCGGGCCCACAAACATAAAAATACTTCTCCGGATCCCTTATGGCACAAAGGACTGCTGTTTGATCCCAGGACCTTCTGTTTTCAGCGGGATGATCGCTGTAAGTAGCTAAATTATATGCATAAGTCCATGCAACCGGATTGGTGGCAGACCCCGTTGCCGCAAGTTTATTTCCTGTTTTAATTGAATTTCCGATTTCAGCGCCACTAATAAGTATAGGTGTTGGCCAATGTTTGAACGTGTAAAAGGAAGCTTCGGAATGCTTGTAAACATTATATTCACGCCCCTCTGGGAGCAAGCCAGCCATTGCAACCCATTTCTTTACCTTCTTGTTAACTAACTCAATACCCGAGAGCGAAGAGAATTCATCGGCACCTGATTTTAGTAAATTTTCAAGATTTGTAGTAAATCCAACGGTAACAATTGTCACACTTTCGTCTGACTGAGACGATAAAATCTTTCGGTATAATTTAGTTGCCGAAGGATAATTTCGCGAATCTTTAAGCTCTGGTGCAAATCTTACAATAGTAGAATTATTCCAATTATTTTTGTGGATAGAATTTACACCGTTTTTTTCAGGCACTCCTATAGGAATGTTTGGTTTATTAAAGTATCGATTAAAGAGTTCAATAGTAGGTGCAACACTTGGATGACTATTGCATGAAATGGTTGCTAAAATTTCGCATTCGCCACTATCTGCTAACGCATGCAAAACAGCAATCGCTCCTACATCATCGTAATCCGGTCCCATATCCGTATCAAAAATAATTTTTACTGGTTCTGTTTCGATTTTCTTTTGTGGTGTCGTTGTACATCCCACGACCAAAATCAGCAGAATAAAAAGTATTTGACGCATAATATTTTAAATTTTAATATGACCACATTGCAGTAAATTGGCAAAATTCTTTAGTATTTATCCCTGTTTTTATGCATTGGGATAAAGCATCAAGATTGGGTTTAAGTTCAAAAGTTTTTTTGTAAGAAATAAGAGCTTTTTTTGGAGTATCCAAGCTAATTGCAAATTGTTGTAATTTTCTGAGTTGAATTCCTAAGCGCACAATCAATGGAATTGTACCTAATTTGCTAAAAGAACCGACTCCTGGCGCACCATAATATTCGTTATGCCCGGTATAAATCAATATGGCATCCGGCTGTTGTTTTATAATATCATCAGCAAAATCAAGTAAAGTATGAGAGTTTACCGGGATCATTGAAAGATTAATGATTTCAATATTTTTATTCAAAAAATTCTGGTTGAAATGGTACTGCAGCATCCGGGGAAATGAACCGTTGGTTTCATACAAAAAAACATGGGCTGTTGAGCTTCCCTGGTCAAATATCCGAACAGTACTTGGTTTTTTGAACTTTTTAAAGGGTTCAATGCAAGAACGGGTGGTATTTTTATCCTTCTTAAAATAACGCCTTGATATATTTTGGTTCGGTATCAAGTATTCCGGATAATCAGGATGTTCGGTAAACAAACTTAAATTCTGTTCGATATGGAAAATAAGGAGGGCGACTTCGGCTAAAAACAAAAATGATAAGCTTACCGCAAACAGTTTGAACCAAGTTAAGAAATTTGTTTTTGCTTTCATTTTGAATCAGTCGATCAATCTAGACAACAAAATATCGTTCGGTTTTTAAAATAAAAAGATTATCGACCGATTCAATCGAACCGGCCGATAAATTAGTTGGTTTAAGAAAATAAATTATTAAAACATGTTACTCATTAATAGTCAGTACTTGGAGTAAGCGTAGAATTCTTCTGAAGTTCTTCAAGTGGTATTGGCAGATAGTTGTCTTTAGGATTTTGAAAAGAAATAACACCTGAGCGCACTTTTTCATATTTTGCCGACTCTTCGGCTGCAATACCCCAACGGACAATATCGAACCAACGTTGACCTTCATTAAATAATTCCCGGAAACGCTCTTCTCTAATAGAATCACGTAATTGAGTACCTGTAAATCCGGTATAATCAACAGTAGGATCAGGAGTATTCACATCCTTGCCATAGGCACGACGACGAACTTTATTCATATATTCTGATGCATCAGAGTCTTGGTTCAAAGCATTTAATACTTCGGCATACAATAAATATACACCCCCTAAACGCATGATAAAGTAATTTGCACCGTAATTCTGATTGGTGGTTAAAACTGAATAAGTCAAAGGAACATACTTTTTATAACTCCATCCCAAACCCCCTTCTTCTGTCGGAAATTTTTTCAAAATACTGGTAACTCCACTGCTATTAGTCACATTATCTACACCTGGTTCTAAAGCATTAACATGCAAGCGGGGATCACTCCCAAAACGTTTGATGTTTACATCGTGTGGCCATACATTACTCCATCCGGTACCATATGGTGCTGTTATTAATGCTATTTGGGTTCCTGTTCCACCATTCCAAACATGTGTAACTAAATCAGTCTTGAAGTTCAGCTCCCAGATCGATTCAGAACTAAATTCAGATTCGCCATGGAAAAGACCATCATATTTATCAGAACTAACTAATTGAAAAGGGCCTTTTACTACTTGTTCCAAATAGGTTTTTGCTTTTACGTAATCTTCCTTATACAAATAGACTTTTCCAAGAAAACCTTTGGCTGCAAACTTATTGACCCTGGCAATATTGTTCGCATCCCAGCTATCCGGGAGAAATTCCTCTGCCACTTCGAAGTCACTGATGATCTGGGTGTAAATTTCACCTACTGTCGCTCTCGTTGATTTCATCTCTTGCTGCGTAGAAGGCACTTCCAGAAGAAGTGGAGCCGCCAATTTAGAAGGTTCTGTAGCTTTCCCTTCTCCCCACAGCCTTACAATAGAAAAATAAGCGTAAGCACGTATAAAGGAAGCTTGCCCAATCATTTGATCCACTGTTGCAGCTTCTCCAGCTTTAATATATTCACTCTCTTTATAGATTTTAGCATTGGTAATAAAATCATTTGTCCTACTAACAACGCGATACCACCCCCGCCAAATATCACGAACAATTTCATTTTCTGATGAAATTTCATTCTGTGCCATTTGGTTCCATTGAACATGTCCAGTCCAATCCTGATTACTGGTATGCGGAAGCATTTCCAGAACTTTTGGTGCATATTCACTACCAAATAAATCATATGATTTAAGGGATGAATAAACGGAATTTAATGTAAGATCCAGATTGCTGATCTTGGTAAAATAAATTTCTGCCTGTAGTTTGTTTTCATCCTGTAGGTTCAATAAATCTTCAGAGCACCCTGTAAAAAGGAATGTAAGGAAGAAACCTAAAATCAAGCTATTTTTAAATATATTTTTCATTGTTTACAAATTTTAAATTTCCAAATTATAATCCAAGTTCAATACCGATGCTGATTGTTCTAATTTGAGGGTATGCATCATAATCTACTCCCATACCGGTATTTGCACCTGAAACTTCCGGATCTATTCCAGAATACTTTGTAAAGGTTAAAACATTATCAGCACTGACAAAGACCCTTGCCTTTGACATATTCAACCTGCTTATAATCGAATTTGGAAGTTCATAGCCTAACTGAATATTTCTCACTTTTAGAAAAGAACCATCTTCAATAAAATAGGAGGATGATTTTCTGAAGTTCCCATTCGGATCGGCCTGTATTAAACGTGGCTGTCCCGTATGGTTATCAGATGTCCATGCATTTAAAGCATCTGTCGAAGTATTGTAATCAGCATAAATTTCCTGGGTAAGCGTTTTGTTTGCATTAAATACATCAACTCCCTGAATACCTTGTAAGAAAATGTTGAAATCAAAATTTCTCCATTGTAGGCTTGTATTCAATCCATAAATCATTTTAGGCCATGGATTTCCAATGTATGTTTGATCAGCGGAGGTAATTTTTTTGTCATCATTAAGATCTTCATACATCATATCTCCGGGAGCCGTTCCGCTTGTTTGATACAGACCACCAGGTGCAGCAGTATTTAAAGCATCAATTTCTGATTGTGAGTCAAATATTTTTACAAATTTGTACCCATAAAAACTTGATAATGGCATTCCTTCCTCTGAGCGTGTTGTAAATCCCAAAACCTCGCCACCGTCAGCACCATTTATATAGGCGTTTTCGACAAGCTTAGTCAGCTTATTCTTCATAAAACTGGCATTTGCAGAAATATTGAATTTCGATTCATTGAAAGTTTCCTGATAATTAACTGCAAATTCAAAACCAGTATTCTTCATTTCTCCAATATTCATTGGAACCGCAGCCGGACTGGCTTTTGAATAAGAAATCCCAACGGATAATGGTACAGGAACAGAATATAGCATATCGGTGGTTTTTTTAATGTAGTAATCCATTACTATAGACAGCTTATTATCGAATAAGCCAAGATCAACGCCAATATCGCTGGTCGTAATTTCTTCCCACTTTACATCCTTGTTTGGAAAACTATTCAGGAAAAAACCCGGAACTTTATTTGTGCCATTTTGATCGAATGTATAATAAGAACGTAATGAATAATAAGATTTGGAATACAAATAATTCCCAATATTATCCGATCCCAGTTTACCTGAACTCAAACGTAGTTTTAAATTTGAAACCAATGAATTATCTTTTAGGAAGCCTTCTTCCGAAATACGCCATCCTGCAGAAAATGAAGGGAATATTCCCCACAAATTTTCTTCCCCGAATTTTGGTGCAGATGCATCCCTGCGAATACTACTTTCAAACAGATATTTGTCTTTGTAACTATAGTTAAAACGTCCGAATTGCGACAGAATAAAACTCTTGCTGATTGTGTTTTTATCTGTTACATTTGCTGCTCCGGTTGCCAGATTGAAGCTCCATGACACATCTACCGGAAAACTTACCATTGATGCATTGAATCCTTTTGTGTCGCCTTTAACTGCCTCGTAACCAGCCATAGCTTTAAAACTGTGATCACCTATTGTTTTATCATATGTTAAAACGTAGTTAGCGGTTAAGGTTTGGTCATCGACACTGCTGTAAGCCAATGAATTTTGAGTATTCGAATTACTCCCGTAGTTATATGCCTCATCAAATGATTCTCCCAAATAGGAGGAATAGTTAAGACCAAATGTTGAACGGAATTTCAATCCTTCTAAAAGATCAATTTCTAAATAAGCATTTCCGTTAAAACGATTATTTGTGTATTTCCGCTGATGTTGAACTTCATTTGCAACCGGGTTACGTCCATTATAGTAAGTTGGTCCTTTTCCCCATCCTCCATATGGATTTGTATCATCGTAAACCGGCATCAACGGAATTGATCTCCATGGAAGCCCAGAAGCAGCATATGTAGGATTTTCCACTGTTCGAGAAACCAAAAAAGACTCCCCAATTTTAACTTTCCCTTCAAACAATTTATAATCTGAATTGGCCCTGAGGCTATAACGTTCAAATTTATTGTCTATCATAACCCCGCCTTCGTTATCATAACCTCCAGAAACATAATAACTGGCTTTATCTGTTCCACTTGAAATAGTCAAGTTGTAATTTTGTTTTAATCCACTTCCATTAAATAATTCATCCGACCAATTGGTATCAGATAACCCTGATTCAGACCAGGAAGGATCAGGGCTTTGTCCTGAAGCTAACCGAGATGCGGTTGCCGCCTGAATAAACTGATCTCTGTTAAGCATATTTGGAAGATTGATTGGCGAACTTTTTCCAACTGTTGCCTTAAAGTCTACGTTAATTTTATTGTTACTTAATCCACGCTTTGTAGTTACTAAAATTACTCCATGAGCAGCTTGTGCACCATAAATAGCAGAAGCGGATGCATCCTTTAAAACTTCAATCGATTCAACATCATTGATATTAAAAAAATTAGCTGTCGACATCCGGATTCCATCTACAATCCAAAGTGGGTCTGTTCCACCAATGGAACCAATACCACGAACGTGTATGGAAGGGGCAGCACCTGGCTTACCTGAGCCTTGGCTTACCATTACACCAGCTGCCTTACCTTGCAAAGCCTGGTCCACACGTGTAACAGACAACTTGTTCAAATCTTCGGCTTTTATAGAAGAAATAGCACCCGTTAAATTTGAACGCTTTTGGGTGCCATAGCCAATTGCTACAACTTCTTCAATCCCATGTGCATCAACTGCCATTGTTACATCAATTATGGTCTGGTTACCAACAATTATCTCCTGACTCAACATCCCCACAAAAGAAAATACAAGAGTTGCATTTTCAGGGATGTTGGAAATAGTATAATTTCCATCTATGCTGGTAACTGTACCTTTAGTCGTACCTTTAATAAGGACAGTTACTCCCGGCAGTGATTCTCCACCTTCGTCGCTTACAGTTCCTGATATAGAGTTTTGTTGTAAAACCGTTTTTGTTGCCTCATCTTTTACTTCCACCAGAATCATATTATTCCTTAATTCTTTAAAAGAATAAGGTAAATCCTTAAATGCTTCAGTAAGAATGTCACCGATGACTTGGTCACTTACCTGAATTGTTACTTTACTGTTCTCATTAATTTCGTCGTTACTGTAGAAAAAACGGTACTCGCTGTTGTTTTCTATTTTCTTAAACAACTCCAAAAGGGACGAATTTTTTAGGTCGACATCCATTTTTGTGGTTTGTGACCAAAGACTTGCGCTGGTTTGCAGGGTTAATGCGAGAATAAGAACCCATGTTAATTTCATAATTCTTAAATACTTTTTTACTTCACGCCCATACACAGGCTGAAGAATTCGTTTTAAATTCATAAATTTGAATGATTTTAATGTTAAACTTCGGTTTGATTTTGAATAAAGGGGAGGTGCTCGAACACTTCCTCTTTTTTAGTCTCATTGTTTTAATCCATAAGTAATTTTAGCGTTTTAGTTATTTTGAATAAAATGTTATTTCATTGTTTTTTATTATGTAGCCCACAGATTTTGAGTAGTTGAAATAAGCAATAGCCTCCAATATGCTTTCTCTTTCAAGGATACCGGTGAACTTTTTCTTTTTTACATGTTCATCAGCAAATTCAATATCCACATCAAACCAACGTTCCAATTTTAATTCCAGTTCTTCAAGCGATTCATTTCGGAAAACCAGACGCCCTTCCTTCCATTCTGTCTCGGGTGAAATATCTTTTAAATTGAAAAGTTTCATTTCATTATCCGTTCGGCTATATACCATTTTTTGATTGGGCTTCATTACGGTTTGCTGAAATTCACTTTTTATTTGAATGCTTCCTTCTGCCAGAGTGGTTGAAATTATATTTTCATCGGGATAAGCTTTAAGGTTAAATTCTGTTCCTAAAACTTCGATTTCAATATCCAATGCTTGTACCCTAAAAGGAATATCCTTGTTTTTCTTTACCGAGAAATAGGCTTCGCCTTCCAAAAAAACCAACCGATATTCACTTTGAAAATTGCTATTAAAGGTGATTTTACTTCCTGCGTTTAAGTAAGCCAAAGAACCATCGGGTAAGGTAATTGTGGATTTATCACCAAAAGCACAGGCAATGGTTGTATAGGTTTCTTTTAATTGGGAAGTGTTTTTGCCAATAAAATAAATTGCCGGCAATGAAAAGAGTAAAACAATTATTGCGGCATATTTTAAAATTTCAGATATTTTGTGAATTCTAAACTTTTTTGAACTGCCTTTGATTCGCTGTTTGAAATTATAGGTGGCTTTTTTAAGGTTATACCGGTCGGAATTCTTTAAAACTCCTGTTGTGAGCCAAATTTCCTGAAGGTCGGTATATAATGTTCGGTTGTCGTCCGATTGGTTTAGCCAGTCCCCAATTTCCCTTTTCTCATTAGGGGTGGCTTCACCATTGAACAATCGGATTATTTTGGTATGTATCGTGTTGTTTTCGTGCATAAAATATTGCTTTCAGTTACTATGATGCAGTGAAGTTAAAAAACCCTGTATGGAGATGTGAAAAAAAAATAAAAAAGCACTAACCGGTAATTTGTTGGGTTTGAATTTGGAAATTTTGATTTGAGAAACTAATGCTATTTCAATGTGAGATAAAGCAAAAACGCTGGAAGATAGTCTTTTAGATTGATTCGCATGGAAAGCATTGCTTTTGAAAGATGCATTTCAACTGTTTTTACAGCTAATCCCATTTCCCTGGCAATTTCCTTATTTTTTTTGCCTTCAAAGCGTTTTAGGCGAAAGGCGGTTTGTTGTTGAGGAGGTAGTTGATTTATAGCATCTTCAATTCGAATGGTTAATTCCTTCAATAGCAAACTTTGGTCGGAAAGATTTTCTGCTATTTCAAAAAAGCCAATATTTTCACCTTCTATCCCTGAAAAGTAATCTTCTATTTTTTCTTCCTTACTTAATTTTCGCAAATGCAATAAAGAGTTATTGGCCACAGACTGGAATAGATAAGCTTTTATTGAAGTATGTATTTCAAGGGTTTTTCGGTTCTCCCATATCTTAAAAAAACTTTCTGAAACAATTTCTTCGGCAATATCTTTTCTTCCAACATATCTTCTGGAGTAAGCACACAAACTAATATAGTACGTCTTAAATAATGAGATGAAAGTGTTTTCATCGCCAATTTGAAGTTTTTGTACAAGAAGTTTCAGATTTGTTTCCATAAACCAAAAACAAAGTAAATCATTAAAATTTAAACCACAATAACACATCTCATGGTGTTCTTCTGTTAGGTTTATTGATACGACAATATATTTCCATCCGGCAATTTAAGGTATCCATATTGAGTTAAATCAAAAGCATTTGTCTGATGCGGTCACTCCAGGGTACGCATCCCTAATTTTATCAACTATTACATAAAAGACTTACCGTTCGAATCCTTTAAAATGAAAATTCAATTATGATTTAATATCGCGAGGTTTCTCATTTATTAAATATGCTGTGGTTGAATCACCAATCGCAATATTTTCTTTGGTTTTCCAAAGCTCAGGGTTAATATATAGTTAAGAACGAAACCTGGATCTTTGTCCATCAAGAGATATAAGAGCCAATAATCT
>JBFHJA010000064.1:0-13134 GCA_041596165.1 Draconibacterium sp. | reverse complement strand
AGAAACGAACTGAATAGCACTTGTTTATAGGTACTTATCTTATCAAAAAGTAAAAGGATTTTTATCTTAGTGTTTTCGTTGTTTGTCACGTAAAAACCTTTCCCGTGAGAAGAATCAATTACACCCTTTTCCCGGAGAATAGAATAAGCCTTTTTTACCGTTTCTTTTGAAATATCCAAATCTTTTGATAACTCATTCATGGAAGGGATAAAGTCTCCTTCACCAAATTTCCCCTGTTCTATCAGAATTTCTATGTTTTGTATAAGTTGTTTGTAAACAGGGGTCTGTGAGTTTGCGTCGATTTTTATCTTTAGATCCATATAAATATTATTTTATGTAGAAAGTAGATTTAATTGCAAAATAAATAAATGCATCCTATATTTGAACCACACTACACAACAGTTTCTTTGTTTGCTTTGTTGTAGTGTGGTGCAAATATAACTCAAAAGTAAATTTTATGAAACAAAAACTAAATTCACATCTTTTAATGCATGCTCATTCAAAATGTGAAAATTGTTTTGTTTTGGGAATTTTCTTTAACAGACATAATGTATTGGGTCAAAATCATTCTGTTTCAGTAAACTTCGGCAATAATTTCTTTAACCATTTTAATAACCTAAATCATGAATAAAAAAGGTGCCATATTGTTTTTTGCTTTGTTTATAACAAGTTTATTTTTGAATGCACAAAAAATTGAAAGTGACCTGCCAACCGATAAAAACTGGAAGTTGGTTTGGAGCGACGAATTCAACGGAAATACTTTGGATACTACGAAATGGGGATTTCGGCTGCATATTATGCAAACCCGGCATACAACATGGACAGATGATGCTTATGAATTTGACGGGAAAGGCAATCTTTTATTAAAAGTGTATGAAAAAGATGGTGAATATTACACTTCTCAACTTCAGACAGGAAGTAATTTTATGGATCGCCCGGGAAATCAGTACGGAGGCTCAAAATTAACATGGCCAATCGCCAACCTCCAAACAGCAAAGTATTTACACAAATATGGTTATTACGAAATTCGTTGTAAAATGCCAACACAGGAAGGTTGGTGGGTAGCTTTCTGGCTACAGTCGCCAACAATTGGAGCAACCCTTGATCCGCTTGATTCCGGTGTTGAAATCGATATCATGGAAAACTTTAAACGAGACGGAACAGTGAGTCATAATATCCATTGGGACGGATACGGGAAAAATCATAAGCATGTCGGTTCAGGTACAATGAGTTTAAACTTACACGATGGAGAATTTCATACTTATGGTGTAGATTGGAGTCCCACAGGTTATATTTTTTATGTAGATGGGAAAGAAACATGGAGAGTTGCCGGCCCCGTTTCGCACAGAGAGCAGTTTATTCTTGTCTCGGCAGAATGTAACGGATATCGTAATGGTGCAGCTTCTCCAATTTTGAAAGAAGTAAAATTGCCTGACTATTTTGAAGTAGATTATGTTCGCGTATTTGATGAAGTTAAATAAGTTCCTTGTTATGAGAAAGTTTTATTTGGTATTCCTTGTGGTTTTATCCTCATGTTTAAGTAAAGAAGTAGCGCCTCCTGAAGCTATCCTGCCACTGCCATCGCAGGTACAACTCGATTGGCAGGAAAAAGAATTGTTCGCATTTATTCATTTTACGGTAAATACGTTTACCAGCAAGGAGTGGGGATATGGCGATGAGCATCCGGATATCTTCAACCCGGTTGATTTTGATCCAAGTAAAAAACAGCAGTTATTGGTTTTAAACGAATTTTAAAACTTGAACCTGCGACAACAGACCAGGTAAGGATTAATATCACCGATTCAAGAGCTTGCCCGGTTATTTCGAATATTGAAGTTTATTAATGTTGCATAGATTGTCATTGATAGTACGATTTATGATATTGAAATGTATATTTAAGAATCCAACATACCTACAATGAAAACAAACCTTTTATTTCTGAAAATTACGATATTGTTATTATCTGTAACTTTTTTCAAAACATTTGCGACAGATAAATTCAGTAGTTTAATCTCCAGTGAGTTACATGTTAGGAATGGCTTGCCGAATTTTTTCAATAAAGTTCAAAAAGGAGAATCGATCAAGGTTGCTTACCTCGGCGGAAGTATTACGGCTCAGCCTGGTTGGCGTGTTTATTCTTTGGATTGGATGAAGGAAAAATTTCCGCAGGCAAAATTTGAAGAAATTAATGCAGCTATCGGAGGAACCGGTTCCAATTTTGGTGTTTTCAGACTGCACGAGCATGTTCTGCAATTCAACCCTGATTTATTGTTTGTTGAGTTTGCTGTTAATGATGGAGGTACTGCCCCGGACAGAATAATCATGGCAATGGAAGGAATTGTCCGTCAAACTTGGGAAGCAAATCCGTATACTGATATTTGTTTTGTTTACACAATTAAGGGCGATTTTCTCGAAACGGAAACAAATGGACAGTTACCGGAATCGGCACAAACAATGGAAAAAGTGGCTGATAAATACGGAATTCCCAGTGTGAATTTTGGGTTTGAAGTAGCACAACAGGTAAAACAGGGGATGTTGGTTTTTTCAAATCCTGATAGCAAAGAAATAAATGGAATTCCGGTTTTTTGCCCCGATAAGGTACATCCCTATGTTGAAACCGGACACAGGATTTACAACAAGGTACTTTCAAGATCTGTCGAAACAATGGGGGATGGAAATAAAGCAAAAGCAATGAAACATAAACTGTCAAAACCCATGAGTCCGGATTATTTTTCAGATACGAAGATGCTGGATTTTTCAGAGGCTAAGTTAAGTAGCAACTGGGAGAATATTCCGGTGCAGGAAGATGAACGCTTTAAAGGATTTGACCGGTTTCTTGAGCACATTGGAAGAGCTTGTACCACGGGCGAAACGATGACTTTCCATTTTAAAGGGAAAGCGGTTGGGATATATGATATTATGGGACCTGATGCGGGTAAAGTTGCTATAGAAATTGATGGCGAGCCACGGGACACCATCTCAAGGTTCGACAAATATTGTACTTACCGACGAATGAATTTTGTAATTATCGATAAATTGGAGGACAAAGAACATCAGGTTGTGTTTAAGGTAATTTCAAATCCATTTGATAAACAAGACATTCTTACCCAAAAAGAGGACTTTGATAAGCATCCTGAGAAATACAGGGAAAATTGTTGGCATGTTGGTAAAATTTTGCTTGATGGTGAATTAATAAAATAAAGAGCATGTCTGTATGAAACCTATTTTGTTTTTTCTTTTAATTTCATTTTTCTGCTTCTCAATCGTTGCCCAAAATCAGTATGGAGTTGGACGTGAGCCATTTCAAAATGATATTTGCCTGCCGACTACGATTTATATGCTTTCAGATACTCAAAATGATATTTTTATCGAACCCCTGATAAAACGCTGGAGGCCTTTTGAGGATGTCGTCAGATTCTCTGGTACAGCAAAATATTCAAGGAATCTTCAAAGAGTGGTAAGTATTGATAACCCGGAGGATGGAAAATCAGTGGTTGCATCTCTGATTAATCAGGATTATTTTGATACAATAAAATCTATTACATCAACAATTGTTGTTGGTGAAAAGGGGAAAGGAGATAAAACAGTAACTGTTTCAATCATAGGCGACAGTTTTACTCAGGGGGCGTTTTTTAAAGACGCTTTATTGGATAAAGGTTATGTTCCGAACATTAAAATGATTGGTCTGCGGGATGTTGCAGGATATCCAGGTCAGGCAGATGAAGGCCGGGGCGGTTGGACTCTTAATAAATATTTCACAGTTACCAGCAAACGTACAGATTCCTATAACGGATTCTGGCAACCTGACGGTGACAATAAATACTGGGGTTCCACCGATTTTTGGCAACTGGCAAATGCAATTCGCGTACATCCGGAATCAGAGTGGACTTTTGGAGAAAAATACAATGCTGGCCGGTTTGGAACACAATCAATGCATTTCGATGAAAAAACTGGTTACAGGAAAAATCCGGATAAAAATGACATCATGTTTGATAACTCATTGGATGCTTATGTAAAGTTTGATGGTAAGAGTTGGCAGACTGTTAGTTATGAGGATTTTTTATGGAGTTTTGATTTTGGAAAATATTTGTTGATGTGGAATTTAGAGGCTCCCTCCATTCTCGCTGAATTTCTTGGACTGAATGATTTCAGAAGTGCGGCAGATCCTTCAAAAATCGATTTTTCTGTATGGAATGCGCAAATTGAAAAGTTAGCCGTTTCCTTTTTCAAAGCTGCGCCAAACGGTAAATTTGTTTTAATGATCCCAAGTTCAACTTGTGGTATTTTGGATAATGAAGCCGGAGATTTCACAACAAAACAAAACGCGTGCATGTGGGAACTTCGCAGGAATATTATTGAGAATTTCGATAAAAGAGAGGCGGAAAACATCTACATTGTTGATGCCGGTATTGCAATTGACAATGAAAACGGATACTATTTTTCAACAGATTCGGTTTACACAAAACCTTACTCTGAATACCCTGGAGAGAAAAGTATCCGTGTACAAAAGGGTAATCCTCATCCCTATATCAATTATCCAACTATGGGTGTTTCACTGGCAGCATTTATTCAAAAATACAGAAAGTGAAAATAGCACTGGTTTCGAACGTTGATTTTTTGGATTATTTGTTTTGGAATCGGAATGTTTTGTTTCTGACAGTTGTTTTATTGTGATGAAATTGTAAGATATGATTTCCAAAGAGTTAATTTCTATTTCAGATTAAGCTTGATTTAGTTGCAAGTCTTAAAAATTAAAAATATATTAGCACCACACTACACCACAGCATAATTTTCACTGTTGGTTTTTTATTTGTTTTTATGCGATTCATTTGCCTTTAATTGTTTGAAATGAAAGAGAAGAGTAGATATAAATGGGAAGTACTTTTTTTGCTTTGGTTTGCCTTTTTGTTAAACCAGGCCGATCGGCAGGCTTTTAATGTGGTCCTCCCATTAATCAGAGACGATTTGCAACTTTCAGATGCTCAGGTTGGTACCATTGCTACGGTTTTTAACTTGTTTTATGCTCTTCTTGTTCCGTTTGCAGGTATTATGGGCGATTTGTTCAGCCGAAAGTGGCTTGTCGTGCTGAGTGTATTAATTTTTAGTATCGCAACAATGTTCACAGGTTTCAGCAATAGTATGTTAATGCTGATTCTTGTCCGCAGTATAGCAACCGGTGGAGGTGAAGCTTTTTATGGTCCCCCGAATTATGCTTTATTGGCAAGTTACCATAAAAATACCCGGGCATTTGCAATGTCGATACACCAAACATCATATTATATCGGGATTATATTAAGTGGCTTTATTGCCGGTTACATTGGCGAACGTTGGGGATGGAGAAGCGCTTTCTATTTTTTTGGTGCGATTGGCATAATACATGGAATTATTTTAATATTCAGGCTGAAGGATAAAAAGGATGAACCCCAGAATAAACATGTTGAAAAAGTAAAAATTACCGAAGGATTTAAAATCCTGTTTGCAACACCAACTGCATTGATTCTTACTATTGGGTTTAGCGGATTAATTTTCGTTTTAACGGGCTATCTTACCTGGATGCCTACATATTTATATGAAAATTTCAGTATGAGTTTATCCCGGGCAGGTTTTCATTCCATGTTTTATACTCATTTATTTGCATTTATCGGGATACTCATTGCCGGTAAATATTCTGATGTAATTGGAAAAAAGAATCCTGCATCAAGATTACTAATGCAGGGATTTGGCTTGCTCGCTGCAGTTCCGTTTATAGTAATCATGGGATATTCCAATACACTTCTGATTGTTTATATCGGATTTGCCGGTTTTGGATTTGCCCGTGCTTTTTTCGATGCAAATACTTACACGGTTTTGTACGATGTAATCCCTGAGAAATACCATTCTTCAGCTTCCGGAGTTATGATAATGATTGGTTTTGGAGTAGGTTCGTTAGCACCTGTAATTCTGGGTATTGTTAAACCTCGTGTTGGTCTTTCTTTGGGGATATCAAGCTTGGCTATTATTTGGATAGTATGTGGTTTGCTAATGATTTATGCATCCAGATTTACCTTCAATAAAGACCATGAAAAAGCCTTGGTTTTTGGAATAAATAAAATATAATATGCGATTTAAAGACAAAGTAGTATTAGTCACAGGCTCCAATCAAAATACAGGACTGGAGATTGCCACTCTTTTCATAAAAGAAGGGGCACGGGTAATCGTTCACGGATCTACCGTTGAAACGGTTCATGAAGGTGTTGAGAAATTGAAATCAATTGGAATATCGAATTTTAAATCGGTGTCAGCAGATATATCAGATGCTGAGCAAGTGAGACGCATGTTCGTGCTAATCATGGAGGAATTTGGACGATTGGATATACTTGTGAACAATGCCTGTCATCAGGGAATTGGAGAATCATTTGAGAATATGGGTTTTGCATTCTTTCAGCAGGTTATCAATGTGAACGTACTGGGTACTTTTATGGTGTCTCAACTTGCTGTAAAACAAATGATGGCTCAAGAATCAAAAGGGGTTATTGTAAATCTCGGATCGAATATCTCCACCCGGGCTATTCACAACAGAACAGCTTATATTGCAAGCAAAGGAGCAATCGATGCGCTTACAAAATCTATGGCAACAGATCTTGGACCTTGTGGTATTCGTGTTAACATGGTGGCGCCTGGTTATATTTACACCAACCGGTGGGATGTACTGCCTAGTGAGATAAAAATCAGGAGAAGACAGAATATTCCCATTGGAAAAGAGGCCACAGGCAAAGATGTCGCAGAAGCTGTAGCATTCCTGGCTTCTGATCATGCAGCTGCAATTAGTGGTGCCAGACTTGTCGTTGATGGTGGAACCTCTGCACAACATTTGCCGGTAGATATAGATTTTTAATATGAGAAACGATTCGAAGACAATCGGAATAACATGGTTGGGACAAGGCAGCTTCGCGTTTGAAA
Source organism: Draconibacterium sp. (assembly GCA_041596165.1). Taxonomy (GTDB): domain Bacteria; phylum Bacteroidota; class Bacteroidia; order Bacteroidales; family Prolixibacteraceae; genus Draconibacterium. The sequence goes on along the minus strand of JBFHJA010000064.1, from coordinate 6,195 downwards.
CTGACAAAACAAAACTGATTATTGATCCATTTTTAAGTGATATTGTTGAAGTAAAACAAGGCTTAAAACGCTTGATCGATCCCCCTGCATCGATAGAAGAATTACGGCCTGATTTTATTTTTATTACGCATAATCATCTGGATCATTTCGATCCAATCGCTATGCCTCAAATACATGATTCATATCCGGAGGTTCCTATCTTCGGGCCGAAAAGTGTGGTGAATAAAGCGAAGGAGCTTAATTTTAGAGAATCAGTTTTATTTGAGGTAGAGGCAACTCAGACAATAAAAGCAGGTGACATAGAGATTACCGTGACTCCGGCTTACCATTCTGATCCTTATGCTGTAGGGTGTTTACTAAAGGTAGATGAATTGAATATATATCTAACTTCGGATACGATATTCAACGAAGATCTGGTTAGCGCGATAAAAGAATTAAGCCCGAATGGTATCCAGATTTTTATTACATGTATTAATGGGAAGTTTGGAAACATGACCTGGCAGGATGCAGCTCGTTTTGCCCAAATCCTAAGGCCGGATTACGCCATACCTATGCACTACGGAATGTTTGCCGAAAATACGGAAAACCCGGAGTACTTTATCAATGAATGTCAAAATGCAGGAATTAAGTCACAAGAACTGGTTCCAGGAATTACCCAAAACTTTTAATGGATTGATATGAAACGACTTAGTAGAAATGCTTCACAAACAAGCATAATTAAAATAGGAGTTACATCGAATATAATTGAAAACTTACAATTTTAATGAGATGAAAATAACAGCAATAAAAACTTTCATTTGTCATGCTTACCGCACCAATTGGGTTTTTGTAAAGGTTTTAACGGATATTGATGGTCTTTATGGGGTAGGTGAAGCCACACTTGAATACAAGGAACAGACGGTTGTACAGGCCTGCAAAGAGTTGGAAAGGATCCTAATTGGCAAAGATCCACACCGAATTGAAGAAATATGGCATTTGGCATACCGCGATGCTTACTGGAGAGGTGGCCCTGTACTTATGTCAGCTCTTTCCGCCATCGAGATGGCACTTTGGGATATCAAAGGAAAGGATTTGGGAGTGCCGGTTTACCAGCTTTTAGGGGGTAAGGTTCGGGAGTCGATTCCCTGTTATGCCAACGGTTGGTTTGCTCCGGCAAAAACACCGGACGAATTTGCTGAAAAAGCAAAAATGGCTATTTCAAAAGGATTTAAGGCAATCAAATGGGATCCTTTTGGCTCTTCTTATTTGGAAATCGATCGAAAGCAATTGAACATGGCCCTGAAATGTGTTGGTGCAGTTTATGATGCTGTGAAAAAGGATGCGGATATCATAATCGAAGGCCATGGCCGATTTGATATCCCTACAGCAGTTCGAATTGGAAATGCACTCTCAGACTTTGATATTTTGTGGTTTGAAGAACCAATTCCCCCTCAGAATCTGGAAGGCTTAGCTGAGGTTAAAAGACGGATAAAAGTACCCGTATCCGCAGGTGAACGGCTGTACAACAGATGGGATTTCAGAACGCTCTTTGAGCTTAAAGCTGCTGATTATATTCAGCCGGATGTGAGTCATGCCGGCGGTATTATGGAGTTAAAAAAAATAGCAGCAATGGCTGAAGCTTATCACATACCATTTTGCCCTCACAATCCCAGCGGACCAGTTGCCAACGCGGCCAGCCTTCAGTTGGCAGCCTGTGTACCCAACTTCTTTCTCCTGGAAACAATGAGCGGTGATGTTGACTGGAGAAAAGACATCTGTGATGAAGAAATACAATTTGAAAACGGCTCCATGACAATACCTGATAAACCCGGCTTAGGAGTGGATATCAACGAAGATGAAATCAAAAAGCATCCTTTCGAACCAAAAGAATTACGCCACTATAATGGAACATTGACAGATATCAGGCCTGATAATGAAACGACATATTTTAAATAATGGGATAAGTGAGCATTCTTAAAAACCCGGATAAAAAAGTGAAGTGTTGAAATTTTTAAAAAATCTTGTTGCCGTCTTAACATTTACTATTTTTAGTGTCAAATTTTAAAATCTGAACTTATGCAAATAACGGAAAACAAATCTGAACAGGTAAGCCGTAGAAAATTTATCCGGTCAACAGCTTTGTCTGCAGCAGGATTAACCATCCTGCCCCGATATGTTCTGGGTGGTAAAGAGTATGTTGCACCGAGCGATAAAATAAATATAGCAATTGTGGGAGCTGGTGGTCGCTCAATCGGAATAATTGACGAGCTTTTTACACTTGATGATGTGCAGTTGACTGCGATTGCTGATCCGGCTGAACATTGGAAAAACGACATTTTATATAAATCGGACACGGGCAGAAAACCAGTGAAGAAGTACATCGAAGATCATTATTCGCAAAAAACGCCAAACTATAAAATAGCAGAATATGAAGATTTCCGAATAATGCTGGAAAAGGAAAAATCATTGGATGCCGTAGTTTGCGCTAGTCCCGACAATACCCATGCCTATATATCCATAATGGCCATGCGTGCAGGAAAACATATTTACTGCGAAAAACCTTTGACTCATAATATTTGGGAAGCCCGTAAGATACGCGAGGTAGCCCGGGAAACAGGCCTGGCTACCCAAATGGGCAATCAGCTGCATAGTTTTGATGGCCTTCGTAAAACAGTGGAATTGCTTCGTTCGGGAGTTATAGGTAACATAAAAGAGGCCCATTCGTGGGTTGGGGCAACAAGATGGCTGCCACAATTGAATGGTTTTCCGGAGAAAACTTCGCCTGTTCCCAATGGATTCGACTGGGATCTTTGGCTTGGGCCCACAATCCATCAACCATATAATGAATTGTACACTCCGGTAAAATGGAGGGATTTTTGGGTTTTCGGGTGTGGAGCTTTGGGAGATTTTGGCTGCCACGACATGGATACAGTAACATGGGCTTTAAATTTACATTCCCCTGAAAGCGTGGAGGTATTTCCTGTTGGGAATAAAGGCAATACAGATATTGCTCCCTATGGTGAAATAGGGCACTACAAATTTGCAGCCGAAGGAGAACAAAAAGCACTAAATCTGACCTGGTATTCGGGCGGATTGCACCCCCAGTTGCCGGAAAGCTTGCCCCAGGGAATTACCCTGAGTGGCAGAGGAAGCATGTATGTTGGGGATAAAGGAATAATACTGAACAATGGTACCATTGGCAATCCTCAGGTATTCCCGGAAAGCCTGCAAAATTCCTTTACACCGCTACCTTCTGCTATTCCAATATCCAAAGGGCATTGCCGCGAATGGGCAGATGCTATCAAAGGTGGGCCGGCAGCAATGTCAAACTTCGATTACGGTGCAACGCTCACAGAAATTACGCTTCTTGGTGTACTTTCCTTGCGGTTGGGCGGACAAAAAGTTATTTGGGATGCCAAAAATATGAAAGCGGTTGGCTTACCCGAAGCAGACAAGTTTATAAAAGAACCCGTTAGAAATGGGTGGGAAATGAGTTGATTATGGTTGTTAAATTACAAAAACAAAAAGTTGTAGTATGAAATGCTTACATATTACCTCGCTTATCCTTGTTGCTTCAATGACTATATTTGGGAGCCCTTTTGCTCGTTCTTCTAAACTTGAGGGAGTAGGAGAGAAAGGTTCGGACCAGACTACGGTTCATTTGTTTAATGGTAAAAACCTTGATGGCTGGTACACTTTTTTAAAAGGGAAGGGGCGCGATAACGATCCCAATAAAGTGTTCACAGTACAGAATGGTTTGTTGACCATTTCAGGTGAAGAATATGGGTGCATCACAACAAACGACGAATATGAAAACAATAAACTCGTTGTGGAGTTTAAATGGGGGAAAACCACCTGGGCGCCAAGAACAGACAAAGCGATGGATAGCGGTATATTGCTGCACTCGAAGGGAGAAGACGGTGGATCTTCAGGGATTTGGATGCATTCAATAGAATGTCAGATTATTGAAGGCGGAACGGGTGATTTTATAGTTGTTGGCGATGGAACTCCTGCATTTTCGATTACAAGCCCTGTGGCGCCCGAAAAACAGAATGGCTCCTTTGTTTTTAAACCAGGTGGAAATCTGGAAACAATCTATGGCGGACGGATAAACTGGTTCGATCGCGATCCGGACTGGAAAGATGAGAAGGGATTCCGGGGCGCCAGAGATATAGAGAAACCTGTAGGCAAATGGAACAGGATTGAGTGCATCGCTAAGGGAGGCGAGATTTCAATCTTTCTCAACAAAAAACTTGTCAATCGTGCTGTGAATGTGCAACCGCAAAAAGGACGTATTCAGATTCAGTCAGAGGGTGCGGAAATTCTGTTTCGAAAAGTTGAACTTACGCCTTTGGAACTGAATTAGTGCGCTGTTTTCTTCCACAAAGCTACAAGAAATAAGTTTTGGCGTTTTTAATTGTTCCAGCTGCAATTAATTGGGCCTTAATCAATAGGATGCTGAAAATACTATTCCAGATTCAATACTGTTCTTCCCTTTAGTTTTCCATTCAGCATTAATTCAATTTTTTCTGTTAATTCATTTAAAGTTATTTCGGTACAAGTATCAGCCAGATTCTCAGGTTTCCATTCTTTTGATAATTTCTGCCAAACCTTATTCCTGTATTTCATCGGGTAATTCTGCGAATCGATACCAATTAAAGTTATCCCTCTTAAAATGAAAGGAAAAACAGTTAAATCAAGTTTTGGCGAGGCTACATTTCCGCAACAGGTAACAACGCCCATTGGTTTTGTCGATTTTATAATGTTTTCAAGAATAGTTCCGCCCACGGTGTCAATGGCACCTGCATAAATTGGCTTTAACATGGGTCTGTTTTCTATTGTTTCAAAATCTTTGCGGATGATAATATGATCTGCTCCAAGATTTGCTAAAAAATCACGTTCTGTTTCCTTTCCAGTAATTGCTGCTACCCGATATCCAATCCTTTTTAAAATTGCAATGCTTAAAGTTCCAACACCACCTGTGGCACCCGACACAATTATTTCTCCGTCTTCGGGTTTTACAGTTTCCGTCAGTCGCAAAACAGACATGCCAGCTGTTAATCCAGCTGTGCCTATTGTCATCGCCTCTTTCATCGTCAGGTTTTCGGGTAACTTGACAACCCACTCCTCAGGAACACTGATATATTGCCCAAAACCACCATCCGTATTCATTCCCAGATCATAACTTGTAACAATTACTTTATCCTGAACTTTAAATTTGTTTGTTTTTGACGATACAACTGTTCCAACTGCATCAATACCAGGAGTATGTGGATACTTTTTCGTCACGCCTTTATTTCCGCTTGCAGAAAGTGCATCCTTGTAATTTAAAGATGAATAATGGACTTTAATTAATAAATCACCTTCCGGTAATTCACTAACCGATTTTGATTTAATCGTTCCTTTAAACGATTCAGCTTGTTCCTCTACAACAAATGCCTTAAATGTTTCTGTATTATTCATTTTTGATGATATCTATTTTTATCTATTTTTAGTGCAAATTTCAATGAAAATATTCAGATAGACAAGAACTTACAAAATATTCACCAACGAACATTTTTTGCCGGTTTGCTCGAAACCAATAAGTTAAAGGAAAAAAGAAATGAAAAAAAGCTACTGCCCAATTGATACTTTCATAAATGCAATTAAAGGAAAAAGAAAGGGAACTATTGTTTTGCATTTATTTCAGGGAGATAAAAGATACAATGAACTGGTGAAGCTAATGCCAGATATTAGTGAACGTATGATTACAAAGCAACTTAAAGAGCTGGAAGCAGATGGTATGATTATCCGAACTGTTTTTCCGGAAGTTCCGCCACGGGTTGAATACAGCCTTACAAAGCTGGGGCGTGACATTCATCCCTTTTTAAAGGGAATGTACAAGGGAGGCCTGCTTTTTGAAAATATTATTGATGCAGAAAAAAGCTAATTTTTTATTCATCTCAGCTATCTTTTGTGCTTCTCAAAATATACTTTAGTGGTAATATTATGCAAAAAATAAGTGCTGTTCTAAACATTTTCAAAGGAACATTAGTAGTTTCATTTTATAAGTGAATAAGTCTGAAATCAAAGAAACCAATTGTTCTTTACCAACAATAAAGTTTTTCTGAATCAACTTAAACACGGTCGTCAACACGAGATTGTTTGAAAGGTAAAACAATTAGATTTCCTGTGGCCAAACGTAACCCATTTTTTCCAAAAAGCGATTTTAAGGTT
>JBFHJA010000063.1:0-13247 GCA_041596165.1 Draconibacterium sp. | reverse complement strand
TCTTCAGCAATTACCGGAAGTTCATCAAAGTTTTCCAATGAAGGTGGAGAAGATACAGTCCATTCAAGTGTTTTTCCATGCCATGGATCCATTTCTGCTTCTGATCCTTTTCTGGCCGATCGGATAAGATTTATTAAAATAATAATGAATCCCGTTACCATAATCCATGAACCAAAAGTACTGAGGATATTTCCGCTGTGAAATTCTTTCATGTAATCGTAATAGCGGCGTGGCATTCCCATCATTCCCAAATAAAACATCGGAGTATATAGAGCAAGAAAACCGATAAAGAAAATCAGCCATCCTGTATTTGCCCAGGTTTTGTCATACATCCGCCCATAAATTTTTGGAAACCAGTAATGAATAGCCGCAAAAAAAGCAAACCCGGTACCACCAAAAACAATGTAGTGGAAATGTGCCACAACAAAAGCAGTATCATGTACATGAACATCGGCTGCAAGTGCACCAAGTACCAATCCGCTTAATCCACCAATCAGAAAAACAAATATAAATGATGCTGCCCAGTATAATGGGGTTTGAACATTTATTGACCCTTTGTACATTGTCGAAATCCAGTTAAATACTTTAATTGCACTTGGAATTGCGACGATGAAGGTAAGCAGCGAGAAATAGTATTGCGCTGTTCCACTCATACCGGCAGTAAACATGTGGTGACCCCAAACCAGATATCCAACAAAAGCGATTGCCATTGTTGAAGCAATAATTGCTTTGTAACCAAAAATCTGTTTTTGCGAGAATGTTGGAATAATTTCAGAAACAGCGCCCATAGCCGGCAAAATCATAATATACACTGCCGGGTGAGAATAAATCCAAAACAAATGCTGGTAAAGAATCGGATCGCCACCAAGTGCAGGGTCGAAAACACCTACCCCAAACATACGTTCCAATGCAATTAGTACAAGCGTAATCCCAATTACCGGAGTTGCCAATAATTGAATCCAGGCCGTTCCGTATAAAGTCCAAACAAACAATGGTAATTTTGACCAGGTTAAGCCGGGACAGCGCAAACGGTGGATAGTAACAAGAAAATTCAATCCGGTTAAAATCGATGAAAAACCCAACACAAATGCCCCAAAAACTGCCGGGAGTAAATTCGCTCCGGTTTTAAAACTGTAAGGAGCATAAAAAGTCCAACCAGTGTCGGGTGCACCATTTCCAAACAAAATAGCCGACAATACTAAAAAAACCCCAATAACGTATAACCACCATGAAAGTAGGTTTAATCTTGGGAAAGCAACATCTTTGGCACCGATCATTATAGGCATTAAAAAATTACCAAAAACTGCCGGCAAACCTGGAATCACGACCATGAAAATCATAATAACACCATGCACCGTAAATGTGGCATTATAAGTACTTGCTTCCATGATTGTTTTGCCGGGAGCAAGCAACTCAAATTTCATCGCTAATCCCAATAACACACCAACGGAAAACATGGTCATTATTGAATATAAATAAAGTAAACCGATCCGTTTATGGTCGGTCGATAAAATCCAGCCGAGCAAACCTTTGTATTTTCCTTGATAAGTCAAGTAGTTTGCCTCGTTGGCAGCATGTACATTTTGCATATAATTCAAATTAAATTTTCTTTTTTCTTTGGTTTAAAAACTAGAATCAACAATAACAAAATGGCAAAAAACAGGATGATTGTCCCTGTAATTTTTGTAACATTCATCACATACGTTTGCCCAACGGGGTCATACGAATAGCAAAAGCGCAGAACTTTATTCAATGTTGGTCCCGATTGCCCTTTTGATGCTTCCACAATTGCCATTTTCCATTCGAAAGGCAGAAAATATATGCCATTCAGATATCTTGTAATTTTACTGTCTTTGCTAACTATCGTTAAAGAAGCCGCATGCAGGTAATCGTTTCCGGTGCGTTTATATTTAAATCCGGTAGCGTTTGTGGCACGTGCAATACTGGCACTGTCACTGGTGAAAAAGAGCCATCCTTTTTTAGCCTCCTCCACTTTGTTGTTCATTAAATTCAGGTAATTCGATTTTTTGCGAATACCCAAATCAATGGTTTCGGTCGGATCAAAACTGATTGTTAAAACCTGATAGTCAACTCCGGGAATCAAATCCGATTTGTCCATAACCCCGGCAACTCCCTCCATTAACGGGCTGCAAATTCCCGGACAACGGTAGTAAACGAAGTTTATTACCGTTGGTTTATCGATTATATCCGCAAGCCAAACATGTTCACCATTTTCATTTGTAAGAGAAATACTGTCGGGCAGAAAATCATCAAGATGCTCTACTACACCAATTTCAACGTCGTTATTGATTGCTGCAGGATTAACCACAGTTTGTCCTGTTAAACCAGTGCTAATCACGATTAACGTCAATAACAAATTGATTTTCAGAATTTTGGTTTTTATAATTTTGTTTAAGTCATTCATATTCAACAAATATACCTAAAAGCCTATAAAGTTTTCAATCTAAAAAACCACAAACCTCGATTAATGTTTAAGAATAAATGGTTTTCGTGTAAATTTTTTTCAAAAAGACGAATCAGGGCACTTTGGTTTCGTTTTTTTACATAAGATTTAGCTTTGTTGTTTTTCTTTTAGATGGAGATTAGAAAATATTAAGGTTTTTGATATTAAATTGATGAAATACAATTAACTAATTTTTAAAACACACTGATTTTGTAATTTTATATGCAGCAAATGTTCGATTGAAGTATTTAACAATTAAAACGGAGTGTTATTTTATTTTCAAAAAGAATTGTATTTGAAAAGTTGGGTTTATAATGTAAAAAAGGGGTTTTGTATTTACTTTTTAAAAAGATTAATTTCAAATTACACCTAACAAATTGCCTGAGAGATATTAAGATGGGAAAATTTGTGTTTTATTTCTTCGATTATTATTTCTCTATTTATTATGTATCAACATTTTAGATTGATGGGATTTTTTTTAGACATAGTAGTTTTTCTGTAATTCATTCATTATTAGAAATAAACACTTTTTAGTCTTTTGATTTCATTCGATATAATTTACTTGTAGCTTTCATTAGAATAATTAAATTCGTACGAATAAATCTAGTTCTGAGGAGTTATCAATTCTTCAAAAAAACGAATCTGATGGAGAGAAAAACACGAAGAAATTTCATGAAAACCCTTGGCGCATCCATGGGAGTTGCAAGTGTAATAGGAGGTTCAAGCCTTTTAAACTCATGTGCAAAAATTGAAGCAAACAATGGTGATAAAATCAAGCTGTTAACTTCGAGCGGTGAGCTTGTTGAAGTGGATAAAGCACAATTAAAACCGGCCGAAATGCCTTCGCTAACCGAGTACCAAAAACGCGGAAGACAAGGGCTACCTGGTAAAAGCTGGGTAATGGTTATCGACCTTTCGAAATGCCGAAATGCCCGCGAATGTATGAAAGCTTGCCAAAATCACCATCAGCTGAGGCCAGAACAGCACCACATGAACGTGTTGCAAATGCAGGATGCTGAGCATACTGCGCCATATTACATGCCAAAGCCATGTCAACATTGTGACAACCCGCCGTGTACAAAAGTTTGCCCCGTAAATGCAACTTTTAAACGCGATGACGGAATTGTTTTGATAGATAATGAAAGGTGCATCGGATGCCGGTTTTGTATTGCAGCCTGCCCTTATTCAGCCAGGGTTTTCAATTGGTTCGAACCGCGTGATGCAGAAAAATATGCGGGTGTTACTTATAATATTGAAGCCAACGTTCCGCAAAAGAAAGGCACTATTTCAAAATGCCTTTTTAGTGCCGACCGTTTGAGGGATGGAAAACTACCAACTTGTGTTTCTGCCTGTCCTAATGGTGTTTACTGGTTTGGCGACCGCAACGAAGATGCAGTAACCAACGGAACAACAAAAGAAACAACGACTTTCAGCAAATTAATTAAAGATAATGCTGCCTACACTTTAATGGAAGAGTTGGGGACCAAACCACGAGTTTATTATCTGCCTCCAAAAGACCGGGCTTTCCCTTTCCAGGGCGAAATTGAACATGATCATCAATCATAACCGAGCAAAAAACTAAACGATGGAAAAAATTGAATCTGCCGCGGATTCGCGGAAATTGTTGGACAAAATTACCTTTGACTTAACACGATCGATTGTAAAAAAAGATGAATGGACACGGATGTGGTTTTTCATCTTAATCATGTTTGCCATAGTGGGGCTTTGGGGTTGGATAATTCAAATTAAAACCGGGCTGGGAGTTACCGGAATGCGCGATTATGTTTCGTGGGGAATGTACATTGCCAATTTTGTGTTTTTTGTGGCTGTCAGTCTCATTGGTTTTTTAATTAGCTCGGCCCTTCATTTGTTGAAAATTAATTGGGCAAAACCTATTTCCCGTGTTGCCGAACAGGTCGCCATTGCGTTTGTAGCGTTGGCCGGAATTATTATTGTTATGGACATGGGGCGTCCTGATAGGTTTATGAATATTTTTCTTCACGGAAGATTTGCTTCGCCAATTATCTGGGACGTTACAGTAATTACTACTTATCTTACCATTTCAGTTTTACTGTTTTATATTCCTCTCATTCCAGATCTGGCTTTGATGCGCGACAGAATGGCGAATGAACTTCCAAAATGGCAACTAAAACTATATACAGTTTTAGCGCTTGGTTGGAAAGGAAATGCCGATCAGTACAAAACAATTTATCATGCCATGCGGGTTTTAATGTTGTTGATTATTCCTGTTGGATTATCGATTCATACGGTAACTTCGTGGCTGTTTGCCGCAACCCTCCGTTCGGGTTGGGATACCGCCATTCTAGGACCTTATTTTGTGGCAGGTGCTTTTGTTGCCGGTACAGCTGCCGTTATTTTGGTCATGTATGTTTATCGGTTGCGTTTTGGATTGAAAGATTATTTCGAAGATATTCATTTTGATTATATGGGGAAACTTTTGGTTTTCGTTTGCCTTGTTTATCTCTATTTCAATGTCAACGAATATCTCGTTCCTGGATATAAAATGAAGGCTGCTGAAGGTGTCCATCTGACAGAACTTTTTCAGGGACAATTCTCCGGAATGTTTTGGATTGTGCAGGTGGCAGGATTATTACTTCCAATTGTGCTTTTGTTATTTAACTTTTTCAGGAAACCGCTGCCCATTGCAATTATTTCATTTATCGTACTTATTTCTGCCTGGTTTAAAAGGTATATCATTGTTATCCCAACGCTTGAACATCCATTTTTGCCGGTTCAAAATGTGCCCGAAAATTTTCATGATTATGCACCAACAAGTATTGAAGTGATGATTACCATATTTTCTTTTGTCTCCGCATTAATCATTATCTCAGTTTTGGCGAAACTTTTCCCGGTAATTACAATCTGGGAATATGCCGAAGAAAAAGGAATCGATAAAAAATACCTGTCTGAAAAACTCAAAAACTAATTTGCCATGAGAAAAAAGATAAACTTTATTGTAACTGCAATTCTTTATTTAACCGTGCAGGTTTCAGGCCAGGAGTGGGTAGTGCCTGCCGACCAAAAGAGTGTTGCAAACCCCCTGGAATATAATCTTACAAACGTAAAAAAAGGGAAAGATTTGTTTTATCAGAATTGCAAATCATGCCATGGCGATCCGGGCAAAAACAACCATTTGCCGCTTGTTCCTCCTCCTGTTGATATTACTTCAGACCAAATGCACAAAAATTCAGAAGGCGATTTATTCTATAAAATAACAAATGGTCGGGGTGGAATGCCGCAGTTCAAAGCAACAATTTCCGAAGATGACAGATGGAGAATTGTGAATTATATTCTGAATTTTTATCCCGATAGAGAACCTGTACTTGCCGATGCACCAAAAGTTAAAGCAAAAATTTTGGCATCGGTGAACGAACAAATAAGAAAGGTTGAAGTTTTTGCTGAACATGAAGTTGATGGTGCGTTTGTTAAACTACCGAACACACCGGTTACAATAAGCGCAAAAAAATATTTTGGAAATATTGAAATTGGAAAAGTAAATACTGATGAAAACGGGAGGGTCGATTTTACAGTACCAGAATCATTAATTGGCGATGAAGAAGGATTTGTAGAAATTGTTATTTCCTTGGATGAGAACTACATTGTAGAGGCTGTTTCATTAGGCAGGGCAAAAGTTGGCCAAAACAAGGAGGTACAAAAACTTATAAAACCAGGGATACTTTGGTCGACAAATGAAAATATACAAATTTGGTTGCTGCTCTCTTATATAGGTGCTGTTGGTGCAGCCTGGGCGGCAATTGGGTATGTAGTTGTACAGTTGTTCAAAATAAAAAGGTTAAGTAAAAACTAATCGGTAATAATTAAATGAATATTTTTTATCTGTTAATTGGGGTTAGTTTGTTTGCTGCACTTATTTTTTTGGGCGCATTTATCTGGGCTGTCAAAACCGGGCAGTTTGATGATAACAAAACTCCCTCGATCCGGATTCTTTTCGACGATGATTCCGTTGTGAGTGAAGAAACAGACACAAACAAAAATCAAAAGAAATAAACGAAACTTATGGAAAATCAAAAGTTCTTTTACGACAATAAAATTGTACGATTATTTATCCTGGCAACCATTGTCTGGGGTATTGTCGGGGTTATTGTTGGCTTGTTGATAGCGCTTCAACTGGCATTTCCAATCTTTAACTTTGGGCTTGAATACACTACATTTGGCAGGATGCGCCCACTGCACACAAACGCCATCATTTTTGCATTTGTAGGAAACGCAATCTTTGCCGGAGTTTACTATTCGTTACAAAAACTTTTAAAAGCTCGCATGTTTAGCGATGTGCTTAGTGCCATTAACTTCTGGGGCTGGCAGTTAATCATTGTTTTGGCAGCTTTGTCTTTTTTGTTTGGGATTTCAACTTCAAAGGAATACGCCGAACTTGAATGGCCAATTGATATTTTAATTGCCGTTGTGTGGGTTGTTTTTGGCTGGAATATGATTGGAACTATTGTGGTTAGAAGGGTACAACATATTTATGCCGCAATCTGGTGGTATCTGGCCACTTTTTTGGGAGTCGCTATTTTACATGTTGTCAATTCATTTGCAATACCTGTATCGCTAACAAAAAGTTATACTATTTACGCCGGGGCGCAAGATGCTGTTGTTCAGTGGTGGTACGGCCATAATGCAGTTGCTTTTTTCCTTACAACACCGTTTTTGGGTTTAATGTATTATTATCTTCCAAAAGCTGCCAACCGGCCAATTTATTCCTACAAATTATCAATAATCCACTTCTGGTCACTGATTTTCCTGTACATGTGGGCAGGGCCGCACCATTTATTATACCAGGCTTTACCTGAATGGGCGCAGGCACTTGGTGTAACTTTCTCGATAATGCTGATTGCCCCATCGTGGGGAGGAATGATAAACGGTCTTTTAACTTTGCGCGGAGCCTGGGACAAGGTTCGTGACAGTGCGGCATTGAAATTTATGGTGGTTGCTGTTACAGCTTATGGTATGTCAACTTTCGAAGGTCCGATGATGTCGTTAAAATCGGTAAACCAAATAACCCATTTTACCGACTGGACCATTGGTCACGTGCACATTGCAGCGATGGGTTGGAACGGAGGTCTTGTGTTCGGTATGTTGTATTGGATGATACCAAAACTTTTCCGCACAAAACTATTTTCCGAGAAATTAGCAAACATTCATTTCTGGGTTTCTACATTGGCAATTCTACTATACGCAATACCACTTTATTGGGCGGCAATCACGCAATGGTTAATGTGGAGGGAATATACGCCCGAAGGATTTTTGGCTTATCCAAATTTCCTCGAAACGCTGACTCAAATATTGCCCATGTATTCAATCCGAATTGTCGGTGGAACTTTGTTTGTGGTTGGATTTATAATTATGATGTACAACCTTTTTAAAACAATGGCTGCCGGCACGTTTGAAAATAATGAAGCTGCCGAAGCACCTGCTTTGGTTTTGCAGGGGGCACGCAATCCTGCGCAGGAAACTATTCATCGCTGGCTGGAAAGAAAAGGTGTACGTTTTTCAATCCTGGCATTTATTGTGCTTGCAATTGGCGGTGCGGTTGAAATTATTCCGATGATTTTTATAAAATCAAATATCCCAACCATTGATTCGGTGAAACCATACACTCCACTTGAACTTGCGGGACGTGATATTTATGTTTCGGAAGGTTGTTATACATGCCATTCACAAGTTGTGAGGCCGTTCAGATGGGAAACTGACCGCTACGGAGAATATTCAAAAATTGGCGAGTTCGTATATGATTTTCCATTCCAATGGGGTTCACGCAGGACAGGCCCCGATTTGGCACGTGCCGGCGTTTTGGGCGGCCCGATGTACAAAAATGCGGCCTGGCATTACAACCATTTTATGGATCCGCAAAAGATGAACGAACAGTCGATTATGCCAAATTACGCTTGGTTTGCAAAAAAGGAAATCGATACTGATATCATTCCGGCAAAAATAAGGACGATGCAAATTTTGGGTGTTCCGTATCCTGAAGATTTTGATAAAATTGCTGTTGACGATTTGATGAAACAGGCTCAAACAATTGTTGACGATCTTAAAGCATCGGGAATTGAAATTGAACCAACAAAACAAATGGTGGCAATGATTGCTTACATGCACAAATTGGGCAAAGATATTACCCCACCTCCTTCAACACCGGCCGAAGTTGTTCCAACTTCTTCAGCTCCTGCTGATTCAGCTGGGGTAGCTGTTCAGCAAAACACAAAGGAAGTTGTGCTGCTAACCAGCGAGGCAGATTTAGCTGCCGCAAAAGCAATTTATTCAACTGTTTGTGCTGTTTGTCATGGCCCGGAAGGGAAAGGTATTCCACCGGCATTCCCCGACTTGACCGACGATGAATGGATTCACGGAAAATCGCCGGCACAGGTTTATCACCAAATTTCGGAAGGAAATATTGCGAAGGGAATGATCCCTTATAAAAACCAGTATTCTGAAAAACAGATTACCCAGTTAACCAGCTATGTTTTAGAGGTTTTAAACAAGAAGTAAAATGAAGATCGTAAGCAACTTACTGGAAAATATTGAAGGTATTCAAATTTATTACATTGTTGGATTACTGATATTTGTAACGCTGTTTATTTTTATTTCCATAAAAACGTACAGAATGCCAAACAAAGAGGCAGATGATATAAAAAATTCAATATTAAATGATAATGAGCCGGAAAATGTTTCCTCTCAAAATTAAAAATATAAGATAATGGCAACAACAAATAACCAAGGTGAACAGCATGATGAAAACATCATGGATCATGATTATGATGGAATTAAAGAATTAGATAATCCACCGCCCATTTGGATTATGGCACTTTTTTACATTACAATTGGTTTTTCAATTATTTATGGCGCCTATTATTTTTGGTTGAAACAAGGCGACCATCAGGATGCGGAATACGCCCGGAAATCAGCAATGCACGATGCTGAATATAAAATGGCAAATCAATCAACTGAGGATTTGATCCTACTTACCGATGCAGGTGCAATTGAAGAAGGCAAAACTATTTATAAGGAGATGAATTGTTTTGCATGTCACGGGTTAAATGGCGAAGGAAATGCAATTGGGCCAAACATGACTGATGAATACTTTATACATGGGTGTAAATTTCAAGACGTTTTTAATGTAATTAAGAATGGCGAACCTGCCAAAGGGATGACAGCTTTTAAAGGGCAAATGAGCGACGAAAAAATACAGAAAGTTGCCAGTTATGTAATGTCGATGAAAGGCACAAACCCTGCAAATGCGAAGGCGGCGCAGGGAGAAAAATGTGAGTAAAAGCCCATCCGGCCTCACCGAAAGGGAGGAGAAATTACGTTCTGAATTATAATGATTCTTTAAATCCAATATCCGATTTCTTAAATTTGAAATCCAAATTTTAACTTTAAAAATTTCCTGAAAGTCCCCCTCCGGGGGATTTAGGGGGCTTCAACATGTCAGAAGAACTTACCTTTCGAGATCGCCCGATAAACATGAACGAAAAAGGGGCTAGAAAATGGGTGTACGCCAAAAAACCTTCGGGTATGTGGTACACACGCCGAACTATTTTTAGTTTGTTTTTATTGCTCTTTTTTGTTGGTGCACCTTTCATAAGAATTAATGGTCATCCTTTGATTTTGCTTGATATTGCAAGCCGGAAATTCATCATTTTTGGCGCTATTTTCTGGGCGCAGGATACTTTTATTCTTGCGCTTTTGATGCTTTCGTTTGTGCTGTTTATCGTACTTTTTACTGTTACATTTGGAAGGTTATGGTGCGGTTGGGCGTGTCCGCAAACTATTTTTCTCGAAATGGTATTCCGTAAAATTGAATTTCTTATTGAAGGCGATTACAAAGAGAGATACAAACTCGACAAGGGCCCATTGACGACTGAAAAAATCCTCAAAAAAACACTGAAACACAGCGTCTTTATTTTTATTTCCATTGCGATGACAAACACATTTTTAATGTGGTTTATTGGCTCCGAAAAATGGCTCCAGCTTATTCAAGAGCCAATCAGCATCAACCTCTCTGGATTTATTGTAATGATGATTATTTCCGGGGTTTTCTATTGGATTTATTCCTATTTCCGTGAGCAAATTTGTACAATGGTTTGCCCATACGGACGGATGCAGGGCGTTTTGCTCGATTCGAAATCCATAATGGTTACTTATGATTATGTGCGTGGCGAACCACGTGGTTCAAAAAATACAGGCGATTGTATCGACTGCCACCAGTGTGTTTCGGTTTGCCCAACCGGAATTGACATCAGGAACGGCACCCAGTTGGAATGTATTAATTGTACTGCCTGTATTGATCAGTGCAACAAAATAATGCATGTTACAAAAAAACCTCCCGGATTGATTCGCTTCGATTCGGAAGAGGGAATCAAAAACGGGCATAAAACCATTTGGAATGCGCGGACTAAGGCTTATTCAGGCGTTTTGCTTGTGCTGTTTTCGTTTTTTGTTTACACCTTGTTTTCACGTCCGGATGTTGAAACTACGATTTTACGGACTCCCGGATTGCTGTTTCAGGAAAATGCGGACAATACTATATCCAATGTTTACAATATTAAAATCGTGAATAAAACCCACGATGAAATTCCGCTCGAAATACGCATTCTTTCGCATAAAGGAGAGATAAAGATGGCAGGAAGCACAATGGATGTGAAAGACCAGGCGATGTTTGAATCCACATTTATTTTGTTTATTCCTAAAGATGAATTGAAAAGCGACAAAACCGAAGTAGAATTTGGAATTTACAGCAACAACGAGTTGATTGAGACTTATAAAACTACATTTGTTAGTCCGTAAAAATTGTGAATTATGAAATTTAATTGGGGAACTGGTATTTTACTTTTTTTGATATTGTTTTTGGCGGCCTGTGCAGTGTTTATAACATTTGCAATGCGGCAGAATGTAAACCTTGTTCACAAAGATTATTACGAAAAAGGGGTTGATTACACTGAGCAAATGAATGTGGATGCCCGTTCTCTGCAATTCAAAAACTATTTCGAAGTCACCAATCAAAATGATTTTCTTGTTGTAAATATTGAAGAATCGCTGTCTGCAAAAATCGATTCTGGAAAAGTGCTGATGTTTCGCCCCTCAAATAGCAAGCATGATATTTTATATGATTTGAAAGCAAAAAGTAACACGATAAATTTCCCCAAAGAAAATCTTGTTTCAGGCCGCTACATTTTAAAGGTTTATTGGTATTCTGAGGGATTGAAATATGAAATTGATAGGGATGTGAATGTGGAGTAAATTGTTGGGTGTGTTTATCAAATAGCCACAGACTCGAAACGTTTTATAATGAATTAAAATAATAAAGAACAAAACCATTAAAAACTTTTAAAACAAATATTATGACTAAACCTGAAATTGTTTTTGAAATACTCGCGGAAGGTGGCGGATTGAAAATAGAAAGAGAAATAACCAAATCCGGCGAAAAGTTTATTTTCAAACACAACGAAATGGATAGTTCTGATGAAGATTTGGGAGTTCATAAAAAGTTTGAATTCGATAGCTTTGAAGAAGCTTTTCAAGAAATAAATAATTATTCTTGGTATCAATTTTTCATATATACCCTTCATCTTGATTTCAAAGAATTTGTTTTAAATCAACTTATTGATAGGTTAAATAATGACTCGATTCATCCTGACAGTTTAGAAAACACGATACATAATCTAAATGAGAAATTTGATATTGAACTGTTTTATATTGTAGCGAAAAGAAAATGGGGTTATACAATCAAGACCGAAAAGTATAGTATTGACCTTCAGTTTCAATTTAGTGAATGGGCAAAATGGAGCAATCGGGATAAATTACCAAATATAGAAAAGCCGGGTATTTATTGTATTGCCGTTTCAAATTTTAACATTGAAGGCTCTGCATTTTCATGGTTGAAAGAAATAAACTACTTCGGAATGACAAATTCCATTAATGGACTAAAGGGAAGACTAAAACAATTCGATGATACCATAAAAGGAAAAACTCGTCATGGTGGTGCCGATAGGTTTAGGAATGATTATAATAGTTATTATACAGATGTTGATAATATTTATGTTGCTATAGACACTTTTCATTGTGACGTAAAAAGCAATGAGCCAGAATCCCTAATAATGATGGGAGACGTAGCAAAACAAGAGTATGTTTGTATTGCAGAATATGTTAAGCGGTTTAAGAAATTACCGAAGTTTAATGACATGAATTCTCCTAAATATAGCGCAAAAATAAAGAGTATGAAGAACAATAATAGTAACTAGTGTTTCTTAAAGAGTTACTTTAAATGAGTTGTCGTGCAGTATTTAAAAGCACATAATTGCATTGCTATTCAGTCGGCGGAAAGATATCCAACATTCACAGAGCAACCTGCAACATTTGTTAAAAAATCAAGCCCAAAGGGCTGGCAAGATTATAGAAATGGAATTTAACAGGAAAACCAAAATCCCGAAGGGATGACATTAAAATAATGAACAAATGAACAAAATCTGTTTCACCCCGTTGGGGTTCAAAATTTCATGCAACCCGTTTTTCTATAATCATAACATCCCTTTGGGATTATAAAACAGAAAAAAAAATGGCAATTTTATTATCAGCACTCGTTCTCGGTTTAATGGGCAGTTTTCACTGCGCCGGAATGTGCGGCCCCATTGCAATTGCGTTGCCGCTGCACGGAAATACAGTTCCCCAGAAAATATTTGGTGGCACACTTTATAATGTTGGACGAACGATAACATACGGAATAATGGGAGCCATTTTCGGCTTG
>JBFHJA010000062.1:0-13371 GCA_041596165.1 Draconibacterium sp. | reverse complement strand
TAGTTACCATCAATATCAGTAACTACACCCACAGTTGTATTTTTTACTACAACTGCAACGCCAGGTAAAGGAGAGCCATTATTGTCAACAACTTTACCTTTTATGGTTTTTTGTTGTTGCGCTACTGATGGCGAAACTGTTTCTGAATTTGTTTTCACTTCGGTAGGGAAAACAATTACCTGTTTGTCAACAACCCTGTACTCAAGATTGAACTGGGGAAGAATTTCGTTCAGAATTTCTTCAACCCTTGCTCCATCGGTGTTGACCGAGACTTTTTGTTTGTCGTTTACAACATCGTTGTTGTAAATGAACTTGAACTCACTTTGATCAGTGATGGTTTGAAAAACTTCTTTCAGGCTTACCTTATTCAGTTTTAAATCGAATTTAACCGATTCAGAATAAGTACTTGCCTGAACATTGATTGCCATCGCCAGCAGCAAAAGAAAAAGTCCTGCTGCAAAGCGAAGTTTTTTTAGCCTTCTTCGAATCATGGAAGGCATTTGATTAACGCATTGTTCCATACAATTCATAGTTTAGAATGATTAATAATTAAAAAAACACGAACACTTTTTTTTTGAAAGGAGAGAAACTGACCAGGTTTTTCAGCCTTTCACTTTAATTGGTTTAGGAAAAAAAGATCTTTGAAGTCGTTATATATTGGTATTAAGTGATTTAATTATTATTCCGTTTGAAGTTTTTAAGATTTTAAATTCGTGAGCTTCACTCAAAAGTTGCAAGATCTTATCTAACGGTTCTGTATCGAAACTACCGGTAAAATTCAATTTGCCCACTTTTTCGTCAACAATGAATATGCGTGTCATAAATTTCCGTTCCAGTTTTTTTGCAATTGAATTAAAGTTTTCGTCATAAAAGCGAATAACTCCATCCCTCCACTCTGCAGGTTTTTCAAGGTTGTTTTGTTTTGTAATGAAGTTTTTTTCGTTGATGGAAAAAGAAGTTTTTTCGCCGGGACTCATAACCAAATTGTTACAGGGCGAATTTGCATCCGACAATTCAACCTTCCCCTCATAAAGTGATACCACAAGATTATCATCGCCCGGATAGGCAGAAATGTTAAAGTGTGTACCCAGTACTTTAGTTTTCATAAAAGGAGTTTTGATAATGAAGGGTTTGCTTTTATCTGAGGTTACTTCAAAATAACCTTCTCCAATCAGTAAAACTTCACGAATGTCATCAATAAATGGTTCGGAGGCAATTAAAACAGAATGTGAATTGAGCCATACTTTTGTGCCATCGCACAAAACAATATTTCTAATTTTCCCTTGCTCGGTAACATATTGGTTTAATGAAGTTTCAGCGTGTGGTTTAAACTGTTGATATGCAATGAAACCCAATGATAAAACAAGTAGTACAGTAGCTGCAATTTTGTATAAGAAACTTAATGAGAATTGTGTTTTCGATTTGTTATCAAACCCTAATTTTTTTTCTGTTTTTTGAATGATTTGATGGTTTGATTTTTTTGGAAATAAATTGAGCCAGAATGTATAAAGAATATTCTTTTTCTGCCGTAGTTCTAAATCATCTGCCAGTTTAGATTCAAGGTTTAATTTCTCTTCTTCAGAAATATCACAAAGTAAATCCTTGATAATTAAGTCGTATATATTTTTGTTTAAGTTCAATGTCAGGTTCTTTAATTATAAAGACACGCAGATTGAAAATTATACCTAATCGAAAAATATATTTTTTTAATAATTAAAAAATGCCGGCTTGTTTCAGAGGTGAGTTTTTGCCTTTTGTCTTTTTGTTTACGTTTAGCAGTTCGGTTATTTTTTTTACGGCAAGCACAAGATGGTTGTTTACTGTTTTTTCCGTTATTCCCAGTACTTCGGCAATCTCCTTATATTTTAACCCGTTTATTTTTGCAAGGGTAAAAGCCATTTTACATTTACAGGGCAAGGTTTCAATGGCTGCATAAATTTGATCGATTTTATCCTTTTCAATTAATTCATATTCTGATACTTCAACTTGTATGAATTGAAAGTCGCTTACCGAATCGATAGAAATAATTTTTTCGTTTTTAACTGAACGTAAATAGGATAAACAACCATTTCTAACACAAATAAACAGATATGACTTAAGGTTTAAAATTGTTTCAAGTTGTGCGCGGTTATTCCAGATTTTTACAAATACATCACTAACAATTTCTTCTGCAACTTCTTTGTTTTTTAGAAATCCAATAGCGAACCATAGTAAATCATCGGAAGTTGCTTCCATCAACTGCTTGAATTTTTGTTGATCGCCGTTGGCAATTAATGAAATATAATTGTGGCTGTTAAACATTTAATTCTCAATGAGTTTTAGTTTAATTACGTGGTTGTAGTTTGATGGATTAAAACTATGTAATTTTAATCATTAAAAAAAGTGAATGCAAAAATTATTGAAAAACCTTATGGAAACTAAAAATTAATTTTTTGTAATTACAACTCCAAAACCTCGCTGATTTCTGCCATTGCGTTAATTGAAAGCACTACAAATTCATCAAGTGGAATACCAATTTTTTCGCATTCCAAAATGTTTTCGCGTTTAACTGATGCGGCAAATGCTTTTTGTTTCATTCGTTTGGTGACTGAATTTGGTTTTACCGATGAAATTTTTTTGTCGGGGTAAACAAGCGTTGTGGCAGTTATCAATCCGGTTATTGTTTCTCCTGCAGCCAAAGCATGTTGAAATTGGGTTGAACGTTCTTTTCCTGTTGCAATTTCGTTGTGCATAACAACTGCATCCAGCATTTCATCGGTGATTTTCCCTTTCAACAGTTTTTCGGCATAAGGACCGTGTTTAAACGGATCAGCATTTGTGATTTCAACATCGATATCATGCAAAAGTCCGGCAATCCCGTATTCATCTTCATTTTCACCTAATTTTTTTGCAACTCCCCTCAAAACAGCTTCCGATGCAAAACTGTGTTTCAGCATATTTTCTGATGAAACATTTTCTTTTAAAAGTTGGACGGCTTCTTCTCTCGAAATCATTTTAATTCAGTTTTAGGTTAAAGTATTAATGCGGTTAAATTTATAACTAATTTTGGCTTTTTTAGCAGCTCAAAATTTTTGAAAATATATAATGGTAGAAATAGAACGTAAATTTTTGATAGATACGGAGCTTTGGAAACCTTCGGTTAAAGGCATAAAAATCAGCCAGGGTTATCTTTCCATTGATTCTGAAAAGGTAATTCGGGTGAGAGTTGCCGATGAACAAGGTTTTCTTACAATAAAAGGAAAAGCAAAAGGTTTGGTTCGGCCTGAATTTGAATACGAAATCCCAAAAAATGAAGCAGATATGCTTCTGGAAATGTGCAACGATTTTGTGGTTGAGAAATATCGGTATAAAGAGAAGTTTATGGATATGCTTTGGGAAGTTGACGTTTTTGAAGGAAAAAATAAAGGACTGTTTTTAGCCGAAATCGAACTTGAACATGAAAATCAGGAATTTGATTTACCCGATTGGGTGGGGGAGGAAGTAACTTTCAATGCACGTTATTATAATTCCTGGCTCTCCAGAAATCCATTTTTAAGTTGGTAGTTCATCAAATATTTTAACTAAGTTAAATTCCACGTCAACAATTAAAAATTATCTGCTATAGATAACATAAATCTTATTTTTACGTTTTTTTGGAACAGAAAACAAAAACAGAAAACATGAATTTTAAAAACAAGAAAACTCTCTTACTCCTTTTTACAATTTTAATTTTCTCTTTTCAAGGTAAGGCGCAATCAACGGAAACAGAAGAGGGCGACAAATCCCTTGATTTGGGCATTAATATTTTGAAAAGATATTTTTACGAAGAGAACAACTGGTACATAACAAAACCTGCAGTAGCTAAGGATGTTAAAGGGTTGATCAATTTTATTGAGGATGAGCCAATTGATTCCGTGGTTAATAATATTTATAAATCCTTTTCCGAAAAACAAACCTATGTTTTTAGGTTGCCAGAAAATGTTGAGGATAGCTTGAATGTTCCGGGGTTTTATCCGTATCCTTTGGTTGAAAAAAGAATCAGCAGAATTGGAACTGAACTGCAAAAGGAATTTGAGAAGAAATCGGTAAATGTTCCACCTCAAATGCTTGAAAATTTGGAGGAAAAATTGAACCTTGTTCCGAAAGGTAAAGGAATACAGCTATTTACAGATTCAGTTTATAAAATGCCGGCAAATTTAATTATTCCGGAAGTAATCCCTGATTCAGTAATAAATTCTCCTGCTGATTTTCAGAAACTTGTAACTATCGATAGTATCCGGTCTGTTTATATTGAAAGAAAAAGGGTTCAATACAACGATTCCATTAAATCTGCTTACGTTGATTCGGTTAATAACGCGTATGGTAAAAAAGCGTTTGAACAAGCCTACAGTTATCAAATAAAACGTTTGACGGATTCGGTTAAAGTAAATAACTATAATTTACTGCGTTTGTACAACGAATCGGTGGTAAATTCAGTTAACGATTCAATATCTGCGGTACTTGGTACTTTAGCCGATTATGCTGATTATATTGACTCTGTAAATGTTACAATATATAATCTTTCGGGTAATTCTGCAGAAATAGGTTTAAAAAGCAGCGATGAAAAATATTCAAGGTTTTGGCTGAAAAATGTTCAGAACGATTCGTTGAGTGTACTTGTTCGAAATGTAGGAAAGCGCGGAATGTTTATGCTTATTGATGACGGTGTTACCATATCGCGTTATAAACCAAAAGAAACAAAAGATTTCAGTTTTAAATCTCTCGAAAAAAATATTTCATCGCTGAATGCCGTAGGGAAACCTTATCAGGTTGAAACACCCTGGGTAATTGGGGGCGACGGGAGTCTTGGATTTTCGCAGACTTACCTGGAAAATTGGGAAAAAGGTGGACAAAGTGCAATATCCTCTTTAATCGTGCTTAAAGGATATGCAAATTATAAACGCGCAGACAGTAAAATTAAATGGGATAATTCTGCAGAACTTAGAAATGGCTGGGTGCGAAACGGTGACGATAATAAAGGGCTGCAAAAGAACGATGACAAAATTGAAATAACCTCACGTTTTGGTGTTAGTGCATTCAAAAAATGGTATTATTCAAGCGAATTCAATTTTAGTACACAGTTTTTTAACGGTTATGTTTATCCTAAGAATGAAAATCCAGATCCAATTTCAGGGTTTTTAGCTCCCTCACGTCTGTTTTTCAAATTGGGTTTTGAATACAAACCTTCAAAAGATTTCTCACTTTTGCTTTCGCCATTAACGATAAAGAATGTATATGTGCGCGACACTACCATATTCGACCAAACTAAATTCGGAATTGATGCAAATGAGAAAAGCTTTTGGGAACCTGGTTTAAACGCTGATATTTTTTATAGAAGGGCATTAAAGGAGAATATTTCGTATGAAACTAAATATAAAATGTTCATCAACTATAAAAGACCTTTCCAAAAGTTCGATGTAAACTGGGAGAATACCATTGCTTTTAAGCTAAATGAGTTTATTAATATGAAATTCTTTTTAAACCTTATTTATGATGATGACGTAAAATTCCCGGTTTACGATGCCAGCAATGTTAAGGTGGGCGAAACCACAAAACTTCAGATAAAAGAGTTCTTTTCAATTGGTTTTACATATAAAATAAACCACAATGTAACGCATTCAAAACGAATGCTTTAATAAATAGAAAGATGAAAAATATTAAACGCTATTATATTTTGAACGCTGAACCAAAGGATGTTTATAATGCACTGACCAATAAAACAATGCTGGATATTTGGACAGGCGAAGATGCCGAAATGGAACCAGTGGAAGGCTCTGTTTTTTCGTTGTGGGGAGGAAGTATTTCCGGAGTTAATCTTGAATTTGAAAAAGACAGGAAAATTGTTCAGAAATGGTTTTTTGAAGATGTGGAGGATTCAATTGTTACGATGAAGCTGCATCCACATAACAAAGGGACAAGTCTCGAATTGTTGCATACCAACATTCCTGATGAAGCATATGAAAATATTTCGGATGGCTGGGATGAAGATTATTTTGGGGCTTTAAATGAACTTTTTATTTGAGGTTAAAGCAGGGTTATTCAAATATAATTGGCTGTGGTTGAGTAGGTTCGAAGCTGTAAAATTGCCGTTTTGACTGTTCGTCTAAAACAAATCCCACAAAACTCATATTATTAGGATGGAATGGATAGAAAGCCAGTCTTAATTGAATGGTTTTAAAAACTAGATTTTCGTTATGAAGTCGGATTCCCATGCCCAAACCGCTGTAGAAATCCTGTGTTAAAATAAATGCTTTGTTCGGACCAATAAACCCAACATCGGTGAATCCAAAAAGAGCCATATTAAAGTTGTAAAATTCTTTCTGTAGAAAAAGCACATATTCGAAATTAACACTTAAACGCTGTTTCCCAAATGCCTGCCTGCTACTAAAACCTCTAATTGAATTTTTCCTGATTAGATTGATTCTTTCGATTTCCAAACGGTGCACGCCAATTGTATAATCGGTATTAACAAATAGTCTAGCCCCTTTTTGTCCAGCGTTTAACAGCTTCGAAATAAAGTGAACCCGCGCGTCTATTTGTCCCTGTTCAAATCCTCTTTCTCCGTAATAACCCCCAATATCTGCTTCCGTATATAAATAACCTTTTTTGTTAACTAACAGATTTCCGTTCGAAAGCAGCAAATGAGCATAATGCCGATTTCCAAATTCGTTAATATCATAACCATAAACTATCTCGTTTTTAAAGCCCTCCGGTATGTCTTCTGTAATACCGTAACTAAATACAAGTTCATCCTGAATAAATCTTCTTTGCGTAAATGTAACGCCGGTTAAAAGGAATGTTCGGTTGGCAAAATAATTAACACTTCCAGCTTCAAAAGCAGGACGCACATTAAATTTTTGATTGTTGAAGCCGGCAGTTAAAACAATTTGTGCATTTTCAGGACGGTCTTTTTTTACCTGAAAACTATGTCCGGCCCAACCACTATAATACATAAAATCCATGGCTGTTTCAGAATATACAACATCATCCTGAAAAATCCAGTTAGACCGAAACATTCGCATTGCTGTTGCGCCGTAACCCCATTTTAGTGAGGTTGTTATAAATGGTTTATTCAGATTAAACTGAAATCCTTCACTTTTAAATGTATTCAAATATCCAAAGGAAATATCAATAAATTTACCGTGTATGTTTTTTATTTTATAATAGGTTTCGGCTCCCAGATAAGGTTGTTTGTTTACGTGTCCGGCAAAAACAAATGCTATTTCGTGCCCAACCCCGAAAATATTATTATTATATATTTCAAATGCCGCAGATTGAATACCATGAACATTGCCCGAAACACCAAAGGAGAACCGGTCTTTTATGAGGATGAGTACTTTTACTAATCCGGAATATGTTGAATCTTGTTCAAGAATAATATTGATTTCCTTAATATATGGCAGGGAGCGGATAAGTCGTTCATTTTCATATATTAATTCAGGATCGACAACATCTCCAACTTTAAACAATAAAAGTTTTTGAATTGATTGTAAGTTTGATTTTGTGTGAATTTTATTTGCTGTTTTTTCAATTTTGCTTGAGGCGTTTTTTGTCGTGTCCTGAAATGTGGGGCCAAAAACGTCAAGTGACTTTATTTTTATTTCAGATATAATTTTTCCCTCCAGCTGACTGTAATAGTTAAATGCCAGTTTTTCTTTGTCTACATAAGGTCTCGGTGGCGAAATAAGAAAATCATAAATTAATTGAGTCAATTTCCCCTGACTAGCCTTGTATTTTAAACTGTCATAAAATTGCCCCTGTTTCTGGTATAGTGGTATTTTCGTATCAATTGTTTCTGAGTCAGTTGATTGAGCTGTGTTTTTGAGGGGTTTAATCAATATCAAACCCAATATAATTATAGAAGTAAGGAAAATTCTATTCATTTAATGTTCAAAAATCAAAAAAGCTATTGACAATATCAATGCTTTGGAATTACTGTTCTGAAAATTAACAAATTTAAAATGCGACACTTCAAGAACTCCTTGTTAAAATAAGTTAAAGTCAAATTATAAAACATGGATTCAGGAAAATAATTCAGTGGTTAAATCATCAGTTTATTATCGGGGTTTATTTTATATTTTTGTTTCGTGAATTATTTGGCAAAAATATATCGGCGTTATGTTTATGGTGTAATGGGGACACTGGTGTTTCATATTTTCCTAGTTGCAGCATTTTTACTGGCCGAGGTTGACATGAAGGGAAATATAAAAGAAGAACCATTAGTAATAGAATTTCCTGAAATATTACCTGAAGAAGAAAAGATTCCGGAGGAAATAAAACAGGAGACTGTAGCAACAGAAAATGAAACAGCCAATAACTTAACAAATGTTGCTTCCAATAAACTTGCCGTAAAAAATACCACTACTTCAAATGATAAATTCTTCGATGACGATTATTTAAAGGAAGTAAATGCAGCAAAAAATCTGGTATCGGATGTAAATAATCAGCTTGCAAAGGAAAAAATCAAAATTGAAGATATAAAAATGCCCGTTGAAACTACAGAGGGAATGGATCCGGATTCAATTAAGAATATTGTCTACACTGGTGAAAGCAATATTATTTATTATTTAGAAAACCGATACCATGTTAGTTTGCCAATCCCTGTATATTTGGCCAAGGGAGGGGGTAAAATAATAATAGAAATTAATGTGAATCGGCAAGGAAAGGTTATTGAAGCAAATTTAGCTCCAGGTCAAAAAAACCGTGACCAGCAAATAGTTTTATATGCTCAAACAGCAGCATTGAAGACTTTGTTTAATGCAGATCCTAATGCACCGGCTTCACAAAAAGGGACAATCCATTATAATTTTATTGCACAATAATTAATGTTAATAAGGAATTAATCTTTAACATGATTTAACAACAATATATTGTACAATTTCAAATCTGCAATTATCTTTGTGGTACGTTTATTTTCATAAGTTTAGGTTTAGTTAGGTTAGTTAGTTTAATGAGAAAAGGATGGGTTATTGAACCCGTCCTTTTTGTTTTTTATATTATTCCCAATTCTCCCTATAATTTCTTCCTTCATTTTCATTTTTAAAAGAATTTACTTTTTATATTTACACTTAATTGATTGTTTACAAGCTTAATTAGTGAAAAAAAAACCAAAACAAATCAAAAAAACCAAAGAATAAATCGAGATTAAGGGTTACCTTTTTAATAATAATCGAATAATATAAAGAAGATGATAGGATATAGTGACGAACAAATTCTGAAAGGAATATTGAGGCACGATAATTTAATTTTGCAGTATATTTATAAACAGTACTACTACAATGTAAATTATTTTATAAGGAAGAATCAAGGAAATGAAGATGATGCAAGTGACATCTTTCAGGAAGCTATCATTATTATTTACAGAAAAATTAAGGAAAACGATTTAGTTTTCGAAAAGGGTTCTTTTAAAGGTTACTTATTTTCAGTTTGTCGGTTCTTGTGGTTAAAACAATTGGAGAAACGACGAATAGAAAAGGAAAAGCTGAATGATTCACTGCCTTACAATGAAGATTTGTATGATGACAACTTCAATGAACTGGTGGAAAAAAATGAAAGATATGGATTATATCAGAAGCATTTTGGTACACTAAGTACAGACTGCCAGAAACTCTTGCAATTGTTTTTCGAAAAGGTTTCGCTCAAAGAAATTGCAAAAGTGATGGGTTATAAAA
Source organism: Draconibacterium sp. (assembly GCA_041596165.1). Taxonomy (GTDB): domain Bacteria; phylum Bacteroidota; class Bacteroidia; order Bacteroidales; family Prolixibacteraceae; genus Draconibacterium. The sequence goes on along the minus strand of JBFHJA010000062.1, from coordinate 3,682 downwards.
GTGAGAAATATGCCAAAAAACGAAAGTTTAAGTGTAAAGAATTACTTATTAGCAGAATAAAACAGGACGCAGAATTTAAAAAAATACTAGAAGATGATACCTAAAACAGATTTTTTTGAACAAATTGAAGATTATTGCATTGAGCAATTAGAGGAAGAATCCAGACTTGAATTTGAAGCTGAGTTGAAGAAAAACCCTAAACTCAGAAATGAACTGGATTTATGGATGGATATAAAAAATGCATTAATGGAGAAAGAAGTGTTAACCCTTAGAAATAAACTTGAAAATGTTACCCCTCAAATAAAATCAGCCAATTCGGGCAATGAATTATTTGAATCTTTAAACGACTTTTCTGATATACAGGAATTAACTGAAATTCTTTCCAGCGAAGAATTAATTAGTTATTATGACTCATTGCCAAAAGTGCATGTATATCATCATGAAACAAGGTCAAACGAAAATATTCATCAGTTTTACAAAGAACAAAAAAGTTCAGAAATACAAAATATTGAGGAAGACTTTTCAGATTTTGAATTGGAAGATTTTGAAGGAATGGAAGAAGCAATACTCGAAAAAGATATACTTCATTTCCGACAAACTCTTAAACAAGTTGCTAAATCGGTGGAACCTAAGTTTACCGTAGAAGAAATTGATGATTATATAAATGATGAATTAACCGGAGATGAATTGTATGATTTTGAAAAAGATATGTTTCAAAATTGTTCCCTGAAAGATGAAGTAGAATTACATCGGAACATTGAGATTTCAATTAAGGAAAAAGATGTAATGGATTTGCGTAGTCAAATTTCAAATATTCTTCGATCTGAAACATCCTGGAATGTAGATGAAAAAAGCATTGAGGATTTTATTGATGGTGTAATGGAGGGTGAATCACTTGAAGAATTTGAATTGGAATTAAATGATAATAATGATTTAAAGGCGGAAGTAACACTTCGAACTCAAATAAATAAATCGATAACAGAACAAGATATTTTTAATTTACGGAAAGAATTAATTGCTGTCAGAGAATCAACGGATATCAAAAAAATAAATATGATTATTCCGGAAATGAAATCGGAAAAAATGAAATTCTGGAGAAGAAGTGTGGCAGTTTTGGTCATTCTGTTGGGTGTGGCTGGGGTTTTAAGAAATAACATTGTTTCTGATAATTCTTATGAGCGTTTCTTTAATGCACCAGCCTGGTCTCCTGAAAGATCTGTGTCTGGAGAAATAACGTTGATGCAGCGAGCAAATATTGCATATTTAAATGCTGAATATGATGAGGTAGTTGATATTTTAGGTCAATTGGCTGGTGAAAGCAATGAGAATGCCGTATTTGATTTTTATAGAGCTGCAAGCTTACAGAGCATGAATAAATATGGTGATGCAATAGATGGATATACAAAAGTTATAAATCAAGGAGACAACCTGTATATTGAGGAAGCTGAATGGTATAGGAGCCTTTGTTATTTAAAGCTTAAAGATTATGAGAAATCCCGAACAGAATTATTAGCGGTAGTTGAAAGGAAAGGACACTTTGAAAACAATGCTAAAGCAATAATACGACGTTTGAAATATTCGTTTAAATGAAATTGATATAATACACACATTCACATTCAGATAATAAAATAAACATACAAACTCATTCTACTAAGCCCGTTTCTTACGGGCTTTTTTTATGCGCAATGCCTGGTCGATACCAATCCCGGATAATGCCAATATTAGTAAAACAAAAAAATAGAAATCATAACTATTGTATAGCGCAGAATTATCTCCGATACTTACAAATCCTAACCAATAATGAGGGTGGGCTCTCCGGGAACTGACGGAATTCAGGTATTCCAATTTTGCCAATCGTAATGATTCATCTTTTGACTTGCCCTTTTTTAAGTTCCTGTAAAAGGCTGTAATAATTTGTGTTCCACTTTCATCTTCTACCTCCCATAGTGACATTACAATTGCCGGACAGCCAGCATAAAGAAATCCACGGGCAAGGCTCATAATTCCCTCACCTTCCTTTAACTGGCCTGAACCTGTGTTGCATGCGCTTAAAACAGTTAGTTTCGCATTCAAATTAAGGTTATAAATGTCTGCAGTATTCAGCAATCCATTTTTTGTAGGATCTTCTGTATTATGCTGTGTAAATGCGAAACTGGAAAATGCAGGTAAAGAATCGTTAATAAATGCGTGCATTGCAAGGTGCAAAATGTCATATTTTTCAGCATTTTTCCTGAAATTATCTTCGGTTGCTTCTTCGTCGTTAAAAACATCAGCATCTACAATTTTTGAAATTTGAGCTACTTCTTTTGCCACACCAGGTAAAGGAATAAGGGGATAGATTTTATGCAATATTTCTATTGATTCCCCTTCTGCATATAATGGAGCAAAAGCTATAGTTTTAATTTTATTTTTTCTTAATAATGAAGTTGTTTGCTTGAAAAGCAAATTCGCGGAGTTGGCATAGTTGATGCTATAAGTTCGAATTAAATAACTCAATTGATTGAATTCTATTGTTTTGGTTGTATCAGGTAAGGTTTCAAGCAATGCTTCAAAAGGTATGTAATTCAATTTGCCGCTGGGAATAATTGTTATATTTTTATTAGTTATCTGATCCTTTATCGGAAGAATTAATTGTTGGTATAAAAGATTAGAAGTAATACAGAATTGTTTGGAGTCGTTGTTTTTTGTGAACATATATTCTGTATTCGACATGAACTTGAATAAATATTCAATTGAATTCATAAATTCAGAATTCACTTTTTGTTTGTATAAATCAATTTTATTAGAACTGATCACAAAAGTAAACAGCTCTCGAATTGAGTCAGTTTCATTTAACACATATTCTAAAATTACCTGGTTTTTATTTAATTTTTGTTGAATGTCTTTTAATGAAAGCGTTGAATTAGAGTATTTTAGATCGTAATAATCCTTGTATTTAATTTCAATATTACGGAGTAATTCCTCGCGTTCACGGTTAGCATAGAAAATCTCATTGCTATATTTCTCTATTAGTAAACTATCTGGAATAATATTGTTCTCTTCGTTATTTAATTTTTCAGATAAAATAACAATACTGTTATTTAATTTATATTCAAGGTTTAGTAAACTGTCGGGTACAAGGCTATTTTCGAGTGCAAGTTGATTTGAAATTTTATCGAAAAGTGAACTGCTTTTTAATCGTTCCGCATTCTGAAAAGCTAATTCAAGATATTTTAAATCTCCGGTTATGTAATATGCTGAATAGGATATACTTATAATTTGTTTAAATGTTGAGTTTGCAAGGGCGTTTAACTCGATTTTGCTTTTGTCATCAGAAATTTCTTTACGGGCTCGTTGAATTAAAGAACCTGCAAGCCGATAGGTTTCAATTGCCTGGGTCATTGATTCTGTTAAAATATTTTCATTATATATTTGTTCTAATCTGGTAAGTTCATTGTAATTGTCTGCTATTAGTTTAAGGAGTGTAATACAATCTAATAACGAAAGTGTTTTGTTGGAATCTACTGTATTGTCTTTAACATAATTATCGGTAAAATTTAAAGGTATTAATCCTTTTTTAAACCAATTTATTGCTTCTATCAAGTTTTGTTTTCTTTGTTTTCTAAAGCTTTCCATATTTTGTGATGAAACGGGTATGTTGTTAAATAATAGCCCTTTTGTTTTATAATATTCTGATAAAACC
>JBFHJA010000061.1:0-13434 GCA_041596165.1 Draconibacterium sp. | reverse complement strand
TAATAGCCAACACCAAAAATATCGGCCATCATTAATATCGGCAAAAGAACTCCTGTTGACGCCTTTCCCCCAAAAATAATGGCCAAAATCGGTACAACAATCAAAGAGACACCTGGCACACCGACTTTCGACATACCTATTAACATGGCGCACACATAAAAAAGCAACCATTGAAGCATTGAAAAATCAAATTCAAACATTAGTTTAGCTTATAGGATTATGATAATTTTTCTTCAAGTTCAAGCAGATCCTTTTCATCTACTTCGGTGAACCATTCGGTAATTTTATTTCGGGCATTTTCTTTTACTTCGGGAGTAATAGCCGATGAAATTTGTTTCAAGGCAAAAAGTAAAACACCAAGATCATCAGAGTAACCTATAATTGGTGTTAAATCGAAAATGGCATCGGTGGGAAGTATAAAATATCCAAGTGCAGCAGCAATAAAAAGCTTTGTTTTTATGCTTACCCTGCTGTCAATCATTGCATAATACAACAGTAAAACTGCATAAACAACTTTTACGCCTGCCGCTTTTGAGAACTTTTTTATTTTCTCCCAAAGCGATTTTTCAGAATAATATTTTGAATATTGATTGTCCATTACAATAAATTTGAGTTTGAATAATCCAATTGAAAACTACCATAGATACCAACAATCTGATTAAGAATTTCATTCACCTCATCTCCATTTTCGGCACGAAGCAACTTTATTTTCAGCTCACGGAAGTTAGGCAAACCCGGGAAATATTTTGCAAAGTGGCGACGTAGCATTAAAATCGCAGTATGTTCATTGTCCTTCCATTCAAGGTTCAAACGTATTTGTTCCTTTAAAATTTCCACAACTTCGGCAACATTTGGAGGTTGCATTAATTCGCCAAATTCCAAATAATGTTTTACCTCTCGGAATAACCACGGCCGCCCAATGGAGCCTCGGCCAATCATCAAAGCGTCAACTCCGGTTTGTTCCAAAAAATACTTTGCTTTTTGTGCGCTATTGATATCGCCATTCCCAATTATTGGGATTGTTATTTTGGGATTGTTTTTTACGTCTCCAATTAAAGTCCAGTCGGCATGACCTGTATACAACTGGTCGCGCGTGCGTCCGTGTATTGCAAGTGCAGCAATACCAGCATCCTGCAAGCGTTCGGCAGCTTCCATTATTGGTTTGCTTGTTTCGGACCAGCCCAAACGGGTTTTTGCGGTTACGGGCAAATTCACTGCCTTTACAATTTCGGCTGCCATTTGCTGCATTTTTGGCAAATCCTGCAACATGGCAGCCCCAGCTCCATGGCGAATAATTTTTTTCATGGGGCAGCCAAAATTAATATCGATGAAATCAGGACAAAATTCTTCAGCAACTTGTGCTGCCCGAACCATTGAATCAATATTATGCCCATAAATTTGAATAGCAACCGGTCTGTCGAAATCGAAAAGAACCATTTTTTCTTTTGTCTTTTTAATATCGCGAACAAGCGCTTCAGAGGAGATAAATTCGGTGTACATAACATCTGCACCAAATTTCTTGCACATCCAACGGAACGATTTATAGGTTACATCTTCCATCGGCGCAAGGAAAAGCGGAGTGCCTTTTAATTCTATGTTGCCAATTTTCATTTTCTAATTTTACAAGGAGTTGCAAATTTAACGATTCACGCAACCAATCAGTATATTTGTGAATCTATTCATAAAATTAAATTATGAAAGCATTTTTTGTTTTAGTCGTTTTAACCTTCATTTCTTTCGTGTCGTGTGACAATGAAACAGTTTCTGATTCATTCAGTTTGGGTTTTGAAAGTGATTTTAAAATCAACGGTGATTATCATTCTGTTGATAATTTATTGAATTTCTCGATCACAGAAATCAATGATTCCCGCTGTCCCAGTGACGTTGTGTGTGTTTGGGAAGGAAAAGCTGATGTAAAAATCGACGTTAAAAGTCCGGTTTCTGGTTTATTAATACTCAGTACTTACGATCAATTGGTGGATACCATCGGAAATTATTCGTTTGAATTATTAGATGTCTCACCTTACCCGATTTCAACACGCGTTATAGAACTTGAAGAGTATAACGTTACGCTGAAAATAGTTGAGTTGACCGAATAAAGAAACTAACTGTTAAAACCAAATATTCTCGATTAAAATCTTGAAGCCCATTGCAATCAGGATTATTCCTCCCAGAATAATGGACTGGTGACTTCTTTTTGCAGGCACATTCTTTCCGAAAAGCATCCCGAGCATTGATGCAATAAATGTAACGCCACCAATTACAATAACAGGGAAAAGAATTGGCAAATCAAGAACCCCGAAACTCAAACCAACTACAAGTGCATCAATACTCGTGGCAACCGACAGCCCGAGCAAAACCTTTATATTGAAAGGATTGAAGTTTTTGAGCATTCCTCCGGGTTTAATACCTTCAATTATCATTTTTATTCCAATTATTGCGAGTAGACCAAAAGCAATCCAATGATCTACGGCTTCAATAAGTGTATTAAACTTCATGCCCCAAAACCAACCAATTAAGGGGAAAGCTGCCTGAAAAAATGCCAGCGATGCTGCAACAAAAACTGCTTCTTTAAATTTAATTTCCTGCCGCATCAATCCGCACGATACAGAAACAGCAAATGAATCGAAACTTAAGCCAATGCCAATTAATAGAAAAGTGATGAAGTGAGTTATCGTCATTTTTAATAAAAAGCCGTAAAAATAGGGAATTCGATCAAACTAAAAATATAAATTCCGGAATATGTGAATGTTAAATCAACGATTTAGACAAAAGAAATTTTTTAAATGAAAGAGGCTCTCCGCTTAACTGCAGACAGCCTCTTTTATTCTTTAATTAATGTTGGTTGAATCAATCCTTTAATTCGTGTATTTGGAATATGTAACAATTAATTTAATGCCTGTATTACTTGTGCTTCCTTTTAATACAACCCGGTTCGCCTGATCATTTTTTCGTGCTGGCGTAAGATAAAACCCATTATTAACGGCATTTCCATCAATTATCTGTTGCAAATGTTGGGTTATTGTAAAACGATAAGTGTAGTCGGTAAGCAAGCTACCACCGTAATATGTTGGATTGAAAACGTAATCTTTCGGAAGATATTCACTGCCATTTTCACCAACAACAGTAAACAGCATTTGTAAGGGCGGCTGATATTTGTCAATTTGTGAAGCAATTGTATCGATTTGGAAAACCAGTTCAGCTTTGTTGATAGCATAAGGGAAAGTATCGGTTCCAATAATTGTAACTGAATCTTTCCAGCTTGACAGATTGTCAATCAAAATCCTTGATTTCAAACCACCGGTTGCCTGCACATAAATAAGTGAATCTTCAACCGTTTCTGAGTTTAACTTGTCGAAAAATGAAGTTTGTGAATAATCGTGTTCAATTTTATTTACCCTGGCGCTAAATGACGAAATCGTGTAAGGCATTACTAAAACTGAATCGCCACTTATTACACTTTTTAAAGAATCGTTATGGTAAAACAAAGCGAGTGCCGAACCATTAAAACTTCCTTGTCTGACAGCTTCAAGTGATAGAATAGCTCCTCCCTGCGTTGTTGATTTTTGGGTTTCGACATATAGTCCTTTGAAGTAATCCAAAAAAACATCGGCATTAACCATGTCTAAAGAATCAGCATTTATTAGCTTTTCACCCAATGATATATCAAGTGGAATAATCAACGCCTGATATGTAACAGTATCTCCAAGTGAATCTAATGTAACCTTTGCAGTATATTCATATTCGCCAAGTAATTTGTCATATGTCATTGATTTCAAATCAATATCCTGAGTATATTTTGTGTCATAATCCAAAGGTGATTCAAGTTCGTAAACCTTGACTTTTTGTTTAGTAAGGGTGTCACCATATATTATTCGATAATAAAGGTATAATTTGATTGAATCGACCTGAGCATTTTTGCTGAAATCAGGAAATTCATTTAACCGATATTGGGCAGCAAAACCAATAGTTGTATTGCCAAAAATCGAATCGGTAAAACTCCCCAGCAAACTTTTACTTGATTGGCTGGTGTTTAATGGATTTTCAGTAAATGTGTATGATCTTGTATTTTGGATTGTGTTTCTGATTGAAATTAAATCATCACCTGGCAGAACTTCAATTCCAATGCTGCTCTGATCTTCGCAACCTGTTAATGCAAAAAATGCAAAAACCACTAAAGCGACTAATTGATTGATACGATTGTTTTTCACTAATTTCCTGATTAATTAATTTGCTAAAGTTTATCTGTTTTTCTGAAAAAAATTACACAAACGTATTAAAAATGTTTAGACTACCCATTTTTAACAACATCAATTACTTAACTTGTAATACAATAATTTGATTATTTATCAACCCGAGCTTAGAGTACCTTATCGTAAAAATCGTTGTAAGCATCTATATAAGTTTCTAACGATTGATTTTCAAGAAAAGGTTTGCCACTTGAATGAATATGTTTTTCAACTTCCCCGTTAATTTTGCTGGTGCCTTTTATTATAGCATCCGAAAAATTAATGCCAAGTTTGTTAACGTTTATATAAGTTGGATCTTTTATCACTTCAACGTTTTCCTTGTCAATGCCTTCCAGCATTAGTTTTTCGCTAAACTTCGGGTTTAAAGTGTTTTTGAATTCATCGTTGTAAACCGAGAACACAACTTTTGATTTTCGGAAAAGCGGATTGTTGTAATAATATTTTTTGATATAAAGCGGCACAAGCGATGTAAGCCAGCCATGACAATGAATAATATCAGGTGCCCACCTTAGTTTAATTACTGTTTCCAGCACACCGCGGGCAAAAAATACAGCTCGCTCATCATTGTCCGGGAATTCTTTCCCCTGTTCGTCCGAAAGCACGCATTTTCGTTGAAAATAATCTTCATTATCAATAAAATACACCTGCATACGGGCAGTTTGAATCGAAGCCACTTTAATAATTAAAGGGTGATCGGTATCATTTATTACAAGGTTCATCCCTGACAGGCGAATCACTTCGTGTAGCTGATTTCGACGCTCGTTTACACAACCATAACGTGGCATAAAAGTGCGGATCTCTCTTCCCCGCTCCTGAACTCCTTGAGGCAAATATCTTGAAATCTCAGACATTTCGCTTTCAGGTAAATAGGGGAAGATTTCTTGTGAAATATAAAGGATTTTTTTCTTTTCCATTCTTGATTGAACGCAGTTTATAACAGGCTGCAAAGGTAATAAAAATATCCTGAATATTCAATCTAAGGAAGTTATGCAGGTTAAATCGTGTATATACTTACTAACGGATTCAATAATTTCCGGATTAAATTTATTTACTTTGCACCGCAAAATTAAAGCACTATTATGTTTTTAGTTGATAGCGTAACTGGGTTGCACGAAAAGTTAAGATCTTTTGGAAGTTCGGCTACTATTGGGTTTGTACCAACAATGGGTGCACTGCATGAAGGGCATTTGTCGCTGGTTAAACAAGCTGTTGCTGAAACCGGCATCGTAGTAGTCAGTGTTTTTGTAAACCCAACACAATTTAACGATCCCAAAGATCTTGAGCGTTATCCGCGTACTTTAGATGCTGATTTACAACTACTCGAAAAAACCGGTTGTCATATTGTTTTTGCTCCCGGAGTAAATGAAATTTATCCAGAACCCGATAAACGTAAATTCAATTTTGGAGTATTGGAAACCGTAATGGAAGGAAAACATCGACCCGGCCATTTTAATGGTGTGGCGCAGGTTGTAAGTAAGTTATTCGAAATTGTAAAACCAAACAAAGCTTATTTTGGGTTGAAAGATTTTCAGCAATTGGCAATAATTAAAAACATGGTGGCGCAACTGAATTTGCCGGTTGAAGTCGTTCCTTGCGCAATTGTGCGTGAAAAAAGTGGGCTTGCTATGAGTTCGCGGAATGAACTGCTTTCGGCCGACGAACGAAAAAATGCTGCGCTAATTTCAGAAACCCTTTTTAATGCAAAAGAACTTGCTGCAGAGAAATCCGTAAACGAGCTTATAACTTGGATTACAGAATCCATCAACAAAAACAAATACTTAACTGTTGAATATGTTGACATTGTTGATGATATCCAACTTCAGGCTGTAAAAAGCTGGGATGAAAAAACTGTAAAAGTTTGTTGTGTAGCTGTTTTCTGTGGGAAAGTAAGATTAATTGACAACATTGTTTTTAACTAAAAAAGCAAAGTGATGCAAATTGAAGTTTGTAAATCAAAAATACATAAAGTAACGGTTACTGAAGCTAACCTGCAATACGTGGGTAGCATTACAATTGACCAGGATTTAATGGATGCCGCCAATATGATTGAAAACGAAAAAGTGCAGGTGGTAAATATCAATAATGGCGAACGACTGGAAACCTATGTTATTAAAGGAGAACGTGGCACAGGGACAATTTGTTTGAATGGACCGGCTGCGCGAAAAGTTGCTGTTGGCGACGTTGTAATTATTATTTCTTATGCACTGATGGATTTTGAGGAAGCAAAAACTTTCAAACCCTGGTTGGTATTTCCCGATACCGAAACCAATTCAATCGTATAATTCCAAATTTATCCACCCCCAGCCCGGAACTTCAAGTTTTAAACTGTTTTTTTCAATTTGATAGGTTCTGACCTGTACTAACATTTCTGCAAATTTTTGAGAAAATTGGCTGTCACAGCAAATTTTTGTGCAACCCGGTTCTGAAAAAGATATTCCATTTTTGTTCAATAACATGTAACTGCCGAAACATCTATTGACGTCAAGTTTTAAATTATATGTTCCGTCAGTTTTAATTTCGATAATCGGACTGAACCCGTCTTTTTTTGGGTAAGATATCGACTCGAGTGATATAAAATCGGTAACTGTCCATTTTCCGTAAATGTTGCATATTTCATCTTTTCCGTTTTTATCGCACGAAATTACAATCAGCACAAAAAGGGAAATGATAATGATATGAAATTGTTTCATACGGTTTTTTCTATATGGACTAAAAAGTTGGTGTTTTGGATGCGTCGCTAGTTTTTAACCCTACAAATTTAGAATTTTTGTCTTTTCGGTTTTTAATTAATTTTGGACAGCCAACTTTCCTGATTACAGTTTTGAACTTATTAACGATGAACCAAAAAATATATATCACACTGCTTCCGATCGGAAAATCAATTGAAGTAAATACCGGGACTCCCTTAAAAGATGTTTTGCACGAATTTGGTGTTGAATTTCCGTGCGGCGGAAAAGGGAATTGTGGAAGTTGCAAAGTAAAATTATTAAAGGGCGAACTTGCAATCGATACTGTTCAGAAGCAAAAACTTAAGAATCTGAAATTGGCTGAAAACTGGCGATTAGCTTGTTTTTGTAAAGCCGAAACAGATATTACCCTCGAAATTTCACAATTTGAAAATATAATCCTTGCTGATAATTCAACGTTTGATTTTCAACCACAAAAAGGATTTGGCATTGCAATTGATTTAGGAACTACAACTATAGTCGTTCAGTTGGTCAACCTCGAAAATGGGCACGTTTTGGATTCGGTGTCCGATGTAAATCCACAGGCATGTTTTGGCGGCGATCTTATTTCGCGCATTCAAAGCTGTCTGGACGGCCATTTTGAAGAATTAAGAAATATGGTTCGTTCAAAAATCGGAAAAATGATTCAATCCATACTTCAAAAACACCCAATGGAAGTTTTGAAGGTCGCAATTGTTGGAAACACAGTGATGCACCATATTTTTTCGGGATTGCCTGTAAATACGCTCTCATTTTACCCTTTTCATTCACCCGGTCTGGGTGTTCAGAAGTTTACCCCAGGTGATTTGCTTTGGGAACTTTCTGAAACTGCTCAGATCAAGTTTTTTCCATCAATAGGAAGTTTTGTGGGAAGCGATATTTTGGCCGGAATTGCGGCAACTAAAATGTTGGAAAGTGAAAAGTATTCTGTTTTAATCGATTTGGGAACCAACGGGGAAATTGCTTTGGGAAATTGTGAGCAAATTATTTGCGCCTCAACAGCGGCAGGTCCGGCTTTTGAAGGGGCAAAAATCAGTCAGGGGATGAGAGCAACCACAGGTGCAATTTCATCGGTAAATTTTGAAAGTGATGAATTTAAAATCCATGTAATCGGAAATGTACAAGCCAAGGGAATTTGTGGTAGCGGGCTGATTGATGTAATGGCAATTCTGCTTAACAATGAACAAATTGGCATGTTTGGCGAGTTTAACAGTGGCAAAGAATCGATCCCTTTGTCAAGTGAAGTTTCGATTACACAGCAAGATATTCGCGAATTTCAGTTGGCAAAAGCTGCAATAGCTACCGGAATACAAATTTTATTGAATCAACTGAAAATAACTTATGAAGATGTTGACAAGGTTTTTATCGCGGGAGGGTTCGGTAATTTTTTAAATATTGAAAATGTAATCCGCACAGGATTAATTGAATGTGAACCCGATAAAATTGTAAAACTTGGGAATACAGCCTTAATTGGTGCAAAAATGTTTTTGTTTGAAGATGCAGGGTTTTATCAGAAAATATTGGATAAAACTACTCATGTCAATCTAGAAGGCGACCCGAATTTTCAGGATATTTATATTGAAAAGTTGTTGCTTGGTTAAGAGTTATACGACAACGGTTACAAGGTGTCACGATTTTTAAGTTGCTAATTTTCAATTCCCTTTGTCGATAACAATCCGCAAGCTGCATAAATATCCTGACCACGTGAAGCACGAATAGTAGTTAAAATCCCTTTTTGGTTGAGTTTTTCCTTGAAGTTTACAATTGTTTTTTCGTCAGGGCTTTTTAATGGAGTACCCGGCACCGGGTGGAAACGTATCAGGTTGATGCGACATTTTAATCCATCAAGAATTCTTGCCAATTCTCTAACATGGGCTGGGGTATCGTTCAAACCGTCAAATAAAATATATTCAAAAGAAATTCGGCGCTGGCGACCAAAATCCCAGCTTTTTATTTCATTTACAACTTCTTCGATTGGATAAGCAACTTGCACCGGCATAAGTTTTTGCCGTTCTTCGTGAAATGGCGTGTGCAAACTTACAGCCAAATGTGCTTCGCTTTTTTCGAGGAAAGTCAACATGCCCGGAATTATTCCAATTGTTGAAACCGTTATCCGCCGCGGACTCATTGCAAATCCCCAATCGGAAGTTAGGATTTCAATGCTTTTCAAAACCTCCTCCAGATTGTCAAATGGCTCGCCCATTCCCATGTAAACGATATTTGAAACCTCGTTAACTTCATCGATACTGCGGATTTGGTTAACAATTTCACCTGCCGTTAATTGCCCCTGAAAACCTTGTTTGGCAGTGAAACAAAACAAGCAGCCCATTTTGCAACCAACCTGCGAACTCACACAAACCGTACGACGATCGCCTTCCGGTATCATTGCAGTTTCAATAAATTTAAGTTGAGTTGTTGGGAAAAGGTATTTTTTTGTGCCATCGATGCTTTCCTGAACTTTTGTGTGGCTTGTTAATCCGAATTCGTATTTTTCATTCAGCAGTTCGCGGGTTTTTATCGAGAGGTTGGTCATTTCGTCAACCGATGAAATGGGTTTTTTATATAGCCAGTCTGTAATTTGCCTGGCCGTAAATTTTGGCATCCCCAATTCTGCAACCAAAATTTGTAATTCATTCAACGTTTTCCCAAACAGCTTTTCTTTCATCGTAGTAATTTGGCGCAAAGATAAAAAAAAGAAACATTGACTTAAGAAATTCAAGGTCCGGGCGAAAGGAACTCTGATTTACCCGGGATTATAATTCTGGGAAACTAAATAAACCTTGAAGTATAGCTTGTTGTTAAAAATAATTTTCACTGTTTTTTACCATAGCTTTATTGTTGGAGTATTTCAGTTGCGGGAAGGCAGTTCTTCAAACAAGTCAAGAAATAGCTTTGTATTTTTAACTTTCTTTTCCTAAAAAAATGCAATTACTTTATTGTTTAATCCAGCTTATTTTTTTACTCATCCGATGAGCAGATGAATGGATGCAAACTGCATAAGCACCGCTTTTTAACCCTCCCATTTCAATTTCGGACTCGCCATCCTGATTGAGTGTACCTTGTATCAGTTTGCGGCCCAACATATCGTAAACTGCTATTTCTGCAATGCTATTAGTTTTACCAATTACGCGCAAAGTATTGTACTGCGGACGGGGAATAATCATAAATTCAGCTTCCACTGGATCACGATTAATTCGCGCGTTTGCCGACTGTTGCGTATGCAGGTAAAATCTCCCTGTGCCTTCTGTTTTATTTTTAAATGTTACCGGGTAGAAACTTTCCGGATCTGTTAAATCGGTAATGATTCCGGTTAAACGGTCTTCAAGGATAACGGGAGTTGCGGCAGGTAAATTCAGTGCTTCCGCACGGAAAATTACCTTTGTATTAGCCGGAGCATTCAACCCAACAGGTATTGTATTATCAAATTCATTTGAAGGTAAACATTGTATGTCAAAATCAACGGTATTTGAATTATCGCCTACAAGATGGGTATAAACTGCAAAACTGTTATCATCGATTGTGAAACGGCCAGCATCGTACCCAGGGTCAAGACCTGTTGTCATATTTTCCAGATACCTTATGTTGGTTGTAGATTTATCCCGGTTTCGTTCTGCAATCAGTTTAATTGATGGGGGAGGGATTTCACCACTTTTATAAATATCGACGGGTTGATGCGTTTGCATTGCTTCGGTGAATTTTACTGTTGAAATACCATCAACTGAATATATAAAGAAAGCTTGTCCCGGTGCAATATATGTTGGTTCCGATGAACTATTTACGGAGATATAATTACCGCCGGCCGCATCCCAAACATAAATTGCTTCATAAGAATCATGTATTGCATGCGCATTAACATTTAAAAAATTAGTAAAAGTATTGGCAAAAATGGCCGATGGGAAAGGGTTGCCTATAAGGTTCCAGGATTTACCGGGTGATTTTGGAGTTGTTATAGAAATATCTACGTCGCCTTTGTTTAAAGCACCATTAAAAGTTACTGTTCCGGTGGATGGTTGTAAAACACCGTAACCTCTTCCAGGAGTAAAGTTTTCAGATGTTTCAAATGAACTCCAGTTGGCAATGGAATTATCATAATAGAAAAGTCCGTTCATATTATTGTTTCCTGCATTTGTTGAGAGAATGGCAGAATTTGAACAAACAAAATTTGTAATCGATTCTTTTACCGAAGACGAAATCAGTTGCCATTTATCAATCCCAGACATAAAATGCTCAACATTTACGGTTCCATTTACTTTTAATTTACTTTGCCCGATTAACGAACCTGAACCTGTTGAGGCACTTTCAATTAACAGATTATTACACTCGCCGGTAGCTGATAAAACAGGATAATTCGTGAGTCCGGCAGGGATAATGACGTTGTAATTAGCGTTTGGTATAATTGCGGGGGTCCAGTTGTTAGCCGTTCCCCAATCGTTGCTTTCTGAACCGTTCCATGTAAGTTCTCCATTTCCGGTATTGAATTTTACAACCCCACCATAGCTGGTACCAATGCAATTGGTAGCATATGCCTGAACCGAATAATTTGTGTTTGGTAATAAATTACTGATTGTGGTACTAAAAGAACCAGTGCCACTTCCATTTGTAGACTGAGCAACTCCAATATGGTTAATTTTGGGATTGGCATTTGTTGAAGTTATGGAGTAAATGACCCCTCTTGTACTAACATTTGCTCCACCTTCGGCTACAACAATGCCTCCTATTGTTACAGATGTTGCCTCAGAAGTTAAAATAGCAGTAGTACTAATGGTTGGGACGGTTTTCAAAACAGCTCCATATTCATATGCACCTATGTCGAAAGTTCCTACTCTGTCTAATCCACGCTGGTCGGAGCGAAGAATGCTGACAGAACCGTTTCCCAGATTGTTCCCTGTGTTTATCGCGATACTCCCTGTTGTTAAAGCCAGTGATGGTGTTCCGGTTGAGGTATTATTATTTGCCAGTGGTGGTGTTGCACTAATTCCTTTTCCGAATAAGTTGGTTTGATTACCTGTAACAGTTCTTGGTCCTGTGAACCCGGGTGAATTATGGTATTCAACAATATTATAACCATTGTCGTATGTCATACCATCAAATGAATCGTCATAATCTTCCACGGTAGTGTTTGTGCTTATATTATTTGCTATAATATTGTTTTTTAAATAAATATTCCCTTTGTAGAAACTACCACCAGCTGCACTTATTCCGCCACCTTCCAAGGTGCAGGTGTTGTTAACGATCGTACTGTTAGTAATATAATGAATTCCGTAGGCAATACTAATTCCACCACCATATGATGCACCAGTATTATTATAAATTGTAGAATTGGATATGGTAACACCATAGGTTGAACCTTCACCTTCTTGTGCATCAATAGCACCGCCTGCATTAACTGTTTCATTGTTGAATGAATTGTCGGCTATAGTAGAATTTGTAACAATTAGGTTACTGTTCAGCGATTCTATTGCAAAACCCTGGCGGGCACAATTGTGATGAATATAACAGTTTAATATAGTTACATTGCTATAGTAACCAATATTAATTCCCCCACCGTCATTCGAACCGGTAAGATAACCGTATCTTATTTCTAAATTTTTTAATGTAACTGTTGTTTTTTGCGGGATAGTAAATACCCTGCTTATGTTGCCTTGGAAACTTTTGGCTGCCTGAACAATTGCCAAACAAGTACCCGATCCCTCAATTGTAATATTTTTAGCTATAGTAAAACCTGATATTCCGGCATCTCCGTTTTCAGCGGCATCCGTCCAGGTGAAGGTTCCGGTTAAAGTTAAAGTGCCTTCAGAACATACTTCCTCATATCCTTTTGAAAATGTTTTAAATGGTTTTCCGAAAGATCCGTCACCGGAAGTATCATTGCCAATATAACTGTTTACATTTATGGTTTGTGAATTTCCACTCAAGGAAAACAGAACCAGCAATATGCATGATAACGCGATTTTTGAAAACATTTTCCCTTTCATAATATGATGGTTTAGAGTGTTAAATAATTATTCGACTCTAACTTTTTGAATATTTCTAAGACAAGTTGCAGATCCATATTTTATATGACGAATGTACAGAAACAATATACTTAAGTTGATCTATAATGTGCTTAACGTTAAGGTATGTTATGCTGATTATAAGGGTGCAAATAGCTGATATAATATGTGCTGAAAGTTTGAGGGTAAATTACTAGTGATGCGTTAACTTTTTTTTTACATAATTTCCTTATTCAATTTTAGTACCTAAAGGATTGTCTAATCTTTGTTTGGGCAGAAGATGTAATTCTAGCGATTTAAAAGTCCATGGTTCTATCGGAGTATAACTAGCAACGTCAATGATGGGGTAAGCTGTTGAAACAGTAGCGGTACAATCCATCAAAACAGGACGGGCCACATAGGATATATATCGTAAATATTTCGTACTGGATAAAGGGGGTATTGAGCAGGAATATAAACGTCGTC
>JBFHJA010000060.1:0-13435 GCA_041596165.1 Draconibacterium sp. | reverse complement strand
CGTGATTACGATGTGTTTGTGGGTAAAACCATGGAATTCAAAGTTGTTAAAATCAATAACGAATACAGAAATGTTGTTGTTTCGCATAAAGCACTTATTGAAGCGGAACTTGAACAACAGAAAAAAGATATTATTGGTAAACTGGAAAAAGGTCAAGTACTTGAAGGAACTGTTAAAAACATCACTTCTTACGGTGTATTTATGGATCTTGGCGGTGTTGACGGACTTATCCACATTACCGACCTTTCATGGGGACGTATTTCGCACCCAAGCGAAATCGTTGAATTAGACCAGAAATTGAACGTTGTTATCCTTGATTTCGATGATGACAAAAAACGTATTGCACTTGGTTTAAAACAATTGACTCCTCACCCATGGGATAATTTAGATGAAAAACTCAACATTGGAGATAAAGTAAAAGGTAAAGTAGTAGTTATTGCCGATTACGGTGCTTTTGTTGAAATCGCAACAGGTGTAGAAGGTTTGATCCATGTATCAGAAATGAGCTGGAGCCAGCATTTACGCAGCGCTCAGGACTTCCTGAAAGTTGGTGACGAAGTTGAAGCAGCAATTTTAACTTTAGACCGTGACGAACGCAAAATGTCGTTGGGTATCAAACAACTCAAATCGGATCCATGGGAAAATATTGATACAATTTTTGGTGTTGGTAGCAAACACAATGCAACAGTTCGCAACTTTACCAACTTTGGTGTATTTGTAGAAATTGCTGAAGGAGTTGACGGTTTAATTCATATTTCTGACCTGAGTTGGACGAAAAAAATCAAACACCCATCAGAATTTACTGCCATTGGTGAAGAAATTCAGGTTGTGGTTCTTGACATCGACAAAGACAATCGTCGTTTGAGTCTTGGACACAAACAATTGGAAGAAAATCCATGGGATGTTTTCGAAACAATTTTCACTGCCGATTCAATTCACGAAGGAACAGTTGTTGAATTGATGGACAAAGGCGCTGTAATTGCACTTCCATACGGTGTTGAAGGATTTGCAACTCCACGTCACCTTGTAAAAGAAGATGGTACCTCAGTAAAACAAGATGAAAAACTTGATTTCAAGGTAATCGAATTCAATAAATCTGCAAAACGCATAATTGTTTCACATTCAAGGATTGCCGAAGATGAGAAACGTGCAGAAGACAATGCTAAACGCAAAACGCAACCCCGCTCTAAAAAAGCAGATAAACAAGCTACTGAAACTATCAGTATCGAGAAAACTACTTTGGGCGACATAAGCGAACTGGCAGAGTTGAAAGCTCAAATGGAAGAAAAAGAAAAAAAAGATAAGTAATCAAGGACTTGCAATTTAATGAGAATTTCGTAAATTGAGGCATGGCATTCGAGATAATAAAGAATGGAAATCATACCTTAGTTAAGGTAAATTCCGATAGGCTTGATACTTACAACGCACCTGATTTAAAATCAGAGTTTGTTGTAATAAATACAAAAGGTGAAAAAAACATCATACTCGATTTAAGCAGTTGTAATTACTGCGACTCATCGGGATTACGTTCGGTGCTGGTTGCAAACCGGCTGTGCGAAGATGCAATTGGAACCTTTGTATTGTGTGGGTTGCAACCCGATGTGGAAAATCTTGTAAAAATTTCAATGTTGGATACCATTTTGTTAATAACAAGTACGGTTGAAGAAGCGAAAGATTTACTTGAAAAAAAGGAAAATCTTAATTAAGAAATGCCTTTTGAATTAACCATACTCGGCAGTAATTCAGCTCTTCCTACTTCAGACAGATATCCAACCGCCCAGGTATTAAACATACTTGGGCGGTTTTTTTTGATCGATTGCGGAGAAGGAACTCAAATCCAACTCCGCAGGAATAAAATTGGTTTCGGTAAAATAAAACACATATTTATTTCGCATTTGCATGGCGACCATTATTACGGGCTTATTGGGTTGATTTCGACACTGAACTTGTTGGGATTAAAAACTGATATCCATATCTATGCTCCATCCGAGATAAAAATGCTACTTCAACCCCAACTCGATTTTTTAAAAGGGGATTTGAATTTGAACCTGATTTTTCATCCTTTAAACTTTAAGAAACCACAACAAATTTTTATTGATAAACGTGTTGAAGTGCTTTCATTTCCTGTAAAACACAGCATTTCTACCTGTGGTTTCCTTTTTCGTGAGTTACACAAACAAGCCAACATTAAAAAGGAAGTTATAAAGGAATACGAAATTCCAATAGCAAAAATAAAAGAGATTAAAGACGGCGCTGACTTTGTAACTTCAGAAGGGAAAATAATAGCCAACAATAAACTTACTACTTCTCCTCCACACTCCAGATCGTATGCTTTTTGCACTGATACCGCATTTCATCGGCCAATAATGGAAGTGATTAAAAATGTGGACCTTTTATACCACGAAGCAACTTTTTTGGAAAATATGCGTGAATTCGCAACTAAAACACAGCATTCAACCACGATCGATGCGGCAAATATGGCCCATTTGGCAAATGTGAAAAAGCTGCTTATTGGTCATTTCTCAGCAAGATATAATGATATAAAATTATTCGAAAACGAAGCCAGAACTGTTTTTGTGAATACTGAGGCTGTTAAAGAGGGGAAAACATATAAAGTTGATTAGTCTTTTCAGCACCGAACAAAAGTATTATATATGATACTTCAGGTCTAAACTATTTTTAAATCTATTCCTGCAAAGTACATTGCTAAAATTGCAATTCCCACAATGATGCGATAATAACCAAAAACTTTAAAACCATGTTTTGTTAAAAAATTGATGAAGAATTTTATGGCGAGCATGGCAACTACAAAGGCAACAATATTTCCAATTGCAAGTATTTGAATATCATGGCTTGTGAAACCTGTATCAGATTGATACATTTTCAGCAGTTTATAACAGGTGGCTGCAAACATTGTAGGAACTGCCAAAAAGAATGAAAACTCAGCGGCAGCTTTTCGTGTAAGTTTTTGAGTGAGCCCCCCAATTATTGTTGCTGCAGAACGAGAAACGCCGGGAATCATTGCAATAACCTGAAAAACTCCAATAATAAAGGAGCTTTTTATGTTGGGTTCGCTGTCGGGGTTTGATTCGTTTTTCGCAAAAATTCTATCTACAAAAAGCAGGAAAATTCCCCCGAGTAAAAGTGTAACTGCCACAACAATAACATTTTCAAGGAGCATGTCAATATAATCGCTGGCCAGTAAACCAATTACTGCAGCAGGAATAAAAGCAACAAAAAGCTTGATATAGAAATCAATCGATTTAAAAAAACGTTTCCAATAAAGTACAACAACCGAAAGTATTGCACCAAACTGAATAATTACTGTGTAGTTTTTTACAAACTCGTTTTCGGCAATTCCAAGCAACGACGAACCAATTATCATGTGACCGGTTGACGAAATAGGGAGAAACTCAGTTAACCCTTCGATTATGGCAAGTATGATGGATTGAATTAGATTCATATCAATTTAGAAAATTTTAAAAATACAATAGTAATTTAAATTGGGTGTGAGTTATTTTGATTTTGTCTAAATTAAGTAAAGGTTCACAATTTTGTAATGTTTTGATCATTGATTGAAACGTTGAATTTACTCAGGTTATAACACATAATTTTTATCGTTAAAAAAATTCTTGTCAAAATTTACAAGATAAAGCTTTTCGGTAGGGCGGGTGAAAGCTGTATAAAGCCAGCGATAAAATTCAGTATCGAGCATGTCTTCGTTCACAAAACCATGATCAACATAAACTGCTTTCCACTGTCCACCCTGTGCTTTGTGGCATGTAATTGCGTAGGCAAATTTAACTTGTAACGCGTTGAAATAAGGGTTTTCCTTTACTTTTTTCCATCGCTCACGCTTATTTCTGATATCGGCATAATCTTCGGATACTGCTTCGAAAAGTTTGCGGTTTTGTTCATATGGAAACGAAGCGGATTCAATACTTAATGTTTCTAAGAATATTTTACAATCAATTTCAATGTATTCATAATCAATAAACCTTAGGCAAACATTGGCAAAGCGAAATCCATACAACTCTTCATACTTGTAAATTTTCACAACCTCTGCAATATCGCCGTTTGCTATGAAATCAAGTGTCACACCTTCATCGTTCCAGTAATAATTATTTTTCACAACCATTAGTAAATCACCTCTTTCAATTTCGTTTTCGCGATATAATATTGAACCACGAATCCCTTTATTATAAAGGTTGGCACGTTTGTTTGAACGGGTAACGACTGCTGTTTCAAAAATTCCATATTTGTCGTAGGAAGAAGTTATGCTTTCAATTAACTCAGCTCCCGAAATGCGTTCAATATCTTCAAAGTCATTTAAATTGACAGGGAAAAAGCCGGTTGATAGACTTTTGTCTCCAATCTTATTTCTAAGTTGTGTGGCATTATTTAGGATTCCTGAGCCTTCAGCTTGTCGCACAACATCAGTTAATTCTTCCATTTTGACACTGAATCCATAACTTTCAAGGGAAGTGATTTCGAGTGCCGGACTAATATCCAAACCTACTGGCGGCAATTGAGCCGTGTCTCCAACAAGCACTAATCTGCAATTTTCGCCTGAATAAACATATTCCAGCAAATCATCAAGAACCCTGCCGCTGCCAAAAACTGTGTTTTCTGCTGATTCATTTGAAATCATGGATGCTTCATCCACAATAAAATATGTATTCTTAAAAAGATTTTTATCCAGAGCAAAATGCCCAAAACCATCGGATGTTGATTTTTGCCTGTAAATTTTTTTATGGATTGTAAAAGCCGGCATTTTTGTATAACCTGCCAGCACCTTGGCTGCTCGTCCTGTTGGAGCCAATAAAACAGATCTTATTTTAAGCTTGTTCAATGCCTGTGTTAACGAATAAAGCATTGTTGTTTTTCCCGTACCGGCATACCCTTTAATTAACATAATTATGTCGGGTTCATCAGAAAAAATGTAACTGGCTAAAGCATCAATCAATTGCAATTGACAACTGGTTGGTGCAAAAGGTAAATTCTGGGTTAATATAGTTTTTATATGATTTTTAATCATACCATTAAAATAACTAAGCGTAAAGGAAAGTAATTTATATTTTTTTTTAAATTTGCAAGCAATCAAAAAAAAACAAACTATTTAAAATAATAAAAATGAAAACCGTATTACAAATTTTACTTTTTATCGTAGCTGTTGTACTTTCTTTTTTTATTTATAAAAGTATTCAGCGGCCGATTCAATTTGAAAGAGCTAAAAAAGCGCGCTACGATGTTACAGTAGAAAGGCTCAAAGATATAAGAAAAGCTGAGCTGGCTTATAAGAATGTATATGGAAAATTTACAGGTAGCTGGGATACATTAATTGGATTTATTAAACATGATTCTGTTGTTACCATACGTAAAGTTGGTGAATTGAATGACAGTATGGTTGAAGCTGGTATTACTGAAAGGAAAGCTGTGCAAATGGGGTTAATTGTACGTGACAGTGCCCGCATCAGTGCGTTGGAAGCAGTATTTGGTACAGGATATAACGCTGACAATCTTAAGTTCATTCCTGTTCCAGGCGAACCAACTGAATTTCTACTGGGTGCAACTGTAATTATTACTGGTTCGGGTATCGGAGTTCCGGTGTTTCAGGCAAAAGCGCATAATAACGTAATCCTGAGAGGATTGGATGAGCAGTTAATAATTAATTTGAACGACCAGCGAAGAACTAACGAAAAATATCCCGGACTTTTAGTCGGATCGCTTACTGAAACTGTTAATAATGCAGGAAACTGGGAGTAATTCAAATGTCTGAACTTAATAAAGACGGTTCTTTCGAAATCGAAAAAACTAAAAATTATATATTATCCATCCAGGTTTGCCTGGATGGATTTTCTTTTTTGATTGCTGACCCCGATGAAAAGAAAATTCTTGCATTCAGGAATTCGGCAATCAAAATCAGTAATGACAATTTACTGGCCAGGCATCTAAAAGAATGGCTCGAATCGGAGGTATTGTTAAAAAACTCATTTAAAGCTGTCCGGTTATTTTTTTACAGCGATAATTTTACATTAATTCCCAATGAATATTTTGGAAGAGAAAGGCAGAAAAATTTGACTTCTGTGCTTTTTGATAAAAAGTCAAGTGGCAATTTCATCGATAACAAAATTGAAAATTTAGGGATAACCTTATTATTCCCGGTTTCGCAGGATATTATAAATGTTTTCAACCAATTTTTTAAAAACATTGAAATAATTCATCCAATTGCAAGCATACTTGAAAAGGGAAAAGGAAACTTATCTTTCATTCTTTCAGCAAAAAGCAGTTTTTACTTAATAGTTTTTAGGAATGGAAAATTAGTACTTGCCAGCACTTATCAAAACCAGCATCCAAACGATTTGGTTTATAATGTATTAAATTCGTTTCAACAGTTGGAGATTGCACGAAAAGAAACAGAATTGTATGTTTCATCGGCTATTGACCAAAAAATAGAGATCGAAAGTTTACTAAAACCTTATTTTGACAATATCAGTTTCCTTAAAACGGAGGAGATAATTGCAAATTTTGACGTATCAGCTCATTCAGTATAACTTTAAATACACCCAAAAAATTAAATAATGAGGATTGTAGGAGGCTTATATAAAGGCAGGATTTTCAAACCGGCCAAAAATTTTAAGGCGCGGCCAACAACCGACATTGCAAAAGAAGGGCTCTTCAACATCCTTGAAAATCGTTACGATTTCTCAAATAAAACTGTGCTCGATGTTTTTTCAGGTTCAGGTAGCATTGGTTACGAATTTATTAGCCGGGGCTGCAAGGAAGCAGTTTTAGTCGAAAAAGATTTTATTCATCACCGATTTATTGTTGAGATTTCAAAAACGCTTGGATTGAATAATGTAAAGGTTTTTAAATCAGATGCATTTGCTTTTTTAAGCAGGTATCAGTCGAATTTTGATTTTATTTTTGCGGATCCACCTTTTGATCTGAAAAATTTTGCTGAAGTTCCCGATGCAGTTTTGGGAACAAAAATATTGGCTGAAAACGGTTTATTTATTATCGAACATCCAAAAGAATACGATTTTTCGAAGCACAGGTATTTTAAGGAAAACCGAAAATACGGAAAGGTAAATTTTAGTTTTTTTGAAAAATAAAAAAGCCCTTGCCAACTGACAAGAGCCCTTTAAAAACAAACTTAAGAATTATTCTATTTTACGTTTAATACTGCAGCCAACAGGTTTTGTTTCAGTTACCGCAACTTCTTTCCCGGATGATATATTTGTAATAGCATCTTTCAAATAGGATTGTTTTACATCATCGGCACTTTTGTAACTGTCGTCAATTGCACCTTTGTAAGCAAGTTCCATTTTGTTGTTAAACAAAAATGCGTGCGGAGTGGTTTGACCTCCAAAACTATTGGCAACGGCACTTTCTTTGTCGAGCAAATAATAGAAATTGTAACCCTTCTCTTTTCCATGTTTTTTCATGGCTTCCATCGACTCGGCACCTTCATGTTTTTGATGGTTTGAATTTAATACAACCATTCCGACTTTGTGTTTATCTGCCCAAGCTTTCAAATCAGGATAGCGGCCTTCCCATTGTAATACAAACGGACAAGTGTTACACGAAAATAGCACCAAAATCCCATTTTCTTTTTTTGCATCGTTTAAGGAAATTTTTACTCCTGAAATATCTTCCATTTTAACATCTGTTAAAACAGCTTTGTCTCCAATTTCCAGTTTCCCGGTTTTGTCATTTGCAAATGCTGAAACAGAAACTGCAATCAAAAAAACAAACATTAACTTTTTCATAGCCAAAACTTTAAATTAATAAATACATAAATGTCTTTTAATTGAACAAGTAAATCAAAGTTTTTGTTTAAGATCCGCCTAAACAATACGGCCTATTTTGAGTTAAATTGTTAAAACTGATAATCATGAAATTATATTCCATAAGGACCGAATATAAATATGCTGAATTAACAGAAAGCAGCATTGATAAAAATCCATTTAAACAATTTGAACATTGGCTTAGCGATGCGCTGATTGCAAAAGTTAACGAACCAACCGCAATGGCTTTGGCTACTCTGGCTACTGATGGTTTTCCGGATACGAGGATTGTTTTGCTTAAAGATTATGGTGCGAATGGATTTACATTTTTTACCAATTATGATAGTAGCAAGGGGAAATCGGTGGTGAAGAACCCAGCTGTTGGGTTGCACTTTTTCTGGCCCGAACTTGAACGGCAAATCAGAATTTCAGGTTTTGCAGAAAGAACTTCCGAAGAGGTTTCTGATAAATATTTTAATTCGCGTCCAGTGTTAAGTCAGATTGCAGCCATTGTTTCCAACCAAAGCAGCAAAATTCAATCACGTGAAATCCTCCAAAATACTTTTGATTTGGAAAAAGAAAAGATTACGGGTGAAATTTTAAATCGCCCTAAAAACTGGGGCGGATTTTTAGTGAAACCTGTAAAGTTTGAATTTTGGCAGGGGCGCGAAAGCCGCTTGCATGACAGGATTTTATTTGAAAAAAGCGAAGAAGAATGGTTGATTTCCCGCCTGGCACCTTGAGATTAATTATTGATAAATTATTATTGATTATTTGAAGAAACGGGAAATTGATTCCTGATTAATAATTCTTGATTGTTTGAAATCAACCTCCTGATTGTTCTGCAACATTAACTCAGAACGCGAAAACTTGACATTTTTCAACATTAAATTTTGAACCATAAACTTTGAACTGTTTTATTGTCCAAAATCGAGGTTAAATTTCTTCCGTAACAAAGCCAAACTTGGATTTTCTTTTATCAACTCGTCGTATTTTTCTGCATCAGTATAAATAATCCTGCCTTTTACTCTTTCTGTAATAAGTGTATTTAGCTGTATAAAAGAATTTTTCAGTTCAATTCGCAGCCACGAAACCAATTCAGGCTTAATATTATTTATTAAATCCTCCTGAACTGTATTTTCAATTTCAAGTACCAGTTGATAATCTTCTTTCATTTCAGGCAAATTCGAAAGTGTTGATTGCAGGTTTGGTCTATCATCAAGACGTGTTAGAAAAGCTTCCCATTTTACTTTAAGTTGCTCAAACGTAAAATGTTCTTTTTCATCTACTTTTGAAAAAATCTGGTGCTGTTCTTTCGCTGAAAGCTGATTTTCTTCAAGCTTACCTTCCAGTGCATTTTTTATAGAAGGAGTGCTGATGTTATTAATTGTTCGCCGTGCTAATTTTTTTATTTTTGGAGTACTGGGTGGAGTTGCTTGTTCTACAGGAGTTTGTGATGAAGGATTTACATTTTCAGCAGATTTACCTTCGGTAATTATTTGCCCTGAAAAAATTGGTTCGAGAATGTTTGCTTTATCGGATGGGTCAACTATTTTTTTTTTAAGGTTAGCTGAGTTATCCTGATTATTGAAAGCTCAATCAGCAGGCGTTTGTTCATGCTCTGTTTGTATTGCATGTCACATTCGTTGCTTATTTGGAGTGCATCGAGCAAGAAACTGCTTTCGGTGGCTTGTGCCTGAGTGCGGTATCTTTCTTTTATTTCGCCGCCAACTTCAAGCAATTGAACCGTTTCCGCGTTTTTACAAACCAACAAATCACGCAGGTGGTTGCTTAAACCTGTAATAAAATGATGCCCATCGAAACCACTATTTAGTATCTCATTAAAAGTCAGCAAAACCTGGGGTACATCATTTTTCAAAAACTGGTCGATAAGTTTGAAATAATAATCGTAATCCAATACATTCAGGTTACCAATAACATCCTGATACGAAATTGTTTTGCCCGAAAAACTAACAATCTGGTCGAATATGGACAGTGCATCACGCATTGCACCATCGGCTTTTTGTGCAATCACATTTAATCCTTCGGTTTCAACCTGCACACCTTCGCTTTTTGCAACAAATTCCAGATAGCCCGAAATATCTGATACACCAATCCTGTTAAAATCAAAAATCTGGCAACGCGATAAAATTGTGGGTATAATTTTGTGTTTTTCGGTTGTAGCTAAAATAAATATGGCATGTTTTGGCGGTTCTTCCAAAGTTTTCAAAAAGGCGTTAAAAGCCTGTGATGAAAGCATGTGTACCTCATCAATAATATATACACTGTATCTTCCCATTTGTGGCGGGATACGTACCTGATCGGTTAAATTTCGGATATCGTCAACAGAGTTGTTTGAAGCGGCATCCAACTCGTGGATGTTGAAAGATCGGCTGGTGTTGAATGCTTTACATGAATCACATTGGTTGCAGGCTTCGGTTTCGGGCGATAAATTGGTGCAGTTAATTGTTTTAGCAAAAATGCGGGCACAGGTAGTTTTGCCAACCCCGCGCGGTCCGCAAAACAGGTATGCATGAGCAAGTTGGTTGCTTTTTATGGCATTTTTTAAAGTATTTGTAATCGATGCCTGTGCAACTACCGTTTGAAAAGTATCCGGTCTGTATTTTCTTGCCGAAACAACAAAGTTTTCCATTTTTAAGCTTTTCGCAATGAGTGCCCAAAGATAATTAAATAAGCTTTTTTACCCATTTTTTTTATCAACAACAATTACTTAGTTTTATATTAATCTTGTTTTTAGTGGAGTAATAAATATATACAATTCAATATGAAAGCTATAAAACTCAATTTGTTGATTATTGCATTGTTCTTTTCAACCCAAATGTTAGGGCAGAAAAATACATTGTATGATTTTAAAGCAACAGCAATAGATGGTACTGAATTCGATTTTTCAACTTTAAAAGGTAAAAAAGTACTGATTGTGAATATTGCAACTGAATGCAGTCTGGCCCCGCAATTAAAGAAATTACAGGATTTGTATGAGGAATTTGGCGGCGATGATTTTGAAATAATCGCATTCCCATGCAATGATTTTGGCAAGCAGGAACCTGGTGAAAATGATGAAATAAAAGGAGTTTGCACGAATAAATATGCAATTACCTTTCCCATTATGGAAAAAATCACGATTAAAGGTGATAACCCACCTCCGATTTATAAATGGCTTACAAGCAGCGATGAAAACGGAGTTTTGGAATCAAAAGTAACATGGAATTACCAAAAATTCATCATTGATGAAAACGGTCAGCTTGTTGATTCGTTTTCGCCCATTTCAAGCCCCAAAAGCAACCGGATTATGGAGTGGCTGATGGAATGAGGTTCGGAGTTCAGAATTTCAGGATGGAATCCAGTAAAGATGTCTAAATCCAGTGCAAGATATCCATTATGCAGCGTTCATCGCCCAATGGGCCGGACCAGCATCCAGTATCTATTTCACCCATACTTTTAATTTGATTTCACCTGTCGCCGGATTTTCAAAAGGGCCGGCGGTTGGGTTTTGTTTGTTCCTTTTCATCCCAAAATAATCAGTTTCAACAGTTAATGGCGAACCATCGGCATTTTCGTAGCCTGCATCCGGAATTAAAGCATTTCCCAAAAGTTGAGTAGTTACCAAATTGTTTTTCATTTTGGTGATTTTTTTGTCAAAATTCATTTTTAGATAAACTCCATCCGCTTTTTCATCTATTTCAATGACAGGATTGTTTTTCATTTTAAGATGATTTTCTTCTTTTGAAAATTTATGTGCGCCATTCAAATATACATTGCCATTAACAAGCATGGATAATTCAGCATTTTCATAAACTTTTAGTCCCGATTTGCTGCGATCGCTTTCACTTACACCACCCACAAAAATATTGTTGAAATAGCGGTTGTCGCCACAAAGTGTTTTTTTCAAACCGACTAAAATTGTTGAATGTGGCAGATGATACGGAGTTTCCCTGTTTTGTGGCCGCAACTCTATATTTCCAGCAATCAGGTTGTGTACATAAGCGCCTCCTTCCGACCAGTCGCGAATAGAAAGAGGTGAAAGTAATATGTTGTTTTCGATGAGGAATGGACCGTGGTTTACTTCAACAAAAATATCATCAGTGGAATTATTATAAAAAAGATTACCGGTTACACGCGTACCCTGTGCCATCCAATCGAGCCACAAACCGCGACCGCAATTGTGCAGACGATTGTTTTTAATAATCATGTCGATGGAAGCGTGGATTTTTATGCCGCCCATTTCGGCACCAGTGAATTGACGTTTAGCCCAGATATTATAAATATCATTGTTCTCAATTGTACTAAATACAGCTCCCATACTACCGCAAATTCCGGTTTGCTCACAGTTAAAAATAGTATTGTTTCGAACAATGTGGTGGCCAATATTTTCTTTACTCCATCCCCTTTTTTCAGCCCGGTGAATGGTTTCAACATAACCTTCAGCTGAATCTTCTGAAGTGTTGTCAAATTCATCTCCATGTTTTCCCAGGGTAATTCCGGAACAACGTGAATCGCTGATAATGTTGTTTTCTATTATCCAGCCTTTGCTCCAATTTGTACCGATTAACCCAATTTGTTCGGCAGTTGGTGGTGCCCATTGTGTAGCTGCATGGCACATTCGAAATCCGCGGACTGTAATATAATCGATATTATTTTTCTCAGGATAAAAACATGCTTTTCGAACATTGATTTCAACTAATTCCTTGTTTGGATTAGCTTCATGAAAATTTGCGTAAATCGTAGTATTTTCATTGTCACTTTCGCAAAACCAAGTATATGTTGAACCTACTGAATCAAAATTATCTTCAACCCTGAATGGGTTTTTTACTTTTTCAAGATCTGCCATTTCCCAAAGCGATTTTCCGTTGAGGTAAACATCGCCAGTGTGGTGGATGCGTTTTAAGTCGTTAAACCAATCGCCATGAATTTTATCTTTATATGGATTGTAATCGCCAAAAAAGGAGTTTGGGATAGTAACTTTCCAAACTGTTCCCGAAAATTTTTCCCAGTTATTAATAACTTCCGATCCTTTTATTTCGACTTTTTCGACTTTTGCTGCCTGGTAAGTAATTCTTTTTGAGTTAGATTCACCACCTCGGGGTGGGGTAATACGTTCTCTGTAGGTTCCTTCATAAACAGTTATTGTGTCTCCGGGTTGTGCAAGATTGGCAGCGGCTTGAATTGTTAAAAACGGGGCGTTTTTTGTTCCTGTGTTTTTGTCGAAACCGGTTTTCGCAACATGGTATTCTTTGGCTGAAACTGCAAAACAGAAAAGCATTGGAATGAGAATGATTAGTAGTTTTTTCATCTAGATTTATTTTTAAGTTCTTTTTTGTGGTTTATAGTTGTTGTCTTGCTTTTTTCAGCGGACATGGATGAACCGCTTTGTACTCTGCTTTTGTTTAGATTCCCGGGACGAATCACAGAGCTATACAATTTGCATTTTCCCGGGATTTTTAAAAGCAAAATATCTTGCTTTCGTTCTTTCCACTTTCCGCCAACCGACCATAGCCGTTAACTTAAGAGCCCCGAACAAAATATTTCAAAAAAAATATATCGATTGAACATACTACCCCAATTGGGATAGTATAAGTTTTTTCCTCATTGTCTTTGTTTTTCTATATTAAAAAAGGTGGTCGGTT
>JBFHJA010000059.1:0-13723 GCA_041596165.1 Draconibacterium sp. | reverse complement strand
TCCCAAACAGTTCTTTATCGCTTGAAAGTGCCAGAGCAATTACTGTTTTGTTGTCCCAATCTTCAACCTGTTTTATTTCGAGAGAAGTTCTTTTGGCTACTTCTTCAGAAAGTACCTGTACAACAGTTGAGTTGAATGGTGCCGGAATATTGGGCGATACAAGAATTACGGCATCGCTCAGATTGGGCTGACCGGGTTGTTGGGTGCATGAAGAAAACAGGTAACCAAGAGAAATTATTAGCGCAAAAAGTTTTGTTATTTTTTTCATTCTTAAAAGTTGAAATTTAATTAAAACCGATATTGGGGAATCTTCATCAACTCGCCATCTTTTAATGCAGAATTGTGAGCAACGATTCCTGAAACGGTGAGATTCAGTGCCATCGAAATGTCAACAAGCGGTTTTCTGTCTTGCAAAATGGAATGTACAAATTCGTTGGTGAGATAACCGTGGGAACCACCATGCCCACCCAGCGGCATTCCCGGCGGAAGTGGT
The DNA here is from genome assembly GCA_041596165.1 of Draconibacterium sp. GTDB lineage: Bacteria > Bacteroidota > Bacteroidia > Bacteroidales > Prolixibacteraceae > Draconibacterium. The sequence goes on along the minus strand of JBFHJA010000059.1, from coordinate 13,230 downwards.
GGTCGGTTGATATCGGGTAACGGAACTTCCAGACCTTCAAATTTTTCATAAAACGAACCTTTTTGACCGCGTACCCTGCCCCGTTCGCCTTCATCACCGGGTGTGTCCCAGCTGACTGCCATTCGCGAAGTTCCACCTTCGCTTGTGCGGAAAAGTGCGATTTCAGTACCAAATGGATTTTTATAAATATTGTTTTCTGGTTTCAAATGTTCGATTATACTTGGCATTCCAATGCACGAAACTTCGGTAAAACTTCCGCCGGTAACACAATTATAAAAGGCATTTGAATGAGTTGGATAAAACTGTGGTGGAAGTCCAATTCGCCAGCCGTTGTACGAATCTATTGGCGTTTCCATGTAGTGAAAATATTCACCTTCAGAATAAACCAATTCGCCAAATCCCCCCGATTTGTAAATGTTGTGCATGGCATACAAGCTTTCGCGAAACATTGAAGTTTCGAACATCATGTATTTCAACCCACTTGTTTTTACCGCCTCAAATAAAATATCAGCATCTTCAAGGGAACCAAAAACCGCCGGAACTGCGACTGCCACGTGCTTTCCATGTTTCAGCACTTCAACGCAATGACGAAAATGACTTGGAGCATCGGTAGCCACAAATACGGCTTCAATTGTTTTGTCTTTCACCAATTCCTCAAGCGATGGGTAGGTTTTAGAACACCTGGCTACTTTAGCCATTTCTGCACAACGCTCAGGAATCAAATCGCTTACAGCAACAACTTCCACATTCGGATGGTTTTGAAAACCAAAACCCGTTCCAAATTTGCAAACACCATAACCCACCAAACCAACTTTTATTTTCCTATCGGAATAGGAAACCCAACCTTTGTAAGGGTCTTTTACATCCGACAATTCATCGAATCCCTGAATTGCAGGAGTCCCTGATTTTTGCTGATTTTGGTTTGTACAAGCAAACTGTGAAAATGCAAGTGCCGCAACACCCGCAGCACTGGCACCCAAAAATGAACGACGTGAAAACGGATTTACAATTCCTTTTTCAAATCCGGATTCTGTTAAGTCAGTATTTTTTTTTCTGTATTTCATATTTTGTTTATTTATGGTAGAGTACACAAAAAGTCAATATCAATATTTTGATACTTAATGATTAAAAAATTAATTAAACTTGCTTTATTTCTTCATCCGTTCAGCTTCCCAGCCGTGATCAACATATTCCCACGTAAAATCATCGCCTTTTACTTTTAAAAGAACAAATCCTTCTTTGGTGTCGTGCCGTCTTCCCTGCCAACCATTTCCGGCAATCGAACCACCTGTAATATATTGAAACTTATCGTTCACAAATCCATATTCTTTCCAGTGAATATGCCCCTGTAAAATCAGTTTCAGATTATGATTTTCGAGCATTTTAAAAATATCAGCTGAATTACCGGCATTGGATTTTCCTTCACGTCCTGACACATCAGAATATGTACTTATCATCGGAATATGGGTTGTAATTACTATTGGTATTGTTTTATCCACTTTTGCCAAATCCTTTTGCAGCCATTGAATTTCTTCTTCATTAAAAACTCCTGTGTACTTTTTGTCTGCGGTTACATCAAGCGAATTCAACACAATAAAATGCCAGCCTTTATGATCAAAAGAATAGTAAGTATCTCCAAAATATCGTTCAAACATTCCATATTTATAATCGGGATGGCCACTGGATTCAGGGCTTTCCGGGTAGATGGCAAACAAATCGTGGTTACCGATACAATTGTAAACCGGCATGTTAAAACTCGCACTCATGTTTTTATACAGTGAAAACAAAGTATCGCAACGTGCCTTGTTTCCACGCATTGCATCAAAAACCAAATCACCACCGGTTAAAACAAAATCAGGATTTAATTGATTTATCTTATCAATTGCCATTTGAAAACCCCTGGGAGCATCCATTTCAGGTTTAAGATGAATATCAGTAAGAAACGCAAATGAAAATGAAACTTTTTCGAGCTGTACAGAATTTTGCCCAATAGCATTTATGGAGATTAAAAAACCAAAAATGTATACAAATAAAATTTTCTTCAACATTGTAGTTTATTTTACTGATTCACACCAAATTCTTGAACGGGGAGCCATTTCAAGCTTTAATAATTTTCCGTCGGTTTCTATAGTCTTCCCTGTAAATTTGTCAATCCATTTATTTTCATTGGGGACTTTAATTTCAACCCGTGTTTTATTCTGATTATAATTATGGACCACAAAACTGCCATTTGCCAATTGCTGAAATGTTACCCTTGTGGGGGCATCCAAAATAATCCTTTCATTTTCAGAAAAAGCTGTGCGAATTATATTTGCCCAGTTTTTTGGAACTTCAAGCAAACCCAGTTGCCGCGGACATAAAAGCACTTCCCCAACCGCATCAAAATCGGCTTGTGAAAAAGTGTGGATATTAATTACCGTGATATTTTTTGACTGATTTTGTACCAAAAACGGAGTGCTTTTCCCGGCAGTTTGCAATAAAACAGAACCGTCAACAGGAATTAAATTATAATCGGTTTGCATTGAAAATTTCAGGCTGTCAGTTTTGCCATCATTTAAAATAATTTGCGTTGAAATTTGTTCCGGTGTAAACGGGTAACTTAAACCAGCCATTTTTGCCAGCTTTTCTCCATTTTTTGCTTTGGCAAGAAATCCGGCAGTCATCACAATCTTCTTTCCTTCGTTGAGTGATTTTTCAACTTTTTCTACAATCAACGAATCGCTTGCAGCTTGTGTTGGCAGAAAAATTACTTGTGCATTTTCGGGATATTTTGAATCGGGAACCAGCGAAATACCAAACATTCCCATGTAATCCATTATATACAAATCGGCACCTGCATCGCTGTTGACAGGTTTATAGGCAACCGGTCCCTGAACAGGATTTTTGGCGATTGCGGCAGCCAAATCAGCAAGTTTTTCAAAATCCAACCTCAGCAAATGATGCCCGGGATGACCCGTTAAAAAGCTGTCGAAATTAAAAATTACAAGTTCTTTTGCCCCGGCTAAAACCGACTGGTATGCTTGTTCTATAAAATCGGTTTCGTTGCAGTCGCCATGGTCAAACCACGCTGCACCAATTTTATCGTCTGCCAAAGTTGAAATCCAGCGATAATTGATAAATCCTTCATAAGGCTGAACAAAACCAAAACGCTGGGTATATTGACCGCGGGTTTCTGTGCCAACCCAAACGCCGTCGAACAATGCTGGCTCGGTGGCCAAATCGTAACCAAATTCGTGAAAACGGTCGTACCACTGCGGAAATTTGATAATCATAGTAAGCTGCGGATTTTTAGCTTTTGCAGGGTTGATAAATACTGACTGGGCTATTTCTGTGAGCATTGAACGGCGGTATTCCGACCAGCTTCTTTCGCCTTTTGCAGTTTTTGATTCCCGGCTTGTGTCGGAGGTACAGAAAAAATCGTCGAGAATGAAAGTGTCAAAAATTGGTGCTGCATCTTCCATTATCTTTTTCATGTCGTTTTGGGTTTTTGGATTTTGCCAGTTAAACCAGGTTAGAGGCCCCTGTTGCGGAACTCCAATATCACCGCCGGGCAGGGTTGCGATACCTCCCACCACTTCAAAACCGTTCTTTTCTAAAAATGCAACAGTACTTTCCAGCAAATCAGTTGCAACCACCATTCCGGGTCGGTAAACTTCGACATAAACTTTTGAAATGCCGTTGCAGCGAAGGATTGAAACTGCTTCCCTTCGGCCGGCATCGGAGCTAAAAACTTTCTGAACTGTTTGTGCGGTAACGTAAACACTCAATTGCAAATCGGATTTTCGGGATTGGGTGGATGTCCACAAATCATCGGCATTTTGGGGTAGTGTGCTACATGCAATTGTGAGAAATAGAAACACAATCAAAAATGGTTGTATGGATTTTTTTATCATGCTGAGTAGTTTTTTTATTTCATTTTTTTTACCACATAGGCACATAGAGCACATGGTTTTATGCACAAATTTTACTTCGCCACTTCAATTTTCCAGTCGGTAAATTCAACCCAATATTGATTTTTATCGGGACCGCCGGCTGCCAAACCCAAATCAACAGATTCTGCAATTCCGGGAATTTCCGTGGTGTGGCGTTCAATAATCCAGTTTTTCCCGTCCAAACTAATATAGCCGCTGAAACTGTCGCCTTGTCTAACCATTTTCAGATAAATTGGAGCATTTGAATTTTCAGGCAAATTGGTACTGCTGGCTTTGTGCATGCAACCGTTGGCAAATTCGTCGTATTCAATTCCCGCACGTCCGGGCGAGCTGAAAACCAGCACCGAACCTTTGCTTCCGGGTTGCACATCGAAACTTTGCGCGATATCATTCCGCACAAACAATCCCGAACGGAACCATTCGTGCGTACGTAATCCAAACTGACTGATTTTTACTGTTGCCACAAAATCGCCTTTTATACCTTTTAAATACGCAGCGGCATACGAATCTTCAGCATGAAAAAAGTCGGAACCGCCGGCCGTAATTTTAAAGCGGTTTGTTTTATTGTCGGCTTCTATTTCATAAGGTAAGGCTTTTGCTGAACAGTACTCGTGAATTTTCATTTTCGAAAGGTCAAGCGTTTCTGATTCGAAAACCGTCAAATCTTTAACAGCGCTGTTTTCAATACGGATTTGGTGTTTGCCAGCCGGTACTTCCAACTCGAAATTTACCGTTTTCGATTCTCCGGCTTTTAGTTCAACCTGTTCTGTCTTTGCTTTTTTATCGCCAATAAAAATTCCGGCATCTAATTTTTGAGTTGTTTCCGCAAGGTTTGTTGCTTTGGCCGAACCCTTTATCGTTTCGCCAAAAATGATGCGCTTGCCCGACAATTCAAAATCTTCAAATACTACCGCCGGTTTATTTCCTTCAACATTAATGGTTTGATATGGTGTTGAACCAATCGCCAAAGTATGTTCACCGGCATCATAAATGCGGATTTCGAACTCGATTTTTCGTGTGTTATTTTTAATTACAGGGAAAAGTTTTTCTGTGTAAACTTTACCATCCACATAAAATTTCACTGGCGAAATTCCACTGGAACCACTGTTAAAAACATCAGCCGAAACTTTTACAACACTTCCGGCAATTGCAGCCCCCGATGCTGTTTTTGAGGACATTTCCACAACCAGATTGCTTTCCTTAAAATCTGGGGCACCTTCAATAATTATTTCAGGTTTATCATGTGGTGCTTCAATTTTAAAGTTGTTTCGGTAAATATTATCCTCGGGCAGTGCGGCGCAGTATTTCATTTCGCCCTGTTCCAGATTGTAATAAATATTTTCTTCTGAAATCCAGCCCGATGACATATTATCGAACCAAAACCCAACATTATCATTAAAAAAACCGGCACGGACATCGTGAATCAGGTTTCGCCTTACCACCGAATTAAAGGTAAGTCCGGCTGTTTTTATAGCGCCCGAATCATCGGCATCAAGCTGAACATCATCCAAATGATTGTATTCAACAAGGTATCCACCATCGATTGCTTCTTCCTGATTTGCCCAGCCACCAACATCAATTCCGTATCTGCCGCGGGTTTTGGTAATGTAGTTGTGCGAAATGGTAGTCATTAAAGTGTACTGCGCATAAATATTAATGCCGCCGCAATCATAAAATTTGTTGCGGGAAATAGTTGTTTCGCGAATAATTTCACGGCCATCACCTGGATTTGTTAAACCGTGGCAATAAATCCCGCCATTGTCAATTGTTTCGAAATGGTTGTCCAGGATTTTGGATTGATAGGAACCTTTCTGTATTGAAAGTGCCGTTCCGCTGCATGAACGAATTTTTCCGCCAACCAATTCACAGGCATGAGAAAATTCGAAGCTAACAGCGCTACCTCCTGAAGTGGCTCCCTCGAAAGTCAAACCGTAAAACCGCAAATTGCGTACAGGTTTTTCCATGTTCCCCTGAACCACCAAAAGTTGATTCAAAGTTGGAACTTCAGCAATAAACTGGTTTGGATTAGCAATTTCATTTTCAGGAAAATAACTTATTTCCCTGCTTTTTTTATCGAAAAACCATTCACCGGGTGCATCAAGCAAAGCTTTTACATTTTCAATATAATACCGCGGAGGAACGATAACAACACCTTCCTGTGGGGATTTGAAAGTTGCAGTTCCCGTTTTTTCATCCACTTTTATAATTGAATTAATTCCCTTGTGCCAACGCAAAAGCATAATTACCCTGTTATCTTCCATATTTTCCCAGGGTTTTATTTCGCCATTGTTAAAATGGAGTACGTCGGTTGTTTTGGAAATGGCGGGAGGAACAAAATATCCTGTGTTTGGCGTTCGTGCCAGCACCTGACGTTTTCCGTTTACTACAAGCATGGCTGCGGTATCGGCGTCATATTTGGCGGTCCAGATATTGCCGTTTTTTTTCCATCCCGAAACCGTGGAACCTCCCGAAATTACAGGTTCCTCTCCGGGAAATGCAGCATAGGTAACATAATGGTCTTTTAGTTTGTGGTATTCAAATGCACCGGTTGGCAGGTTTGTTTCCACCCGCTCTCCACCGTCTTCAGCTTCAAAAACAAGGGGCTGACTTAATGCATAATTGCCTTCACGAATATAAACCACAATATCGCGACCTTTTCCTAGCGGGTGCGGCGAGCCAATCCAGCGTTTTTCAACAGGCTCGTCTTTTGGAAAATAGACCTTTGCTTTTAATTCGCGAACAGCTTTTTGAGCTCTTTCGATGCTCGCAAACGGTCCATCGGTTTTAGCTGAATTTGGAGAATCCAGGGTCCCCGACCAAGTGTCGTTTCCGTTTGTTGCCACATAAAAATCGGCTTTTTCGACAGGAACAAATTTTTGCCAATTTTCGCCGCGCAGTAGTTTTCCGTCACGCGATTGAATTTGTTGGGCAAAACCAAAAACAGAAAATCCGGTTAAAATGAATACTAAAATGAAAGCTTTCATTTTTATTTGTTTAGTTGTTGGTACAAGGCCAATAAAAAATCGCGGTTATCGGCTGTGAGGTAGTGCATTTCGCCGCCCATGCGATTAAAAGTTTTGCAATAACGCAGGTAGTAAGCCGGGTTGTCCATTGGTGGTTCGCCGTCTTTTGCCCAGTCCCAGTCCGATTCTGCCAAATCAACAATCAACATATAATGGCGATTGATATGGCCGCCAAGCTGAATTTCAATGTTTTGTGACATTGACAGGGATTTCTCAAAAATCATTGGTGACATTACAGCCGAACCTACCGACAAATACACGCCATCTTCCAGATTGCTCACGCTTTTTGCAAAAGCAAGGAAATCGTTTTCCGCTGTTCGTCCAATTGCAGCACCATGATTCATGGGGTGGTTGTAAATTATATCGTGCCCAAACATGGGGTGACTTGTAAAAGGAATCTGAAGTTCGTAGGCATTTGCCTGGACAGAATATTGTTTGAATGGATGCGGGATTTTCATCCATCCCGCATTCAAATTGAAATGTTTAATTGCACCGGCCAAATCAATTGCAGCTGCTGCTAATGCTGGTTCGGCTTCCATTTTCGATTTGGCTATTTCATACAATTTTGAGATTTCAGGAATTTCCAAACCTTCCTGATAAATCATTTTACCAACCGATTCGCCGTAACCAAGTCCTTCGAAAGCGCCAACAATAATTGCGAGGTTGATATAAAAACCTGTATCGTCCCAAATGCCAAACTGGCCGAGTTCAACGTTTTCGCGCACATCTTCACTCGATTTTCCCTGATAGGCAAACTCCCAATCGTGAATTATACCGGCACCATTTGTTGCCAGGTGCGTTACCCAACCTTCTTTTATTAGTGCGATTAAGGTAGGCGCCATTCCGTTTTTTATTGTGTGCGCCCCGAAAGTGAGCATTGCAGAACGGTTTAGTTCACGTGCTTTCTTAACCCGTGCAACAGTTTTTGCAATGAGTTCGAGTCCTTTTTCTGTCAAATTTCCTGGTTCCTGTGAAACAGGAATATGGTCTTTTTCGATATAAACCTTGTTTTTACGGTCGCTCAAATGTTTAACATCGAGCAAGTTGCGGTCGAATTTCGGATATGGCATTTTGAATGTATTTTTAAAGCGATCACTATGTATTGAGATTAAAAAAAATGATTTTTGCCACTAAGACACAAAGACTCCAGGAATCACAAAGTACTGTAAAATGAGTACATGTACTTTGTGAAACCTAGTGACTACGTGGTAGTTTTTTACTTTTACACCTGGTTCTTATTTTATATTCAACAACTCCAAAAGCTTTGGCAACTGAGAGAAATCTGGGATGACAATATCGGCACCAGCTTTGATCAAACGGGTTCGTTTGCTTTCGTTCAAACTGTGGCGTTTCATTTCGTTGCTGGCTATTCCAATTGTCAAACCACCTCTTTTACGTGTTTCGCGAATTTCAACCGGACCATCGCCAAAGGCAGCTACCTGTCCGTTTTTAGAATCGCCAATTGTGTTTAAAATTCTGTCGAGTACAATCTTTTTTGCCTCTTTTGTAACATCACCAACTGCGCCGTAAATGCCCCCTTCAAACAGATGATCGTAACCCATAATCCGGGCTTCGTTTTTCACATCCACTTCATCGGTTCCGCTGGCGAGGTATAATTTTACACCTGCTTTGTACAATTTTTCGAGAAGAAGCACGGCATTTTTAAGGGTGAAATCTTCTATTGAGAGTTCTCCGCGAGATAGCTTTGCTTCACGCTCCCTGACCATTTTGAGCAATTCGTCGTTGTAAATTTCCTTGTATCCAAATTCGTCAAGAATTTGGTCGGCAGGGACAAGTCCAAATTCTTTTACCAAATCGACCAAACCTTTCATTTGCACAAGTGTCTGTATACCTGTTGTTTTGTCAATAAAATCGATTACCCGTGTATGAACTTTGTGGTAAAGTGCTTCATCGGCATCGCTAAAATGATCGCCCAAAATGGCTTTCATCATCATGGGTTGCATAATGTGTTCCCAGCCTTCGCGCAGGGTAGAAATTGTGCCGTCGTGGTCAAAGATGGCGTGTTGAATGTTTAAAGGTTGTGTCCATTCATTTATAACTTCTATTTCTGAATTATTCCAATATGTTGCATGGCGCATATCTTCAGCAAGTTCTGAACTGTAAACAAAATCGGGGTCGGCACCAATATTTAGAATTTCCTCAGGACTTGCAGTGCCTGTCTGGAAAAGTTTTTGCACGGTTACACCTGCCACATATGAACCTATTTCTGCCGCAATTTCCAGACTATATCCAGCTGCCAATGCCGATGCTGCACCTGCCAGATAACTATCGCCAGCTCCAACAGTATCAACTTTTGAAATGATCATCAAACCGTCAATATTTGTAACACCATTTTCATTAACGATTATTGAACCGCGCGCTCCCCTTGTAATAAAAAGAGGTTTCTCAAATTTCTGATACAAATTTTCGGCTGCTTCCTTCACTTCTGAATATAAAACAACATCGTTTACATCTTTCTTGAATCCTCCTAAAATAGCTGCCTCCAAATCATTCATTTTTCGATAAGCACCTTCATAAGAAGAACTGTAGTTGCGGCTGTCAACAATAAATATTTTGTTGGGGAAACGCTGGATAACCTTTGTAAGCTGAGTTCTAAAATATTCGGTATGAATACCTGACATAACCTGCTGGTTGATGATGATGATGTCAACTTCAGGGATTTCAGCTTCAAGATTACTAATCAGCAAGTCCGCAGTTTGTTTTGAAAGCATGTTGAAATTACCAAAATCAATACGGTTTTGCTCGGCATCACCAACATATGGTTTTGTATAAACATGGGTTGACCATTCATCGTCCTGCACCAGTAAATTTTTTGGATTGATGCCGTTTTGTTTCATCACCTTCACCATTTCATAAGCAAACGGGTCGGGACCGACAACACCAAAAGCACGAACATCTTTTACTCCCATCGCAGAAATGTTATTTGTTACATTTCCGGCACCTCCCAACGAATACCGCTGCTGTTTTACAGGGCGTGTCATATGTCCGGTTTCAACGGATATTTCACTTTTTGATTCATCGATAAACCAATAGGCATCAAGGCAAAAATCGCCCAAAACAGCAATTTTAACGGATTGTATTTCACTGATAATCCTTTCCAATAATTCTTTTTTCATATCATTTTTTATGTTTCAATTTCGTTTTATTTAGATGAACATTCCTTTAAATTCATATTTATTAATCAGGTTAATGTTGGAGGGAAGCAGTTTTCTGTTACTAAGGTTTAATAATTTGAATAAGGTTTTCCTTCAAAATGAAATTCATTATTTTCAATTTTCATTATGTAAAACCTTGTTTCAAAAGAAAACCTTAGTAACTATTCCACAACATTTAACCTCTATTTTATTAACTTATTGTAAATCATTTATTATCAAGCTTCCAAAAGGTTTACTTCAGTTATTTTATTTGATTTCCTGTTCAGTCGCAGTGTTTTAATTTCACAAGGACTAAAACTACCTTTCCATTCTGTTTTTGCAAAAGCCAGATTGAGTTTTACATCTGATTTGATTCCTGAAGATTCGACACAGCGAATAATTATATCGTCATTATCTTCAGCGAGTTTGACAGATGAAACGATTACATTCTGTTTGTCAATTGAAAGTAACGAACCAGATTTTGGCAATTTCCCGCCATGAATTCCCTGGTAAACACTGATTGGTGGTGCCACAAGAACTTCTGCCAATTGTACAATACTACTTTCTTTCCATGATTCTTTGTGGGGAGCCAACATCATTTTGAATGTGTGAATTCCCTGATCCATCCAAATATACTCCTGTTCCATGTCAAGAACCTTTGGATTGTGGTGGGCAAAAACAGCCGACCGCATCACTGAAATCCGCATGTCGTTACCTTTTATGCTGTAACCATATTTTGCATCGTTGATAACTGCTAAACCAGTTGTTTTTCCATCCTGTTTACCTGTTACATCAATCCAACGTTGCCCGGGATCTTCATCACCATTAGCAGTACGCACAATATGTCCGTATGAAGTTTCGTAAGTTGCCACCGGTGAATCCACGTTAACAGGGAAAGAGAATTTGAGCATTTTCAACTTTTCGTGCCAGTCGATTGAAACTGCAGCTTCCAAATTTGGCGAACCTTTTCGCAAAGTCCAGTCAATGGTAAGTTTAGAATCTCCCCAATTTGAAATTACGCGTGTTTTGGCACGAAGGGGACCATTTTCAAGGACTACAATTTTGGCATTACCAAATTCGCCAATTTCATTGTCAAAAGCTTTTATGTCGTGGCTCCATGTATCGCTTTTATCGTCGATTACAACAGCCCTGCACCCATTAGTGTTTGTAAATACCTGTTTCCCTGTCGATTTATCGGTTAATTCGAGTGTGCCATTTTTGTTGAAGCGCACTTTCAATAATTCGTTTTCAAGAATGTCACCTTCCGCTTTGGCAGGGTTTGAAATCGCCGGAGAATCGCCGTCCTTCAGACGAACCTGACGATAACCCATTGCGGGAATTTTAACTTCAGTAAGAAGTTTTTTACGGCTACCTGTTTCAGTAGTACCAGCAGCCCACTGGTGCAAAAGCGTATTTCCTTTTTCATCCTCAACTCGTGAACCCTTGTGTTGAGATCCCCAGTTAAAATCATATTCAATAATTTCAGACACATCCCAGGCATGTGGGTTAAATGCAACAAAATATTGTGAATCAGGGTCTTCTGCGGCAATCTGCCATTCCAATTTTTGAACTGCTTTGTACATAGCCTGATGTGCAATATCCTGAGCAAAACCATATCCTTCACGGGCAGCTTGCGAATGTTCCGGAACTGATGTACCGGCGAGACTATCGTGAAACTGTAAAAACAATACACGTTGCCATGCTGTGGTAAAATCATTTTTGGGATAAACTGCACCCCAAGATGAATTACCAATAGCAGCAATTTTTTCGGCGGTGATAAGTAATGCTTCAGATTGCCGGTTTCCTTTTTTAATTTCAGCTTCAGCAGTGTAGCAGCCGACTGCATGGTGCTGCAAATCATCGTTTACAACAGGAATTTGTGGATTTTCCTTTTCGATGGCGGCAAAATATTGTTCGGGCGTACTAAATACAATTTTGGGTGCGCCATTTTCCTTTTGCATTTCAAGTATTGAACTGATATTTATTTTTGTAGGTCCACCTCCGTGATCACCAACACCATAAAACGACATATAATTTTTCATGGGTTGGTCTTGGAAACGCTCCAACACATCTTCCGTTCTTTTGCGCACCGAATTGGAATCGTTGTAACTAAAAGGGATTCTGTAAGTTGTGATTTGCGTACCATCAAGTCCCTGCCATTTGAAAAGATCGGCTGGAATTGTTTTTTCGTGAGGTCCGGGGCGCATAAATACGTAATAATCCAACTCTTGTTTTTTCAGGATTTGGGGCAAAGTTGAAGTGTGTCCAAACGAATCAGGGTTGAAACCCACTTTTGCTTTTTTCCCAAATAATTTCTGAAAAGTTTGTTGTCCATACAAACCTTGTCTTACAAAGGCTTCGCCACCGGGAATGTTTACATCGGGTTCAATCCACCAGCCACCAACAAAATTCCAGCTACCTTCATCCACCCTTTTTTTAATTTGTTCAAGCATTTCGGGATCGTTTTCAGCTACCCATTCATAAAATTGGGCTGAACTCGAAATAAATTCAACACCTGGTGTTTCGTTCATCCTGTCAAGGGCCGAACGAAAACTGCTGTGAACTATCGATATCCCCTCTTGCCACGGCCAAAGCCAAACAGGGTCGATATGCGCATGGCCAATCATGTGAAAGGTAATGCCTTCAGCATTTGCAGGCCAGTTTGTCGGTTTGTTGAAATTCGCAAAAACTGAACTTACCGGTGTGATAGCAATAGCTGCGGTTCCAACAGCTGTGCGCCCGATAAAAGTTCTTCTTGAAAGATTCGAATCTGAGTTTGAATTAGTTTTTTTCATTTGTTATTATTTATTGGTTTATATTGGATTCATGACACTGGTTACCGGATGCTGGATACTTATTATTTTGCTTTTTAACTTTTTCTTTTTTGTATATGCCCCTGCCTCAACTTTCCACACTTACCCAAAAATCTCTTTTTCAATTATCATACAAATGGCATGGTAAACAGGAAGATGCAACTCTTGAACATAGGCGGTGCGGGTTTCGGGCACGTTGAGGAGAATATCGCACCAATCTTTCATTTTGCCGCCGGTTTCTCCAGTCATTCCAATGGTAATCAAGCCTTTTGCCTTTGCTACAATCATTGCGTCAATTACGTTTTCT
>JBFHJA010000058.1:0-13765 GCA_041596165.1 Draconibacterium sp. | reverse complement strand
ATAAACAGAAAGTACAGATTTGTAATTGTGAAGGTCAAAACAAAGCGGAAACTGCAGGATATCATATTGTAAAAGTTATGTACATCTTAGAAAACGTAAATACAAAATTAATTGTATAATCAAAGAAACATAAATTATAGAGTGGATTACTTAAAGAAAATTTCCGGGGATATTAATTTGAAAGTGTTTTGGAGTTGAACCTTTTTTCCAGCAATTAACAGTGCATGATTTTTAAAAATAAAAATAATGACTAAGCAAATCAAAACCTCACAAACTCATACCCTTTTTCTTTAAATTCTATAATAATTTCATTCAAATGAAAGTACAGTTTATCTTTCCGTAACTTACTGGTGCCGGGGTGAATGAGCAAATGAAAACCATTCATTCCGTTTAGCTTTTCGTATTCAAAAATACTTTTTAGAATATCGTTGCTTGAACTGTAGTTTGGCATGTCCGGCGTTGTGTAATCGGCGTTTGATAAGGTGCCGGGCGAATAATTGACTGTTATTTGGTTTAACTCATGCGCAATTTCAACAACTTTTTTATTGTACCATTCATAAGGGGGCATAAAATACTTTGGCCGGATTCCCACGTTTTCAAGGGCTTGCAGATTGTGAATTATGTCAGCTTTTATTTCATCCACTGAATATAACAAACTGTCTCTTTTTAACCAGTCGCAGTACAAAAGATGCTTGTCGGAATGTGCTCCGATATAGTGCCCGTCTTTGGCAATTGACTTAACCAATTCAGCATGTTCGCGCACGAAATCGCCTGTAAGAAAAAATGAAGCTTTTACTTTTTGGTTTTTCAAAACGATCAGCACTTGCCCAAAACCTTCGTAAAAATCGTGACCGGTAAAACAGAGATATGTTTTTTTTTGCAGTGTGTCGGATCTCACGATTGCACCGTATTTATCCATCTCTTTTTGTGCGGCAAGTAATTTGGCAAACAATAAAAACAGCACTATAAAAATGATTCTATTCATGGCTTAAATAAGTCAAAATCAGAAGTAATTCAGCCGAGCCATCCAGGGTGGGTTCGTTTGTACTGTAGTCTGCATAGTCGTCCCAATATTTTATGTGTTCGGGTTGTAAATGAGCATATTCATCGGGTTCAGAAATTACAATCTGCAACATCTTGTCATGAGTTGTTGACCATTGCGGTCCATCCACCAAACTCCCTTTTATTTTTTCTTTGTTGATGATCCAAAATGGCATGTGAACATCGTCAGGAGTATCTGCATTTTCAGGGATTTCGGTGATCATACTTGTACTCCAGGGATTCAAACCCAACAACCAGTTTATATGATTTTGCATCAATGGGCGGTACTTTTGCGAACCCGTCATTTCCTCAAACAACATGGCCTGTGTTGCAACCGCAGCGGCAAGATTATTCGAACACCAAATAAACAAATGCCCCACCCCATAAGGGTTTTCATCTGCTCTTTTTTGAATCCGCACAAGATTGTGTTCGAAATATTTGATCATCTGCTGTTTGTCTTTTGCTGTACCAACTTGCCAAAGTGCGTAATGCCCCATATTTACAAACGGGTACATTTCGTAATGACGGGCGGTATCGCGTTCCATCCACGACCAGTTTCCAATTATTTTTGCATACCTCCGGGCATCATTTAAAAGTATTTTCTCATGTGTAATGCTATACAATTTCGCCGCTGCCCATTCCATGTCATCGGCCCACGTATTTTCTTCATAACGATAGGGAGCGCCAAAACTATTTCCCTGCTGATAACCTTCCTGTTGCTGGCCCATGGCGTAAAGTTCTTTGGCATTTTGCAAACAGGTTTCAGCAAATATTTCGTATCCTTTTATGGCGCTGAAAATTTCGTAACCCAATGCTAAAGTTGCCGCTGATCGTCCGGCAAGATTTGCAATTCCCGTTGCCTGGCTTTTGTATTTCGAAAGTCCCTGTGGTTTGCCGGTGGCAAAATACACAGGTCGAAAGCTATTTACGCCCCAGCCATAATCGGCATTATCAGCGTGTGGCAGCTTAAATCCCTGGTGGTCGCGGTCATCTGCCACCTGATGATAAAGCTCATTTGGACTTGGGTGCAATTTTAAGATCCATTCGAGACCCCATTTTGCTTCATCCAGAATATCGGGCAAATTATTGGCGCCGGATAAACCTTTTGCATCTACTTCGTCTTTGAAACTGCTGGGATTCATCTGGTAAGCCATCAGCATCCTGGCTGTTGTGTTACTTCCTGTAATTAAATATTTTAGCTGATCCGCTGCATCGTGCCAGCCACCTGTTGCATCAATACTTGTTGAATCGGGGCGGATTCCAAAAAAACTCAATCCATCATTTTGGTGGCAAAACTTTTTTGTGTGTGGATTATAACCACAACGCTGAGTCCGAATAAAACCTATTACATCTTCCTGCCAATTTGGGTAGGCCCCAATTGTAAAGGTCTTGCTTACAATTCCGCTGTTTTTAAGTTCAAAATAGTATGTACCTTTTTCTTTGAAATCAGTAAAATTGAAGGAGTAATAATGCGAAAATGGAGGCCAGGCACTGTTATTCAGCATTCCAGAGTATTCGAATACAGTTTCGCCATTTTTATTTTTCAGGAACATAATTGGTTTATCAAATGCAACATTGCTTAGTAAAAGTGCATTTTTTGGCATGTGTGCTGCATATCCTCCCAAATTAATCCTGATTTCAGGTTGTTGAGCAGATGATAAAATGCTACTGAAACAAAATGTCACCAAGCTTATTATATGAATTAATTTTCTCTTCATTTTGAATTGTTTTTCCGAAGTCAACTCTTTTCAATTTTTCAAAGTGATGAAATTTATATTAGATTTCCCAACTAAAATAAAGGATTTACACGGAAGTATAAAAATGTTTTTCCCTGAATTAAAAAATGCATAGTAATTTTTATGTTTACAAAATCGAAAAGATTCAATTTTCACAAACAGTCTTCTTTTAATGGCAGTCTATTAATAATAGATTTTCCTGCCAATCGGGCTGCAGTCAGTCTGAAAATCATCCGGTGCACAGTCGATGGGAGTTTGCTTTATTTATTATTTGATAATTAACTTAATTAACTAAACGCCATTAAATCCTCTTTGTTAAAAACGTAAAAAAAAATTTCTCATTGATGAACGAATGAAAATAAAAAATGTATTTTTCCGCACCCAAAACCATATAAAACTGAATCAACCTATTATTGAATTAGGCTTAAAACAAAAAATAGATATTTCTAATTAAGAAACCAATCAAAAAGACGTATCCTATGGTCAAAAAACTATTTAATTTTATCATGCTGAGCATACTGACTTTTTCTGTCACGCAGGCATCAGCACAATCCGTGACTTCCTTCGATAAATACCACACGAACGGAGAAGTCAGGCAAATTTTAGAAAAGTTGCAAAAGGAAAATCCGGGTGCAACTCAGTTACACAATGTTGCAACAAGTCCGGGTGGAGAAGTAATCAACGTGCTGGAAATAGGGTCGAACCTGAAGGGAGTTCCCGCCGTTTTTGTGGGGAGTAATTTTGAAGGAAATGTGCCCCTTTCAACTGAAGGTGCGCTTTATTTTGCAAAAATGTTGCTCGATTCAGCTCAATACACAAAAAACCTGAAATGGTATATTTTAGCGCAACCCAATCCTGATGCGGCTTCCGGCTATTTTTCAAGTGTGAAATCCGACAGAACTGTAAATGATTTCAAAATTAACAACGACGTTGACGAAGCAGTTAACGAAGATGGTTTTGATGATTTAAATGGCGATGGGTATATTACACAAATCAGGGTTAAAGATTTGGAAGGCTCCTATATAGTTTCGAAAAACGACCCGCGAATTATGGTTAAAGCCGATGCAACAAAAGGTGAAAAAGGCGAATACAAACTGTATGACGAAGGAATCGATAACGACAACGACAGTCAGTATAACGAAGACGGTGAAGGTGGAATAAATGTTGGAATTGGATTTCCGCACTTGTTCCCACGCGAAAATAAAGAAGCTGGACTTTGGCCTGGACAAACTCCCGAAGTATATAATTTAATGCAGTTTATTTTTGACAGGCCTGAAATTGCAATGGTTTTCACGCTCGGCAACTCCGATTTCTGTAAAACACCACCCAAAGGTGGCAGAAAAGGTGGTGCCAATTTGCAAAGCATAAAAATCCCCGGACGATATGCACGCATGTTGAATGTCGATGCAAACAAAACATTTTCGATGGATGAAGTGATAGAAATGATGAAGCAACGGGTGCCGGCCGGAGTAGAAGTTACACCGTCGATGGTGGCAGGGATGCTGGGTTTGGGCGCAGCTGTTAATCCGCTCGAAGAAGATTTGAAATTCTACACGAAATTCTCTGAGGATTATAAAAAATATCTGGAAGCTAAAAAATTCAATACAGAAAGGCTTGATGCGCCCGGCGACAAAGAAGGTTCATTTGAGTTGTGGGCATATTATCATTTGGGCGTTCCATCGTTCAGCATGAACCTTTTTACTGTGCCAAAAGTAAAGGAGGAGAAGAAATCCGGCGACAGTATAGTTTCACTTGAAGAAGTGGAAAAAATGAGCTCCGATGAATTTGTTGCTCTGGGTGATGAAAAAATCACAACATTCCTAAAAGCCAACAAGGCACCCGATCGTTTTACTGCAAGCAGCGTTACCGAAATGATGAAATCTGGCAAAATCAGTCCAAAACAAATGGCAGGAATGATGAAAAACAGCGCGAAAAAAGAAAAAGAAGGTGAACTAAGCGAAAAAGACAAAGCATTGCTTGCTTATTCAGATAAAGATTGGGAAGGCAAAGGTTTCGTGCAATGGCAAAGCTACAAGCACCCAACATTAAACGACGTTGAAATTGGCGGTTATATACCATATTTAGAAACAACACCGAAACCTGAACAAATCGATTCATTGTTGCAAACCCAACTTCCGTGGTTATTGCAACTTTCAACAAAATTGCCGGATATTTCGATAGCTGGTGAAAAAATAACAGACCTTGGCAGCGGTGTTTACAAATTGGAACTTTATATCGAAAATAAGGGATATCTCCCCTACCCAATTGCCATGGGAGAGAGAAATAGTCAGCCCGCACCTGTAGTCGTTATTCTTGATGGCGAGATTAATTTTCTGGAAGGAATAAAACGAACACCACTTGGCGCAATTGGCGGCAACACTGTTAAAAAACTGACATGGATGATTCAGACAGATAAAAAGCCGGAAATCACCGCCAAAATCGAATCAACTATTTTCGGAAGTACTGAAAAACAAATTAAAATTGGAGGCTAATCATGAAACAGATATTCATATTTACATTGCTCATTTCCTTTGCAATCGTTGCAAAATCAGAAACAAAAGGAAAAATCGAAGTTCCTCTCCGTTTCGACAGGTATTACAATTACGATGAAGTAAACGAAGCTTTGCAGGCGTTAAACAAAGCTTATCCGGAAATGACAAAACTGGAAATAGTTGGAAAAAGTGAAGAAGGCCGGGAAATTTATGCACTCACAATCAACAACTCAAAAACAGGAGAAGCATCAGCTAAACCCGGCGTTTATGTTGACGGAAATATCCACGGTAATGAAATTCAGGCTGGCGAAGTTTGCCTTTATTATGCAAATATGTTGCTTACAAAATATGGTGAAAACGAAAAAGTAACAAAAGCTGTTGACAGGAATGCACATTACATTTTGCCGGTCGTAAACGTTGACGGTCGTTTCCACTTTTTTGAAGATGCCCACACACCCAGTTCGAGTCGCAGCATCAGGATTCCGAAAGACGATGACAATGACGGTTTATTTGATGAAGATGCTCCCGATGATTTGGATGGCGATGGAAGTATCACTCAAATGCGGATAAAAGATCCAAATGGCGATTATAAAGCCGATCCAGATGATCCCCGAATTTTGGTGCGGGTTGAACCTGGAAAAAAAGGTGAATATACTTTGTTGGGGACAGAAGGAATTGATAACGACAATGATGGCAAACTCAACGAAGACGCTGAAGGATATTTGGATCCCAACCGCGACTGGGGATACAACTGGATGCCACGGTATGTGCAGAGTGGCGCGGGAAATTACCCGTTTTCCGGAGTTGGAATAAAAGCTGTGAGCGAATATATCATGAACCGCCCCAATATCATCGTTGCCTTTTCTTTCCACAACAGTGGCGGAATGTGGTTGCGCGTTCCTTCTGATAAATCAGTCATAATCGACCCATCTGATATTTCAGCTTATGACGTAATTGGTAAAGACGCTATAAAAATCACACCTGGTTATGTTTATCACGCCTCCGTGGATTTATATCCAACTTATGGCGATTCCGACGGACAACTGTTTTTTAACTATGGGATTTTTTCGTTTGTAGGCGAACTTTTTCAGCGTGAACAGGAAACGTACAATGTAAAAACAGACAAAACCACAGCAAAACCTGAAGAAGGAAGTGGACGGAGAGGTGCAAATCCTGAAGAAGCGCGCGAACAAATGAAATTTAACGACCATTTGGCGCAGGGAGAAATGTACAAAGAATGGAAAACATTCAACCACCCTACTTATGGCGAGATTGAAATTGGCGGCTGGGTTAAAATGACTTCCCGCTTACCTCAAATTTTTATGTTGCAGGAATTGGTACATCGCAACGCATCGGTGGTTTTCCTGGCTGCTGAAAATACACCTGAAATTTCGATGGAAGTTTTTGAAGTAAAAGAAATTGGCAAAAACCTCAAACAGATCAGGGTAAGGTTGAAAAACAAAAACGGTTTGCCAACCATGACAACTGATTCGTATAAAAACAAACTTTTTACACCCGACATACTAAAAGTTACCGGAGCAAAAGTTGTGGCAGGCGGTAAAATCAACGATTTCAGGTTAAACAAAGTGACTTACAAAGACAACAAACCTGAAATTCAGTTTCTTTCGGTTCCTGGTTACGGAACAGTTGAATACCAGTTTTTGGTGGAAGGGAAAGGTGAAATTACGGTAAGCTACGAATCACGAAAAGCAAATGATTTAAAAACGACTGTGAAGTTGTAATTTTCAGTTTAAAATACGAATTAAGGGTGTTTGCTATATGCGGGCACCCTTTTTTATTAATAAAAGAATTATAAGTCTTATATTTGCAATTGTGAAAAGAAGAATTTATGCCATATCTCTATTACTATCTTTTCTGGTAGTCTTAAGTCATGAGCTGATTGAGCATCATCATCATCATGATTTGGCATTTGTTTTTTCATCAAAGTGTGTACATGATTTCGATAATGACCACCTGCAGGATAAATTGAATCATCAACATGAATCAAAAAATATAGAAAAGGATTCAGAACACAATCATTCCTTCCCATGTCATCATCATTTCTGTACAATCAATGATTTCGCAATTGAAAGAACCAATCTTTTAGAAGGAAATTCTCAAATCCCGGATGCTGCATCATTTCTAATCGCATATTTATTAATCCATGAGTTTGCCAAACCTCTAAATCTTAAACGGAATCTGTATGGAGAACAACAATTCTTAAAATCTACTTTATTTATTCCCGCAACAAATGCTTTACGGGGCCCTCCAGCTATTGTTTAATTTTTTGTTTTTCGAATAGTGCATGTCTGCGAAATCCATTTTTGCTGATTGTTTACAACATGCGAGTATCATTTCTTTTAAAATTTAAACAATATTGACAATGAAAATCAAAATATTATTATTTGCGACAGTTGCCTTATTTACTGCAAGTTGCAACAACAAAAATTCCACCGAAACAGCGGATTCACACCATGACGAAGTTAAAATTCAAATAACAACTTACAGCAATGAATTTGAACTATTCGCTGAGGCTGACCCATTTGTAGTGGACGAAACAGGCAGTGTTTTATCTCATTTCTCTCATTTGCCGAATTTCACAGCTCTTGAAAAGGGAAGCATGACCATTCGGCTTGTTGTGAATGGCAAAGAAACAAGTCATACTCTTAGCGAACCCACACGCAAAGGCATTTATAAGTTTGAGTTGAAACCTGAAACCGCAGGGAAAGGCCAACTTCTTTTTGACATTACAACTGAAAATGGCAATTTCCAGCTTATCGTTCCTGAAGTACAGGTTTATGGCGATGAACACGATGCAATCCATGCCGCAGAAGACCAAGTTGTTTCATCGACAAATGCTACTGTTTTTACAAAAGAACAATCGTGGAAAATTGATTTTGCTACTAAAAAAGCCGTGAAAGAGCCATTCGGTCAGGTAATTAAAACCACGGCGCAAGTTCAATCGGCTCAAGGAGATGAGATTGTAATTTCAGCCAAAACAAATGGTATTGTAACTATTGTGGACAATAATGTTCTGGAAGGAAAAAGTGTTGCAAGTGGACAAGCCATGTTTTCGATTTCAGGAAGCGGAATGGCTGACAATAACTCATCTGTCCGATTTGCTGAGGCGCAGAATAATTACAATAAAGCACAAGCTGATTACGAGCGTACAAAGGAATTGGCAAAAGACAAAATTGTTTCAGAAAAAGAGTTGTTAAATGCTAAAACTCAATACGAAAACACAAAAGCTATTTTTGATAATCTAAATAAGAATTTTAGTGCTTCGGGGCAAAAAGTAATAAGCTCACTGACGGGTTACGTTAAACAAGTATTTGTAAAAAATGGTCAATACGTTGAAGCTGGACAGCCGCTTGTAATTGTTTCGCAAAACAAAACACTTGTGTTACGTGCCGAAGTTCAGCAAAAATACGCTCCTCTTCTGGGCGCAATTTCTTCTGCAAATATTCGCACAATAAACGACCAAAAATCCTACACTTTTGAAGAATTAAATGGAAAAGTATTGTCTTATGGTCGCTCTGCCAATTCCGACAATTATTTAATTCCGGTTAATATTCAAATTGACAATAAAGGGAGTTTTATTTCAGGTGGTTTTGTTGAAATCTACCTTAAAACTTTGACTAATTCACAGGCTTTAACAATTCCTAATTCTGCCTTATTGGAAGAGCAAGGTGCATTTTTTGTTTTTGTGCAGGTTAATCCTGAACTGTTTGAAAAAAGAGAAGTAAAAACCGGGTCAACAGATGGCGTGAAAACCGAAATTGTTAAAGGGATTAATGAGGATGAACGTGTGGTTACCAAAGGTGCGATTTTGGTAAAATTAGCCCAGGCTTCGGGTACATTAGATGCACATTCAGGCCATGTTCATTAAAAATCCAGAAAATCATGATAAATAATATTATAAAGTTTTCACTGAACAACAAGTATTTTATTTTGCTGTGTTCGGTGGTTTTAGTGGTTTTTGGAATAAGAACAGCTATAAATATGGATGTAGATGTTTTTCCTGACCTTACTGCACCAACAGTTGTTGTTATGACTGACGCACACGGTATGGCTTCAGAAGAAGTGGAACGAATGGTTACATTCCCAATTGAAACCGCTGTAAATGGTGCAACTGATGTTCGCAGGGTTCGCTCAGCTTCATCTCAAGGATTTTCTTTTATTTGGGTTGAGTTTGATTGGGGAACTGATATTTTTAAAGCCCGCCAAATTGTTAGCGAAAAATTGATTACGATTTCTTCGCAAATGCCTTTGGGAGTCGGGCAACCTGTATTAGCTCCGCAGTCAAGTGTAATGGGAGAAATATTTTTTATAGGCATTCAGGCCGACAGCACAAGCATGATGGATTTAAGAACCATTGCCGAATGGAATGTAAAACCCTTGCTTTTGGCAACGGGTGGCGTTTCGCAGGTAACCATTATTGGCGGCGATTATAAACAATATCAGGTGTTAGCAAATCCGTACAAAATGAAAGTTTACAATATCTCCATGACCGAATTAACGGAAACTTGCAAAGGAATTAGTCAAAACTCAACGGGTGGTGCTGTTCGTCAATATGGAAATGAATATGTGGTTCGGGGAATGGCACGCAGCTTTGATTTAGAAATATTGGGCAGTACTTACATTAAATCGAACAATGGAAAACCTGTTCGCATAAATGATGTTGCTGAACTTAGAATTGGCAGTGCCATAAAAATGGGGCACGCCTCCGAAGATGGAACACCTGCCGTTATTATTTCTGTTTCAAAACAGCCAAACACAAACACGCTTGATGTTACGCAGCACATTGAAGAAAACCTAAAAACGCTGCAAAAAACCTTGCCTCCCGATGTAAGATTAGACACGCATATTTTTCGTCAGGCAGGGTTTATAGAAACCTCTGTCAGCAATGTGCAAAGTGCTTTGTTAGAGGGAAGTATATTTGTAATTATCATTCTTTTTATATTCTTAGGCAGTTTCCGAACTACAATTATTTCGCTTTTGGCAATTCCCCTGTCGCTACTAGGTGCAATTTTGGTAATGAAATTACTTGGTTTGAACATAAATACAATGAGTCTTGGTGGAATGGCAATTGCCATCGGCGCATTGGTTGACGATGCCATTATTGACGTTGAAAATGTGTATAAACGGCTACGGCAAAACCGGCAAAAACCTGTGGATGAAAGGCAAACCTCATTTACAGTTGTTTACGAAGCTTCAAAAGAAATCAGGGCATCCATATTAAATGCGACTGCCATTATTATTGTTGCTTTTATTCCGCTGTTTTTCTTGTCGGGAATGGAGGGCAGAATGTTGAAACCGCTGGGAATTGCCTTTGTAGTTTCGTTGTTTGTTTCCTTGGTTGTTGCCATGACTTTAACCCCTTTGCTGGCAAAAATGCTTTTGACAAATGATAAGTATTTAGCTAAAAATGAAAAAGAAAAATGGTTGGTCAGAAAGCTTTCGTTTTTTTACGAAAAATCACTAACATGGTCGCTGCATCACAAAAAAGCGCTTGTTTTTTCTACCCTCGGTTTATTTATAATTTCATTGGTAGCAATGTCAACTATGGGGCGAAGTTTTTTGCCTGAATTTAATGAAGGTTCACTAACGCTTTCTGTTGTAACAAAGCCAGGAACTTCTTTAGAAGAAAGCAATCTTTTAGGAAATTTGGTTGAAACAGAATTGTTAAGTATTTCAGAAATATCAAGTACAGCACGAAGAACAGGCCGCGGAGAATTGGACGAACATTCGCAAACAACTAACAGTGCCGAAATAGATGTGAATTTTACGCTCAAAGACCGCAGTCCAGAGGAATTTAAGGCTGATGTGCGAAATACTTTAGCCAGAATTCCCGGAATTGCTGCAACAGTGGGGCAACCTCTCGGTCATAGAATTGACCACATGCTTTCGGGCACAAGGGCAAATATTGCGATAAAACTTTTTGGTTCCGACTTAAACCAGATGTTTACAATTGGTAACCAGGTAAAAAATTCTATTGTTGACATTGAAGGTTTGGTTGACGTAAATGTTGAACAACAGGTTGCCATTCCTCAAATTCAAATTAAGGCAAACCGCGATATGTTGGCATATTACGGTATTACATTGCAGCAATTTAATGAGTATGTTGACATTGCTTTTGGTGGCGAAAAGTTAGCTGATATTTACGAAGGTCAGCGAAGATTCGACCTGGTATTGCGGTTGAATAAAGACTACACAGAAACTATTGAAGGAATTCGCGCTGCATTAATTGATACATATGATGGTAAAAAAGTTCCTCTGGAACAAGTGGCTGAAATTGTATCTGTATCTGGCCCAAGTTCAATAAGTCGTGAGAATGTGCAACGTAAAATTGTGATTTCTGCCAATGTTGCCGGGCGCGATTTACGTGGTGTTGTTCAGGATATTCAAAAGAATATAAATAACAGTATTGCACTGCCCGAAGGATATAGAATTGAATATGGCGGCCAGTTTGAGAGCGAAGCAAAAGCGTCGAAAACTTTAATGATTACTTCAATTTTAGCAGTTCTCATCATATTCTTGTTGTTGTTTCAAGAGTTTAAAAATTTCAAACTTGCAGGAATTATTTTGCTCAATCTTCCTTTGGCATTAATTGGAGGTGTTTTTGCCATTCATTTTACTTCCGGCATACTCAGTATTCCTGCAATCATTGGGTTTATTACACTTTTCGGAATTGCCACCCGCAATGGAATATTGCTTGTTTCGCATTATCAGCAACTGCAAAATAGCGGTGTTTCGCTTATGGAAACCATTATCAAAGGTTCGGCAGACAGGCTCAACCCAATTCTAATGACAGCATTAACGGCAGCACTCGCCCTTATTCCATTGGCAATGCGCGGCGATTTGGCGGGCAACGAAATTCAAAGCCCAATGGCAAAAGTCATACTTGGTGGTTTGCTTACCTCAACACTACTCAATATTTACATTGTGCCAATTATTTACAGTTCACTAAAAAATCGAGGCATTTTAAAAAACGACAATCAATGAGAAAGTTAATAACAACAGTATTCATCATAGCGTTGGGTTCATCACTATTTGCTCAAAACAATATTGAAAATGTGTTGCTTGAGATTGAAAAGAACAACACAACAATTTCTGCCTTAAAGGAAAAAGGTGAAGCCAATAAATTGGGCAATAAAACAGGTTTTTATTTACAAAATCCTGAAGTTGAATTTAATTATTTATGGGGAGATGATATTACAGGAAACCGAAAGGATTTTAGCATAAAACAAGCCTTTGATTTTCCGACGGCATACAAGTATAAAAATCAAATTTCGGAGATAAAAAATGAACAAATCGAGCTTGAATATCAAAAACAGCGCAAAGAGTTGCTTTTGGAATCACGGCTAATTTGTTACGATTTGATTTATACAAATGCCTTGCACACTGAACTTTCAAAAAGGCTTTCACATGCCGAAAAATTGGCAACTTCGTACAAAGCGAAATTAGACGTTGGTGAAACCAATATATTGGAATACAACAAAGCACAGCTAAATCTTTTGAATTTGAGCAAAGAATTGGAATCACTTAATGTTGAAAAAGAAGCTTTGCTTGGCGAACTTTCCCGCTTAAATGGAGGTACTTCTGTAACGCTGTCTGACAATGAATTTCAGGCAAGCGAAATACCGCTTGACTTTGAAAAGTGGTATCTGCAAGCCGAACAAAGTAATCCACTTTTCAATTGGCTGATAAAAGAAATTGAGCTAAGTCAAAAGCAAGTGAGTTTAAATAAGTCAATGAGCTTACCCAAACTTCAGGCTGCGTATATGAGCGAATCGGTTGTTGGAGAAAGTTTTAAAGGAGTTACAGTAGGTGTATCAATTCCGTTATGGGAAAACAAAAACACGGTGAAGTATGCCAACGCAAATACACTTGCCATGGAAAATGCCATCAATGACAATAAAGTTCAGTTGTATAATCATTTAAAAGTTTTGCACGCAAAAGCAATAGGACTTCAAAAAAATGTAAGCGACTATAAAGAGAATTTAAAGCTTTACAATAATTCTGAACTTGTTGTAAAGGCATTAGATAAAGGCGAAATTTCAATCATTGATTACATGCTCGAACTCTCTATTTATTATGAAAGTGTAAATAAATTACTTCAATCGGAATTGGAAATGAATAAAACAGTTGCAGAGTTAAACAAATATTTATGACAGAAATTAAAAGTAATTACGAGAATAAAACCATGTGGGTAGTGCTGTTAACTGCCATCACAATGGTTGTTGAAATAATTTTTGGATTAACAACAAAATCGATGGCTTTATTAGCCGATGGCATTCACATGGGTTCCCATGTGCTTGCCATTGGTTTAAGTTGGGTCGCTTATATCGTTGTCCGAAAAGTTTCAAAAAATAATAAGTTTAAGGGAAAATCAGATAAAATACTTTCTCTTTCAGGTTATAGCAGTGGTTTAATGTTATTGATTTTTGCAGTTGTAATTATTGTAGAGGCAGTTCAGCGATTATACAATCCTGT